>JABDFL010000001.1 GCA_013286575.1 Candidatus Omnitrophota bacterium
TGTTCCGGAATCTAATGCTTTGGATTTGGTAGTGAATTTAGATGCAGCAATGACAGAAACACCAGATAGCAAAACTATTTGGCAAGAAGGTATGAATAAAATGCAGATTTTGTTAGATGCTCTTGATAGTTTTTATAAAAATATTTCAGTCACGGGGGATACAAGTGGTGTAGGACATGCTTTAATATCTCCTTTATTTAGGGCATATACAGATTATCAATACGCCCATGACAAAGATAGCCAGGAGATTCTTATGACTAAAGAAAAAGGCAATCAAATAAAAATTGATTTAAAGTTATTTGGATTGTTTTTAAGTGTTTTTTCTGACGAAGAAAAGTTAAAAAGAGACCTTCCAAAATATCAACAACAGCTCTCTAGGCTAATCAGTGACGAGCAAATGGACAGTGAAACTCGTCTTTTGATAGCTAATGTGTCCTCTATAGTGACTTTTTTAAACGATGAGAAAAACATGGAAGAATTTAGCAGTAATTTAAAACCAGTAAAACAAGTGTACGATGAGCATATTGGGCGCATTAATGAAATTATTGATCAGCTAATTAAAAGTGGTCATGCGGCGATGTTTCCGAGACGGTTATTTATGGCAGAGTCGGTGGTTGCGGCGGCTACATGGGAAAAAGAAAGAGCAGTTCTTTTGAATATGCAAAAGGCTTTTGATGCGGGGACCAATAATACCAGGGGATTTCGTTCCTATGGTTACCGGATAAAAGATCCGGATAAGATAAGGATATTGAATGATACAACAGGGGATCACGTAATCCCTGTTTGGAACAGAAATGATGCCTCACCGACATATTATTACAATGAAGGTTTTAATAGAAGCGAGGCTCCGGAGTTCATTATTTTCGAACAGATGATCAAAGATTTGAGATTGCTGGGTTTTCAAAATATTGCCGCTAAAGTAGAAATCCAATATCCTCATGTTTGGGGAGGCAATGACAATGTAGTTATATCAGGGTTGGGGGTGGGGTATGGGATAAATTACACACCAGAGGATGTGGCCCATCTAAAACAGGCAATTGAAGATTGGATTATGAGAAAATTGGCAGCGGTGAAAGCGCCGGCGGCCGGGGAGCTAGGGGCAAATGCGGCGATGAATACGCAGGTAAAGAAAATTTGGGATCTGACACCTAATATAGTCATGGTGCATTTAATGACAGTCAGGCCAAGGGCATTAAATGGTTTGGATCGATTGGTTAGAAGATTTAAAAATCCGTTGGCCATAGTGAGTGGCGCATATCCTTTAATACCAGCGTTTAATTATGTCCCATCCATACAAAGCAGATCGGGTGAATTTACCCCGGTCTTTAGTAAAGGCAGCAAAGATGCGGTTTTTGTAGGGGAACAATTTGTAGATTGTTTGGCCAAAGCAGTGGCAGATTTTGGTAAAGCTATTTTCCAATCAGGTGAAAAAGAAGCAAGGGTCTATTTGATCGCTCCTTATGTGTGGGTCAATGATTCAGGTAAATCTATACAAGCAGACACATTGGAAGATTTTTTAGAAGACATGGATCATGGTAAACCATCAGACCGTATACATGAGTTCGTCCCCTTGAACAAGGATGATTATTTAAAAAGATTGTTTCAATGGATCGAATCTCCACCGCCCTATATTGAATCATATTATTTGCACAAGGAGTACTTGTCATCAACAGTGGTCAAAGTTTTAGTCAATGGGTCAGAAGAAATAGTATATGGGAAAGAGGGTGCTGCGCATGAGCTAGTCATCGAAATCGTTAGAGCTAATGACCCGCGAATTAGTGATGCGGCGATGGGTGGCAATCCTGTAGATGAAAATGTAACAGCTAGTAAAGCAGTGGAAACTTTTGGTGAGGCCATCCGCCAGGCGAGGCTAAGAGCTCGGTTAGAGATGAAAGAAGCAGCGGAAAAGTGGGATATTTCTGAATCACAATTGTCAAGGGTTGAATCTGGAGCACGAGTACCCGGAAGAGAATCTGCGATTAAGATATGGTCAAAACGTACGGGACTCTCTGAAGACTATCTTTTGGGTCTAGCCAAAGAATCATATTTAAGTAAAGAACCAAAAACATTCGGTGAAATTATTTATTTAGCGAGGCGTGCTATGGAATTGACTCAAGATCAAGCAGCTCAACGCTTAGGGATGAAAGATACAAAAAAATTAGAATTAATTGAGAGTGGAAAATACACGCCTCAAAATCCAATAATTATACGAAAGTTTGCGGAAGTGTTTGATCTTGATCCGGAATATCTAGGGACATTTGCAGACAAAGCATTGATTGCAAAAAGTACGGATTTAGGCGGTATTGACATGAGCGCTGTGAAAGTGGATTCCCGGGGCCAGGGGATCAGGTTTCACATTGACCAGGCCCATCTTGCGGGATTGGAGAACGCACCGGGCTTTGTGCCGGTGATTATTAGTATCAAGCCAATGACGGATATCCTTGGTTTTCTGGGCTTAAATGCCGCGCAAAACTTTAAAAATACCACCGCTACCTAAGAATTGATTTTTATTTAAATTATGTTATTCTCTTGGTGTCATTCATATCCCTCTATTCCCTGGATCTAAACACGATCTACCGGCCTTATGCGCATATACGCCAAAATAATCATTCTATCCTTGAGCCTTTCTATTATTCCGCTGGTATTGGTGGCGGGGATATTCCTTTATAATACCCAAAAGGAATTAAAGGGAGAGATCTATGAACGGCTTAACGCTGTCTCAGAGCTCAAGAAAAACAAGCTGGAAACTTTCTTTAATTCCAGGAAGGAAGACATAAGGGCCATCCAGGGGTTTTTAGATGTTGAAATAAACCTTCCTACCTTAGAAGAATTTGACAAAGACCGGTATAGTTTTGCGTATGCCAAAGCCAAATTACAACTGGAGGACCAGCTGCGGGCTTTTATGAGTTCGTACGCTTATGCCGATATCCTGCTTTTGGACACCAAGGGCAAGGCTGTTTTCGTTGCCAACCCGGCCCACACCATGGTTTATCTTGATCGGACTTTTTTTAATGACACTGTATTAAAAAAGGCAAAAAGCAGTATTTATAACAGCGGCCCTGTCGCGACTAAAGATTGGCAGTATCCTTATATTCTGTACATGATCTCAAATGCCTATGACACCCAGGGCCAATTCAGCGGGTACATTGTCCTGGTCGTGGACATGAATGTGATCTATGGTTTTATGTCGGACAATACGGGCTTGGGCAGCACCGGTGAAACCTTCTTGGTCAAGAAAATGCCGGATGATGAATTTTTATTCATCAGCCCTCTTTTATATGATCCGCAGGCCATCCTGAACAAGAAAGCAGCGCTTAGCTTTAAAGCGCCGCCCGTTGATAAAAAGATAAATGAAAGCGTTGATTACCGGGGCAATAGAGTATTGGCGGTATGGCAGGATTTGCCCATTTTGAATTGGCAGCTGGTCACCAAAATTGATAAACGGGAGGTTTTTGCCTCCATCAGCAATATCCGCACTTTATTTTTTACCGTCTGCCTTATGATCTTAATTATTATTGTGCTGGGTTCCGTCGTATTTACAGACGGTATCTTAGACCAGATCCAAAAACTGCAGGCGATGACGATCCATGACCCGTTGACGGGCGTCCTTAACCGCCGCGGGTTTCAGGATGTTTTGTCAAAAATATTCGCCATGACCGAACGCATGGGCATCAGCGTCCAGGTCCTGCTGCTGGACCTGGACAGTTTCAAAAAGATCAACGATGTCTACGGCCATGGGGTGGGAGATGCCGTGCTTGTTGCTGTCGCGGAAAGAATACGCCAGACAGTCCGCCAGACAGACACCATTGCCAGGGTGGGCGGGGATGAATTTATGCTGCTTTTGCTCGACAGCAGGGAAGGGGATGCGGTGAAGATCGCGGACAAAATCCGCATGGCCGTGGCCCAGTCCCCTGTAGGGGCTTCTTTTGGAGAGGCTGTCAAAATAACCTGCAGTATCGGCATCGTGCCTCTGGGGGACGAGCCGGTTTCCATAGATGAGCTGCTGCAGAAATTGCATTTGTCCCTGCATTTATGCAAGAGCGAGGGGAAAAACCGCATTGCGTACCAGGGAGAGCCGGTGGCGATCGATATCAAAGACCCTGATGCCACATCTGAGTTCAAGAAAATCCTGGTCGCGGGAGAGAAATTTTATACAGCCTCCCAGCCGATCTATGATCTGCGCAACATGACAAAGGTGGGTTTCGAACTTCTGACCCGGTTGGATTATGACGGGTATTCTTCGCCTGATGCGTTCCTTCTTTTTGCCCGCAATGCCGATCTTCTGGGGGTTGTTGACTATGCCTGCATGAAAACATGCCTGAAGTCGCTTAAAGATGTCGCGGTGGCCCGGAGGATATATATCAATATGTTTCCCTCCACGCTTAGTGAAATACCGGTTGAACGCATCTTGCAGGATTTTGCGTCTGCCGGGAAACATATCAGTTTTTGCCTTGAGATCAATGAACAGCAGATCTTGCGCGACCCTTTGTATTTGATGCCTTCGGTCATGAAGCTCAAAAATGCGGGGATCATGATCGCCCTCGATGACTATGGTTTCGGGCACAGTTCCATTGAGACCCTGGTGCTTTTGGAGCCGGATATCGTGAAAATAGACAGGAAGATCATCAACGGCATATCGAAAGATGAGCGGAAACTTCATGGTTTAAAGCGTCTTTTAAAAGTGGTGGAAAGCTGCAAAGCTTCGGTGATCGTCGAAGGCATTGAGACACAGGAAGATTTTGATGCGTTGCGTGCCCTGGGTGTCAGTTACGGGCAGGGCTTTTTTATGGGCAAACCGGAAACCCCTCCCAATCTGCAATAATTTCTGTTTATTTTTAAATAATGCCCATAAGTCTGTGTTATTATGATTTCTCATTTATTATAAAATTTCTGATAGGTAATGAAAAAATCCAATAAATCTCCTGATAAGCCCAAGATCATCAGTCAGAAGCGGAAACGCTTTTGGCGGAAAGAAATGTTTTGGGGTGTCGGCAGCGCATTGCTTGCCATAAGTTTTCTGGCCCTTGGCTGGTTTTTAGGGCATCGGGACAACAGCTACAATCCCTATCTTGAATTGGAAGGGTATAAATATTCACGGCATGCCTTTGTTGTTAAAAGTTCAGAAGTTTCAGTTAAAATGGCCCAGCGTGCCATTGAAGCGCTGCAGCGAAAAGACCTAAAGGAGGCCATCAAGGATTGCAATATATCCATTGATATTTTCCCGATAGACGCCAAACCGTATATTTTGCTCACCAAAATATACCTGATGACCGGCCAGGAAGAAAAGATGTATGACACCCTGACCCTGGCCGGACGCTCCTACCCTAATTTTAATAATATCGTCAGCATCATTGATGATGCGGACCTTGATAATATTCCGTTGGAGGAGCCGCAAGGCAATGTCTATTTGGCTGATTTCCCCGGGAATAAAAAGATGGCCATGTCCTTCATGTTTGACGACGGTGAAGCCAATGTTTATCGCGCCCTGCCCACCTTTGAAAAGTACGGGTACCGGGCGACCATTCCTGTGGTGGCCGGGTTTGTCGCTGATAAAAGCAATGACCCTTTTTGGGGCAGCTGGGCAGAATGGAGGGACGCGGCCAACCGGGGTTTTGAGATCGCCAACCACTCCATGTATCACCGCGATTCCAAGAATTTACATGGGGATGATTTTGATATAGCCATAGACCAGGCCCATGACATTATTGAGAAAAATATCAACCACAAGGTAACGGCCTTTGTGTTCCCTCATGACAGTTACACTGATGAGGCTGTCAGCCGGGCATTACGATTGCATAAAGTCGTCCGCACACCGGAATTTTTGCGTTCTTTTTACAAGAGAACGGTGGATATTGTCATCGGCGGGCGCTATGTGTCGATTGACACGGCCAAGAGGCTGGTTGATATCGGCATCAAGCGCAGGTTGTGGCTTGTGGCGAAATGCCATGGGATAACGGACAAGGCAACGATGCGTTCATTTAAGTCAATCACCCCGGAGTTCCTGGAATCCTATTTGTCCTATATCCATTCTAAATCAGACGATGTTTGGGTGGACACCTTCTCCCATGTTTTTGATTATATGTCCCTTCGTTCACAAACAACGGTTGAAACTAAGGGGGCCACTGATAATTCCGTTGATTTTGTTTTACATAACAGTGATCCAAAAATCAAATTATCCGGGACGCTGACAGTGGTCATCAAGGCAGGGGCAGGAGCTGCCGGGCCATCAGCCACTGAGACAGACGGCCATGCGCTCAAGGCATGGTCCTGCGCCGCAGACCAAATATGTGTTGACGCTGATTCCTATGATGATAATATTCATCTGCAATGGGGGAAGGCATGAACATTAAAGTCATGAGAAATATTCATTTGTACCTGGGGGTTTTTTTCGCCCCGCTGCTGCTTTTTTTTCTTATCAGCGGCTGCTGGCAGACTTTTGATTTCCATCACGCCAGCGAAGACGGCAGGTATAAGCCGCCGGCCATTATTAAATCCCTTTCCCAGGTGCACATGGACCAGAGATGGGCTGACAGTAAAATGAAACCGGAGCCATCAATACCTTTCAGCTATCTGGTGGTTTTGATGTCCATGGGCTTGCTCGTCACGACCATATTAGGCATTGTCATGGCATTTAAGTATACGCGCGGTTGGATTGTTTGGGCCTTGTTATTTTTAGGGATGGCGGTACCTTGGTTTTTTTTGTGGTTAGCCCGTCGGTAATTAAATAATATTAAAAAATAAATTTTCCCGCCCGCTTCAATTTTTTCTTGACAAAATGATTTAATTAAGTAAACTAAGCCATTATTAGACGTAGTTAAAAAAGCTCTTTTAGAACAAAAGAGCTTTTTTAACGGGTTTAAATAAGTCGAATAATAGCGTAGTTAATATTAAGGAGAAAGAAATGATCGTTCGTTTGATTGTTTATCTGGTTTTAGGCGTTTGTTTTTGGATACCGGTTTTGTGTTTGGCCCAGACCCAGACACCCAACACCATTGTGATCAAAGACCATCAGTTTATCCCTTCCCAATTAGTTGTCCCTGCCGGCCAGAAACTCCGGATAACAGTCGATAATCAGGACGCGACTGCCGAAGAATTTGAAAGTTTCGATCTAGACCGTGAACAGGTGGTAGAAGGTAACCATAAAATCACTGTTTTTATCGGCCCCCTAACACCGGGGACATACGGGTATTGGGCGGATTACCATAAAAGCTCCAAAGGCACCATTGTTGCCCAGGAGGCGGCCAAGTGAAGTTAAAAATTACATTCATAACGATCACATTTTTTTGTGCCATCGGTTTATCTCATCCGGCTTTCGCCGAGAAACAGGTCTTCGAGCCTAATGCAGAGCAGGGTGAATGGGAGCTGGAAAATACAGGGGTGTATGACAGTGATCCTGCCAAGAATAAAAACGCGGTGCAGGAATATCATGAGGCGATCGGTTACGGGGTCAACAGTTTTTGGCACACGGAATTAGAGCTTGAAGATGAAACACAGCCGACAGATAATGCGATCACGCCGTTTCAGCTTACCCATATGGAATGGGAGAATATTTTTCAACTGGCCCCCAAGGGGGAGTATTGGCTGGACCCGGGAATTTATCTGGCCTATGAGGCGCCCCTGATGAGTAAACAGGTGGGGCAGTTTGAAGGGAAAATATTATTGGAAAAAGATTTCCGGAAGATCACCAATATCCTCAACATCAGTTTTAATAAGGAAGTCGGCGGCGGCGCTGACACGCACACTGACGGCGGGATATCCTGGAGCACCAGGTATCGCCTGTCGCAATATTTTGAGCCGGGTTTTGAGTATTGGAATGATTTTAGTGCGATTACGCATCAGTTGGATTATAATCAGCAAAGCCATCAGGCGGGGCCGTGCTTTTATGGCCATTTATTCGGGCACGTTAATTATGACGTCGGCTATTTATTCGGGATATCCGATGCGGCACCCCGGGGGGAAATAAAATGGGTCCTCGAGTACGAGTTCTAATATGAAAAAATTTCAGTCAAAAGTCGGACAGATCGTCAAGACATGGGGGCCTGCGTGGCTGGTCATGATTGCGGATGTTGACGCGGCCAGTGCCATCACGGCCGCTGACAGCGGGGCGCAGTACGGGACGAAGCTTGTCTGGTTTTTGATGCTGCTGGTCATCCCTTTATATGTCATCCAGGAAGTGGCGGGCCGCGTGGGGGCGGTGACGAGTAAGGGATTGGGCCAACTCATCAGGGAGAATTACAGCAGGCGTATCGCGGTGATAGCGGCCGTGCCCATGGCCCTGGTTGATATCATCAGTTATATCGTCGAGTATACCGGGATCGCGGTCGGTTTTCAAATGATGGGGGTATCGCCCTGGATCTCGGTGCCGATCGCATTCTTGGCCCACGTGATCGTGGTCTATAACAGGAAATATGCAGAGGCTGAAAAGCCCCTGCTTATCATCTCTGTTATTTTTGCCATCGTATGGATCGTGGCTGCGTTTTTGACGGCCAGGCACGGGATTGTTGTCGTGCCGTTTTATTTTTCCACGTCCCCGGATTTTGTTTTCATGCTCGCGGCCAATATCGGGGCAGTGATTATGCCCTTTATGTTGTTTTATCAAGTGTCCGCGACCGCAGAAAAAGGCACGGACAAAAACAATGTTTGGGCGGTCAGATTTGAAACACTGATCGGTGCCATCTTTTCCGAGTTGATCATGGTGGCCATCGCCATATCAGCTATTGGGATAAATTCCGATTCTTTGGATTTTACCTCCCCTAAGGTCCTTTCCCAGAGCCTTTCGTCAGTGGCCGGGCATTTTGCCCCGTATGTTTTCGGCATCGGCCTTATCACCGCATCCTTTATTGCCCTCATCGTTATTTCCCTGGGAAGCAGTTGGGGCCTGACAGAAGCCATGGGCTGGGGGAAAAAGCACTGGTTTAAAGTATATTTGATCGAGTCGATCCCGGCGGTGCTGATCCCTCTTTTTTCGTTTAACCTGATCAAACTTGCCCTTAATCTGATGGTCTTGCAGATCATTGTGCTCATTGCCCCCGCGATCATTTTAGGCGTCATCGCTTCAAATAAAAAATTGATGGGGGATTTTTATTTGAAAGGGGCCAATAGGCTGATCTACTGGGGTTTTATTGTTTTGATTTTTGCAACGGGCATTATAAGCATGCTGCCTTTTTTCGGAATAAAGTTATAAGCCTTTCCCATCCGCAATCTTTCAAAAGATTGCTTCGTCGCTTCTCACAATGACACGGCGCTAAACATTATCGAATTTTTAAACATTGATTGACTGTTTAAGGAATTAGATATATTTTAATGATGAGAATTTAGCTAATTTTTAGAATGCGGGGGAAGTGTGTTAAGACCATTGTTGGGATACCTGATCGTTTTCTTGATGAGTTTTTGGATATGCTCCAGCGCGCATGCAACTACTGTTATTTTGCATTCCGGGGAAACAATAACAGGGGACGTCATTGAACAAACAGAACTGCGCGTGACCTTGGATGTCCAAGGGGTCCCCAAGACGTATTATCTTGGTGAAATTGACTCTATCGACGGGCATCCGATAGAGACGCCCCGGGGAAATGCCATAGAGGCGGCCCTTGAAGACGCCAAGAGACCCGCTGTTGCGGCACCCCATTACGGCGACGAAGAAGATTCGTTAATACGGTTTATGAATATCAAGCACGGCGCAAGCCCTGACGCCGGCATACCAACAGCCGTTGCGCCGGCGGCCCCTGCTCCGTCGGCCGTTACTCCACCGGCCGCTGCTTCACCGGCGCCGGCTGCACCGGCTGCCCAGCCTCAAGCAGCAGTTCCAACATCTTCAGCAGCATTAGGCGGCGGGGGTAAAGCAGCCGTGTACACTCCTGACGGAGGGATCATTGTTGTTGATAATGATAAAATCACGCGGTATGACAAGGATTTTAATGTTGTTAAACAGGTGGATATAGCATCGTCAACTCCGCCGGCAGCAACCCCAGCAGCACCGGCAGATCCTGCGCCGGCAGCTGCTTCAGCAGCCCCTGCAACACCTGCCACCCCTGCAACTCCTGCAACCCCATCCCAGGACCAATCCCCTTCAGATCCACCCACATTAAAGGCATTTTTAGGCTCATTCATTTCAGACCTGAAAAAATCATAAATACTAATACATAGACCGCAGCGTGCTTTTGATGTATACTAGCTTATCTTGAAAATCAAAGAGCTGGCCCTTCTTATAGAAGGCACTATCGAAGGTGACGACAATGTCGATATCACGGATTTAAGCGGCATTGAGTCGGCGCGGCAAGGTGACCTGACCTTTGCCATGGATGAAGATAAGTTGGGGCAGGCAGAAGGCAGCCAAACCGTCTGTGTGTTGACGACGAGAAATTCGAGAAAATCCACCAAGACCCTCATCAGGGTCACCAATCCCAAGCTCGCTTTTTTAATCGCTTATAACGCCTTTCATGAAAGTGTATCGGGTGAGTCTTTCATCCATCCGACGGCCGCCATCGCGGACTCCGTCATTTTGGGAAAAAGCGTGCACATAGACGCGCATGTATCCATTGAAGCCAATGTGGTGATCGGCGACCATACAACGGTCGAAAGCGGTGCCGTGATCAGGAAGAATTGCCAGTTAGGCGTGCATTGCCATATACACCCTAATGTGGTGCTCCATGAAAATACGATCTTAAAAAATAAAGTCGTTTTGCACAGCGGTGTGATCGTCGGTTCAGACGGGTTTGGTTATATCAGGGACCGGGAGGAAATTTATAAATTCCCCCAATTAGGCACGGTGGTCATTGAAGACGCTGTGGAAATAGGGGCCAACACCACCATTGACAGGGGTTCTTTAGGCTGCACGATGATCGGGGCGGGGACTAAAATAGATAATCTTTGCCATATCGCGCATAATGTGAAAATAGGTAAAAATGTGATCATGGCCGCCCAATGCGGCATTGCCGGAAGCACGGTCATTGGGGACAACGTGACGATGAGCGGACAGGTTGCGGTCATTGATAATGTTACTATCGGTCAAAATGTGCGCATCGGAGGCCAAAGCGGGATCATTGGCGATATTAAGGACAATGCCGCTATCTGGGGATCGCCTGCCAGAGAGGTCAAACAGACCAAAAAACAGATGGCTGTGCTTGCCTGGCTTTCCAAGAATTTTAATGCCCTTTCCCAAATAATAAAAGAAAAAGACCAGGGTTGATTCCTGGATCAAGGAGCACTATGAGCATTGAAACTGAAATAGACGGTTGCATCAATAAATGTGGAAAAGGTTACCGTGAGTGGTACGTGGGGGTTGCCGCTGACCCCGATGAACGGTTGTTTCAAGGGCATAATGTTTCTCAGGATGGCGGGGCATGGATATACCGCGATGCCGGATCAGAATCCATGGCCAAAATCATTGAAGCTATCTTTCATAAAAAAGGCTGTAAAGGCGGACAGGGCAGTGCTGACAGCCCGCATTATGTCTATGCCTACAGAATGACACGTACGACACGCGGCATATAAATCCGGGATTTCCGCTAAACTGCCCGTCTTGACACCTGCCATAGTGGATGGTATACTTTCCCCCAACATACTGAAATAGGAAAATTTAGACTTCTGTGGAAAAATTATTCTGACTTCCACTAAAGGCAGCCCTGCTTTTGGTGAACCATTAAGGATGTATTTTATGATGAGAAATTTTGGTATTGGTTTTTTGGTGTTCTGTTTTGTTTTTTCCAGCGTTAATTTGGGCCTGGCGGCCCAGGTCGTAGAAGTCCCGCCCATCATTGTCGAGCCTTCCTATAATTTAAGTGAAATAAACGAGCAGATGCTTGAGCAGGACAGGATAAACCGGGACCAGGAATTAGCGATCAAAGGCCTTGCCGAGCAAAACCAGAGTCTCGCCCAGACAGCCCAACAGGACAGCACTCTTGATCAAATCAACCAAACCATGCTTAATTACCGCAATGCGCTTTTAGAACGCGACCGCGCCCGTATCATGGCCAATGGCCTGAGGGCTTCCCGGTACGATGATCTGATCGCCTTGACTGAAGATGTCGACGGCATGAAAGGCGTCGGCCCGACCTTACAGCTTAAAAGTGACCTGATCGAACAGAAATATAAAATCCTCATGGACCTTAAAAATGAGATGGTCGTCCTGAATAAAAAGCTCGAAGAAGAAGCGCTGCATAAGCATTCTGAAAACATAAACCAGGAACAAGCACAAAAAATCCTGTTCCTCACCCAAAGATTGGCTGAATTGGACCAAAGGGTCTCCCGTTACGACGAGATCTTGGCCGAAAAAGACCAGCAGATCGCCCAATTGAAATTTAGTTTAGCCGGGGCCCGAAAAGAGGCCGCGGGTAAAGATATCCAGTTAGGCCAATTGAGGCTGCAGTTGTCCCAAACACAGACCCAGGTGGGTTTATTAAAATCAGAACTTGAGAACAGGATCGCCCGAGAGAATAATCAGGACCAGGAGAGCTCTGCCCAAAAAGCCCAAGTGGACCAATTGAAAATGCAGTTGTCCCAAAAACAGGCCCAGGTGGATTTATTAAAATCAGAACTTGAGAATAAGATCACCGAAGAGAATAATCAAGGCCAAGAGGCTTCCGCCAAAGATGAGATGGTCAAACAGCAGCGCGATCAGATAACTGTTTTGAAGGCACAGGCGCAGGAATTATCTTCTAAAGAAGAGCTGATGCAATCACAGGCAGACCAAATGGCCAAGGAATTAGGATTATACAAGGACCAGGGCACGGCGTATGCCAGCCTGCAGGCCGAGTTTATGGCTTTAAAAAATAAAATCAGCAGCCAGGCCGTTGATTTAAAAATCAAGAATGAATCCATCCGCTGGTTAAACCAGGTCCTGGCCGTTACCAAAAACAAGGCGGAATATTATAGGTTGACTGCCCAGCAGGACCGCATGACGATGCGGCAAGTCCAGGATGCAGTGCTGAAGGTCAAGGATGATTTTACCCGGCATTTTAAGGATTACGATCAATTTGAAAATGCCATTATTTCCTTAAAGGAGCAGGTGGGCCGTATGGGCGGGTTATTATCCCAAAAGCAGGAGCAGGTGGAACTGTTAACACAGTCACAGCAGGAGCTAAAGGCCCAGCTTCGGGAAAAAGAAAATCAAATAGACGATCGCATCAGCTTGGCCAAACATTTGATCGCCCTGCAGCAGCAGGAAGCATCTTTATTGCAGGAGAAAGGCAGCCTCGAGGCAAGTCAAAACGACCTTTTTGACAGGCATTTCCTTGATCTTGAGAAGAAAATCAAGGGCTTGGCTGCCAATCACCAACTTCAGGCCATGGATCTGCAAAGCCGTATGGAAGAATTGAGAGAAGAACTTGAGCTTAAAGAGCAGCAGGGGAAGTCGCTCAGGACAGAATTAGAAAATAAGATTGCCGACGAGAAAAACCAAAGCGTGCTGGCCTCCCAGATCCAGGATTTGGAAGCCCAGCTCCAGGATAAGGAAAACCAGATCAGCGCCATGAAAACGGAAATCCAGTCAGGCCGGGAGACACAAGACCAAACAGACACCCTGAGGCAGCAATTGGCGGACCAGCAGAATAAAGCGGATGTACTAAAGCAGGAGCTAGACAGTAAGAATGCCCAATCCGACAAAATGACCCTGATGATCTCCGATTATCAGCAAAAACTGGAGTCCAAGGACAATGCCTATAATGAAGAATTGCAGCAGGTGCTGGATTCCAAAAATGCCCAGGCCCAGATGGAAGGGCAGATCGTTGATTTAAATGCCCGGCTGCAGCAAAAAGAGGCGCAGATCGTCGAGATTAAAAAGAACTTGTACGATTTACAGCAATCAATGGGGGCCAGGGACAGGGAGTCCCAAACCCATGATCTAAGCCTTTCCATAATGCAGCAGAAAATGCTGGATGGGAAGATCAATGAATATCAGGACAAAATAAATGGATTGCAGGCAACCAATGACAGGCAGGCAGGGCAGGTGGCAAAACTTAAAGCTGATTTGGCACTGGCCCGCCAGCAGCTGGTCGGCGGCATGCCCAGCAGCGACGAGATTGATTTCCTGAGGGCAGGGCTTAATAAGGCCGCCCTGCAGTTAAAGCAAAAAGATGCGATGCTTTTACAAATCAAGGCCAATGCCGATGAGTATGAAAAAGAATTCAAGGAGCAGACCCAGGAATTTTTAAGCTTAAAGGAGCAGTTGCAAAATGCCCTGGATAAAATCAGCCGCAAGGATGAAGACCTGACATACAAAAACATGGAAATAATCCGCCTCAAAGAGCGTTCCCATAATTTGGGGAATGGTGATTTGCAAAACCAGGTGAGGGTATTGACCCGGAAGCTTGAGGCTGCCGAGAAAAGACTCCGCAGTAAAACCTATGGGGGCGGGAAAGCAGGGATACTGGAAGGCCAGTTAGAGGACGCCAACGAACAGATCAAAGAGCTCCATGCCCAGTTAAATGAGTTCATCCTACCTGCCAAAAGCGATGCCCTTAGGGAAAAATTAAAACAGGCTTTGGATAAAGTTGATCAACAGGGACATATGATCAATGTCTTGGTCCAGAAATTGCAGGACGCCGGGAAGAGTGTCAATCTCAGCCAACTGTAGCGCGGACCTTTTCTAATAAGTCCGGGGTGTTGACAGGTTTTAAGAGGTAGGCTTTGATCCTGTGCCGTTTAAACAATGGCTCTGTCTTGCTTTCGGCAGTCAGGACAATGACGGGGATTGCGGCAATGGCAGGGTCGCTGTTTTTCTTCATGATAAAGGTATAGCCATCCATCTTGGGCATGTGCACGTCCAACAAAATCAGGTCCGGTATTTTCTTCTTCAATACTTCCAAAGCTTGCTCGCCATCTTCAGCCGAAATGACATCATACCCATTGCTTTGGAGCGTGTGTTTAATAAGATCAACATTGACACGATCGTCATCCACCACAAAAATACATTTAGGCATCAGTTTTTAGTCCTTATTTTATTTCCGCGTTGGCTTTGTTCCCCGGATTCTATCTTTTACTAAATTACCGGGCTTGTCAACGTTTTTAAAAACAGTTTTTGACCGGCCTCATCGTTCATTTTTGTCCAAAGATCTGTAACCGACAGCCTCGGCGATATGCGGGGCTTCGATGGTTCCATTATACCTCCGGGAGGTGTAATGGTGTGGAAGCAGAAGAATAGGGCCACTCTTCAGGCGTTTTTATAATATTTTCTTTAACAGGATTGTAATGCACGTATTGGATCCGGTTATTCAATCCCTTTATATCCAGAATGATTCGGTTGCCAAATCGATTTTGCCATAATGGTCCCCGCCGATTGTGTCTTAAGTTGAAATAATTGGAATAAGCATTTAATGTCCTTCGCATAAAGGTTTCAATTCCCTTATTTTCCAATTGTTGAAGTATGAAATGGACGTGGGTGGGCATTAGGCAGAAAGCAATGATGTTTACTAAAGGGACCATTACACCTCCGGGTGGTGTGATGGCGGTTCTTTTTATTACGTAACTAAAAGGCCTGATATGTCCGTCATATCTGTAGTATTCCATTAGCCCCAGCATTCTTTGGTATTCTTCTTTACAACTGAAGATCGTATACCCGTAGATGCTTTTGTTATAAATGTGATGGAATGATTTATTTTCAAAAGGACAAAGGCGTTTCATATATTTTTAAAAAGAAGCCCTATCCAACGACCGGTATCCAACGGCTTCAGCAATATGTTCGGGTAAGATAACATCACTTCCAGCCAAGTCACTGATGGTGCGGGCGATTTTAAGGATTTTATCGTGCGCCCTTGCTGAGAATTTCAGTTCCTCCATGGCTGAGACCAATATCCTTTTGGCTTCTTTTGTAAGAGCACAAAAATTGCGCAAGTGCGCGCTTTCCATGTGGGCGTTGCATAAGACGGGTTGGCCCTGGAATCTCTGCCATTGCAGCTGGCGCGCCCGGGTGGTGCGCGCTTTGATGGCCAGGGACGTCTCTTCCAGGGGGACATCGATGAGTTCACGGGTTTTTAAAGGCAGGGCGTGCAAATGGATGTCGATGCGGTCGAGCAGGGGGCCGGAAATTTTTTGCCGGTAACGCTCAACCTGCAGGGAAGAGCAGCGGCAAATTTTTCCTGCCACGTCCTTCCAGCCGCACGGGCACGGGTTCATCGCCGCAAGGAGCATAAAGCGGGTGGGAAATCGTAAACTCCCCCTGGAGCGCGCGATGGTGACATACCCGTCTTCTAAGGGCTGTCTCAAAACTTCCAGCACATGGCGGTTGAATTCCAGGAATTCATCCAGGAATAAAACGCCGTTATGCGCCAGGGTCACTTCACCCGGGCGGGGCCCGCTGCCGCCGCCGATAATGGCCGTGTCCGAGGCCGTGTGATGAGGTGCCCTAAAGGGGCGCTGGGTGATAATACCGTCGGTGTTTCTAAGCAGGCCGGCCACCGAATGGATCTGGGTGGTTTGCAGCACTTCGGCCGGCGTCATGTCCGGTAAAATGGTGGGCAGGCGTTTGGCCAGCATGGTCTTGCCGCTGCCGGGAGCGCCGATGAGCAGGACATTATGCCCGCCGGCAGCTGCTACCTCAAGGCCCCGTTTAAGGGATTGCTGGGCCTTGACTTCGCTAAAATCCAAACGGCTGGGACGGGAATTCTTAAGCAGGAAATCAAAATCTGTTTTTACAGGCGTCAGCGTTTGCGGGTCCATTAAAAAAGCCACCACTTCGTTTAAATGCCGCGCAGGGAAAACCGGACAGCCGGCCAGGGCCGCTTCTTTGGCATTTTCAAAAGGAACTATAAGGCCCCGGCAATTACTGGAGGCCGCAGCCAGCGCAACAGACAAAGCACCCTGCACAGGCTGTACGCGTCCGTCCAAAGAAAGTTCACCTAAAAAAGCATACGGGTCTAAAGCCTCCTGAGATATTAAGCCCTGTGCTGCCAAAACACCCAGGGCAATGGCCAGATCATAACAGGCCCCTTGCTTTTTGGTGTCCGCAGGCGATAAATTGATGGTGATCCTTTGGGTGGGAAATTCAAAGTCGCTGTTTTTGATGGCCGCGCGGATGCGCTCACGGCTTTCTTTAACAGCATTGTCCGGCAAGCCGACAACGATGGTGTTGGGTAATCCAGCGCTTATATCCGTTTCAATGGCAACAGGATAGGCTTCCAGGCCGCAAAGGCCAAACGAAGAGATTCGGGCTAGCATATGAAGTCCACTATGGTAGGGGGAATTAACGGTCACACAACGCTTGCTTGGGGGAAGCAAGCATCACTTGCTTTTTTGAAGAGCAAGGATATAATGTAAGCCTAACATAAACAGGATTATCCGTCAAATTTTTCATGCTAGGCCTATACCCACATTCGTTTTTTCCGGAGATATTTGATAACCGGATCCTTTTGATCACCTTGCTCGTTTGGGTCCTGGCCCAGATGATCAAGGTCCTTTTGGGGATTTTGAAGGAGAAACGGTTTAATTTCCGTTGGTTTATCGGCACCGGCGGCATGCCTTCCAGCCACGCGGCCGGAGCGTCGGCGTTGGCGACCTCGGTAGGGTTGGAATACGGTTTTAACAGCCCTTTGTTTGCAGTAGCCGCTTCTTTTGCCATCGTAACGATGTTTGATGCCCAGGGGGTGCGCCGCGCCACAGGTTATCAGGCCACCATCCTTAATAAAATGATGGATGATATTTATTCCAAAGGCCAGGTTGAAGAGCAAAGGCTTAAAGAATTAGTGGGGCATACGCCCAGGGAAGTGTTGGCAGGGTTTATTTTTGGCGTTATTTGCGCCATGATTTTATACTAGGAGGACCCATGAACCAGAAGATTTTAGTCGGTATTGTAGCAGCCATTGTATTAGTCGTTGGCACCGTCGTCGTGCTTCATCAACACAAAGCAGCAGCTGCTGCCCAGGATTCCGAGGAAACAAACGTCCCAGTTAACCAGCTCTTAGACCAGGCATCCAAGTACGAGGCCGATGGGGACAAACTTAAAGCCAAGGAAGCTTATGACCAAATCATCAGTAATTATCCGGATTATGAAAAGATCGAAGACGTGCAGGACAAACTTGGCGCATTGAACATCGACCTTATTTTTTCTCCCGCCCAAATGCCCCAAACTATTTCTTATGAAATCGTCCCCGGGGATTCTTTAGGGAAATTGGCGCGGAAATTCGGCACCACGACCCAGCTTATCAAAAGGGCCAACGGGCTCAAGAGTGATGTGATCCGCACAGGCGAGACGCTGCGGATATGGACGGCACCCTTTAATATCCTGATCAACAAATCACAGAATGTCCTGTTCCTCAAGTCCGGCGAAGAGGTGCTTAAAATTTATCATGTGTCGACGGGAAAGGACAATATTACGCCGGTGGGTTCCTTTAAGATCGCCAGCAAAATAGAAAATCCGGTATGGTATAGAAATGGAGGGGCGCCCATTCCCTCTGAAAGCCCTGAGAATGAATTAGGCAGCCGTTGGATGGGTTTTGATAAAGACCCGCATTACGGCATCCACGGCACCCTTCATCCCGAATCCATCGGGCAGCAGGTGACGGCCGGCTGTGTCCGCCTGAAGAACGAGGATGTCGAGGAGCTTTTTGACATCGTACCCGTCGGGACTGAAGTGACCATCCAAAATTAATTTTAAGGACATTTATGGCAACACTGGATTTTGAAAAACCGATCCTTGAGCTGGAACATAAAATCAATGACTTGCGCCAAATGGGCTCCAAGCGGGTGACCCTTGAGCCTGAGATCAAGCGCCTGGAGTCTAAGCTCGAGAAGCTTAAAAACGACGTCTATAACAACATGACCTCCTGGCAGCGTGTGCAGATCGCGCGCCACCCCAAACGCCCCTATACGCTTGATTATATCCGTATGATGACCGATGAATTCCTGGAATTGCACGGCGACAGGCTTTTTGCCGACGATATGGCCATGATCGGCGGCTTTGCCAAGATCGACGGGCAGAAGGTGATGGTCATAGGCCACCAGAAGGGCCGTGACGTTAAAGAAAATGTTTTACGTAATTTCGGCTGCGCGCATCCGGAAGGTTACCGCAAGGCCATGCGATTGATGCGCCTGGCTGCCAAGTTCCAGGTGCCGGTCGTTTGCCTGATCGATACGCCGGGCGCCTACCCGGGCATCGGCGCGGAAGAGCGCGGGCAGGCCCAGGCCATTGCTGAAAATTTGCGCGACATGGCCGGCGTCAGGACGCCTATCGCCGCGGTCATCATCGGTGAGGGTGGCAGCGGCGGGGCCTTGGGGATAGGGGTGGCAGACCACATTTTTATTTTGCAGCACGCCTATTATTCTGTCATCTCTCCTGAAGGCTGCGCCTCCATCCTTTGGCGCAGTTCTTTAAAAGCCCCGCAGGCCGCGGAAGCCCTGAAGCTTCACGGGGAAGATTTGATCAAATTCAATATTGTGGATGAAATCATCCCTGAGCCCTTGGGCGGCGCCCACCGTGAGCCGCAGGAAGTGGCCCTTTTGTTAAAGACGGCGCTCATTAAGTATTTTAAGAAAGCATCCTCTTTAAGTCCTCAAGAACTTCTCAACGCCCGTTACAAAAAATACCGTAATATCGGTGAATTCATCGAGAAAAAATGATTTCCCTGATTGATATCCGTGATTTATCCTTGGAAGAATTAGCGGCATATTTAAAATCCGTCGCTGCGGAGCCTTTTCGTGCTGAGCAGATTTTTCAGTGGATTTACCAAAAAGGGGCCTGGGGTTTTGACGCGATGACCAATGTCCCTAAAGCGCTAAGGGACCGTCTGGAAAATGATTTTATCCTCAAGCCCAATGAGATCGCCCAAAAGGTCGTCTCTGAGGACGGCACCACTAAATTTCTTTTTGATTTGCATGATCGTGAAAAAATTGAAAGCGTGTTGATCCCGACACCGACAAGGACAACGGCCTGTATTTCCACCCAGGCCGGTTGCAAGTTTGGCTGTAAATTTTGCGCCAGCGGTATCGGCGGCTGGAAGAGAAATTTAAGCTGTGCCGAGATCATTGCCCAGGTTTTGCATATTAAGGAAGAGGCTTTGAAACATAAAAGGCCTTTGACGAATATCGTGTTTATGGGGACCGGCGAGCCGCTTGACAATTTTGTCAATTTGATGAAAGCGGTCCGGACCATTAATTCAGCTAAAGGCATCAATATCGGCGCCAGGCATATCACGATTTCCACCGTCGGGGTTGTTCCGAAGATCAAAGAACTGGCCCAAGAGGGCTTACAGGTGGAGTTGGCTATTTCCCTGCATGGGTATGATAATCCCTCCCGCAATGTGCTCATGCCGGTCAATAAGAAATACCCTTTTGATGAATTGATCGCGGCCTGCCGTGAATATGTCCGGTTAACAAAGCGCCAGATTACCTTCGAATACATCCTTATCAAAGATGTCACTTGCACGCCTCATGCCGTGGCGAGCTTGAAAAAAGCTTTTAAAGGGATCATTTGCAAAATGAATCTCATTCCCTATAATCCCGTCTCAGAATTTGGCCATCAAACACCTTCGCCTGACGAAATGCTTAAATTCAGGGACAGCCTTGAAGACAGCGGTGTTCATGCCACTATCCGAAGACCGCGCGGCAAAGATGTAAATGCCGCCTGCGGGCAGTTGAGGCATTTGGCAAAATTATAGGTGCGTTATTGTGAAGAGGAATTTTGCTGCTGTTCGGCTGCTATTTTTTGTAGAAACGCCTGCATGCGGGGGTTGCTCATTAAGGCCTGGACTTGGGGATTACTTTGTACGGCCTGGTAATTGTGTGAAGTGACAGCCTGTACCAAGGCAGGATCTTGGAGTGCCTGCATAATTTCCGGGTCTTGGGCCATTTCCTGCAGCTCAGCCATGGCTTGAGGATTAGACATCAGTTTTTGTTGACTGGCCGCGATTTGCGCATCCATATTGTTGGATGGAGCGCCTGAGGCCTGTGCAGGCATAGCAGCAACAGGGGCGGCAGTACCATCAGCGGCACCGTTGGTGATGCTGGCTACATCGCTGGCAGCCACATGCACATCGCCAATGATAGGTGTTTTAACGGTGTAAACGCCGTTATTGATACCAGCGAGTTGGCCTTTGATTTGCGAGCCGTCCTTGAGGGTGATCACCTGTTCGGCATCATCGGCAAAAGCAGTAATGTTTGCGGACAGAAATAAAAGGGTAAGGGTAAAAATAAATTTGTACATAAGGCAAGTCTAACATCTAATCGTGCTCTTGGCAAGTTTGACAAAAAGGTTTGTCGATGTTATATTGGCTACTTCTTATTAGACGAAGCACGGGGGTTGGCCGTTTCTCTAAATAAAGACATTGAGGAAACGGCACATTCACCCCAAATTCTTTCTGGACATATTTGCATAGTAATTTTTGGGTAAATTTGGGGTTGTAGCTCAGTTTGGGAGAGCGCCTGCATGGCATGCAGGAGGTCAGGGGTTCAATCCCCCTCAACTCCACTTATTTTTGCCAAGGTGGCGGAACTGGTATACGCGCTGGTCTCAAAAACCAGTGGTCTCACGGCCGTGAGGGTTCAACTCCCTCCCTTGGCACCATAAAATAAAAAGGGGACACTTTTGAGTGTCCCCTTTTTATGCCTTTCACATTGTAAACTAGGATTACCATCATAGTTGACAATCCTCCCGGCGTTGGCTATCATAATCCTCTTATGCGCTCCATTTATCTAGATCATGCGGCAACTACAGCTTGTGACCCTCGTGTGCTTGAGGCCATGCGGCCTTTCTTTTTCGAGCAAAGCGGAAATGCTTCAAGCCCACACAGGCAAGGCCGCCAGGCCCGCCGCGCCGTTGAGGAGGCCCGTGAAATATTAGCCGCTTTTATAGGTACCGCACCGGTGGAAATTATTTTTACCAGCGGTGCCAGTGAGTCCAATAATCACGCTATTTTTTCGACAGCCAGGGCTTTAAAGACCAAGGGCAAGCATATTATTGCCTCTGCGATCGAGCATCATTCAGTATTGGAACCCCTGCATCAACTGGAGCAGGATGGTTTTCAGGTAAGCTATGTTAAGCCCAAGGCGGACGGTATCGTTGCCTTTGAAGATATAAAGTCTCTGCGGCGGCCAGACACCATCCTTGTCTGCCTTCAGCATGCCAACAATGAAATCGGAACTTTGCAGCCCGTTGAAGAAGCGGGACGCCTATGCCGCGAGCAAGGCATTTACTTTTTAGTGGATGCTACCCAGACCATCGGGCATATACCTGTGAATGTTAAAGATATCCCCTGTGATTTCCTTTCCCTCTCCGCACATAAATTTTATGGACCCCAGGGAGTAGGTGCTTTATATGTCCGTCAAGGCATTAAATGTCCTGCCTTTATATTAGGCGGCGACCAGGAACGCGGACGCAGGGCAGGCACACATAATACCACGGGGATCGTCGGTTTGGGAGAGGCCATCAAACTTTGCCGCGCCCAAATGCCGGAAGAAACACAGCAAGAAGTTAAGTTCCGGGATGAGATCATCGATTTTGTTTTAAAAGAAATTCCCGGCGGCGTTCTTAATGGCCATCCTCAAAAGCGCCTGCCTAACAATGCCCATTTTTCTTTTCCCGGTATTAATGGTGAGGAACTCGTGAGTGCTTTGGATTTAGCGGGTGTGGCAGTGTCCATGGGTTCCGCCTGCACATGGGGGAAGCTGGAGCCCTCCCATGTACTTAAAGCTATGGGGCTGGCAGATCAAATGGCCTTAGGTTCTTTGCGCGTCACCGTCGGCCGTTGGACTGCAAGTCAGGACGTTACATATTTTCTGGAGCAGTTGAAAATAAAATGCAAGAACGCATCATCCAATTCTTAAAAGAAAGCGACGGATATATTTCCGGTGAGGAGATCAGTCACCGGCTGAAGATGTCGCGGGCGGCCATCTGGAAGCACATGCAGGAATTACGCGCCCAGGGCTATGAGATTGCCGCTGTCCCGCATTTAGGTTACCAATTGGTGGCCTCTCCCGACAAACTTTTGGGTTTTGAAATTCAATCCGATCTCAACACTAAGATCATAGGCAAAAAGATAATCGTCCTGGAGACAGTCACATCCACCATGGATGAAGCTTTTCGTTTGGGGATGGAAAACTGCCCCGAGGGCACGGTGGTCTGCGCGGAGGCCCAGTCCAAAGGCCGCGGCCGTCTTGGGAGGGTGTGGAGTTCGCCTAAATCCAGAGGATTATATTTTTCTTTTGTGTTACGCCCAAGCCTGCCGCTCAATCAGTTGGCACAATTGACATTAATGTCGGCAGTGGCTTTGGCGGAAGCTATTGAAAATATCAGTGATCTTAAGCCTCTGATTAAATGGCCTAACGATATTCTTTTGGGAAATCACAAGCTGGCAGGTATTTTGACGGAATTACGCGCGGAATCCGACCAGGTTAAATTCGTCGTTGTTGGCATCGGCCTTAATGTTAATGCATCGGCGCATCAATTGCCTTCGGGGTCAAGTTCTTTAAAAATTGGCGCAGGGCATAGCTTTGATCGCGCGAAAGTTTTTCAGGCTATTTTGCGTTCCCTCGAGAAATGGTACGTAAAGCTTTTACACGATGAGTTTGATTTAGTCATGGACGAATGGAAAAGGCGCAGCGCAACACTTAAAAAACGGGTGAGGATAACAGACCCTGCCGGTATCATCGAGGGAGAAGCTATTGACCTGGATGAAGATGGCGCCCTGCTGATCCGTAAAGACAATGGCATCGTCATCAAGAAAACCGCGGGAGATGTTTTTTTATTGCGATGAACACCGATATTTTACAAAAAGATTTGCAGGATTTGGAAAATTCGGGAATATACCGTTCCCTCAAGGCCCTTGATTCACCTCAAGGCAGGGAAATCATCCTGGAAGGCAAACGCGTATTAAATTTTTGTTCCAATGATTATCTGGGGCTGGCCAATGATGCCCGTATCAAGAAAGCAGCGATCGAAGGGATAAAAGAATATGGATTGGGTTCCGGGGCATCAAGATTGGTTTGCGGCAATATGGGGCCGCACGAAAAACTGGAAGCAGATTTGGCGTTGTTTAAACATACCGAAAGCGCTCTAGTTTATTCCAGCGGGTATATGGCCAATACAGGCATTATCCCGGCGCTGATGGACCGTCACGGCGTTGTGCTCAGTGATAAATTAAATCATGCTTCTATTATTGACGGGATT
The DNA here is from genome assembly GCA_013286575.1 of Candidatus Omnitrophota bacterium. GTDB lineage: Bacteria > Omnitrophota > Gorgyraeia > Zapsychrales > Fredricksoniimonadaceae > JABDGZ01. Next base: position 24,092 of record JABDFL010000001.1, read on the forward strand.
GTTTTAAGCCGTGCCAGGCTTCTGCGCTACCCTCACGCGGACATGCAGGCTTTGCAGGACATTTTAAAAGACATCCCTGCCGCGCAACCTAAACTGATTGTGACGGACACTGTTTTTAGTATGGATGGAGACAGGGCACCGCTTAAAGAGATTATAGATTTGGCCCGTTGCTATGATGCCATCGTCATGGTGGATGAGGCGCATGCCTTTGGCGTGCTGGGCGCTCACGGCAGCGGATTGGTCGAAGAGCTCTCCCTTGAGGGGCAGGTGGCGATCCAAATGGGGACCCTGTCCAAGGCCGCAGGATCTTTTGGGGCCTATGCCTGCGGGACGAAGGTTTTGCGCGAGTATTTGATCAATAAAAGCCGCAGTTTTATTTACACGACGGCAATGCCGCCGGCATTGGCCCAAGCTTCAAGGGCTGCTTTAAAGATCATTATTGAGGGCGGCCCGTTGCGCCGTAAGTTACAGGAGAACGCGGATTATCTGCGCGCGGGCCTTAAAGGCATGGGATTTGATACGATGAATTCAAGCACGGCCATCATTCCTATTTTAGTCAAAGGTTCCCTGCAGGCGAAAGCCATGTCCCGGCGATTATTGGAGCGCGGTATTTTTGTACAAGCCATACGACCTCCGACGGTGCCGATAGGCACGGCAAGGCTCAGGCTTACAGTGACAGCCACGCACGCTCAGGAAGATTTGGACAATTTATTAAATGCTTTAAGGACACTGTAAACATGCCTTTTTTTAAAACACACCGAGGCCTTAGTTGGCATTATGAAGCTTCCGGCACAGGCGATGCCGTTGTTATGATCCATGGACTGGGAGCTTCAGGCCATATTTGGCAGGCGCAAAAAGATTTTTTACAGACGGATTTTCAGGTGATTACTGTAGATTTGCCGGGCCATGGCAAAAGTGCCTGGATGCCCGTGACCCTGATCGATATGGCCATGGATATCCGTCAAATTCTAAGCAGCCTCGGGATTGCGCAGTTTTCTTTGGTTGCTTCATCCATGGGCGGTCTGGTCGCGCTGGAGCTTTACCGCATGATCCCTCAAGACGTCATGCGCATGTCAATGGTCGGATCTATCCCCAAATTTGCAAAAGGCCCCCATTATCCTGCGGGATTGGACATTGCAAAAATCCGTATACTCAGCGGGCAGTTAAACGGGGATTATGGCTTGATCATGGATATTTTTTTCCGTTCTTTATTTACGATGAAAGAGCGTGCAAGCGAGCGGTTCAAATGGGTCAAAGAATTTCGCCAAAACGAACCATTGCCGAGCAGGGAAGCGTTGAAACATTTTTTGGATATTTTAGAAAAGGCAGATCTGCGCGACCGCATCGCCTCGGTGATTTGTCCCTTACAATTCATCACCGGGACAGAGGATTATATTTGCCCGCGCGCGATCATGGATTGGGTGGCAAGCCACACCTATAACGCCAGGTTTGATTTTATCGAGGGATGCGGGCATTTGCCGTTTTTAGTTGAAGTCAAAGAATACAACCGTCTGTTGGAAGATTTTTTGCTTAATTGACCTATGAATGCCACCAAAATACAACAAGGATTTAGCAAGTCAGCCAATACCTATGACCGCTTTACCGGTTTGCACCGGGAAATAGCGGATAAGTTATTTGCTCAAGTGATCAATGAAAACACGCCTTCTGCGCTATTGGATGTAGGCTGCGGTACAGGGTATTTGACGGTCAGGTTTAAAGAGCATTGGCCCCAAGGTAGGATCGTCGGCCTTGATTTTTCTCCGGGGATGCTTGAGGTGGCGCGTTGCAAGCATGGCGGTATTGACTGGGTCTTAGGGGACAGTAATAATCTGCCTTTTTCCGATGGGTGTTTCGATGCTTTGATTTCCAATTTAGCTTATCAATGGGCAGGGGATTTATCATGCGCCTTTACTGAAGCAAGGCGTGTGCTGGCCCCCGACGGGATTTTGGCTTGCACCCTTTTTGGTTACCATACCTGCCGGGAGCTATTTCAATCACTGGATGAAGCTAAGACAAAAGCATTACAGTTCACCCGCCTGCCTGATGAGGCCCAAGTCCGCCAGGCGCTGGCGGCAAGCGGATTCGAGGGTCCTATAGTTGATGTTGAGAAGAATAAAATTGGGTTTAACAGCATGCGTGAATTGCTTACATGGCTTAAAAGTATTGGCGCTAATAACCTTTCTCAGGAAGGTTTCCTGGGGCCTGAGGCCATGTCCCGTGCCGCTTCCATTTATCACAGGAAATTTCCTTATCTCCAGGGCGTTGGGGCCACATTTGAGGTGATCCGGGTTTATGTCAGAAAGTAAAGCCATCTTTATTACAGGGACGGACACGGCCGTGGGCAAGACAGTCGCGGTTTTTTGTTTAGGCGTCCTGCTTAAAGCCCAAGGGTTTAATCTCGGCGTGATGAAGCCTGTTCAATGCGCCGGGGAAGATGCGCAATTTTTAAAGAAAGCCTTGGCGCTTCAGGATGAATTAAAAGAGATCAATCCATTTTATGCGCCGGAGCCGTTATCGCCTCATCTGGCTTTTCGCCGGGCGAAAATCAAATTTAATAAGAAGCGGGTGCAGGACGGATTGAAAAAGTTGCGGGCGCGTTATGATATTGTTTTAGTGGAAGGCGCCGGTGGCCTTATGGTGCCGTTAACGGACGGTTATTATAACGCGGACTTGATCGCTGATCTAAAGGCGGAAGTGATCATCATCGCCCGTCCGGGTTTAGGGACCATCAATCATACCTTATTGACGATCAATGAGGCCCAACGGCGGGGATTGACGGTCAAGGGGATTATCTTTTGCCAGGCTAAACCTGGGCGCAAAAGCCTGCCGGAACGTACCAACCCCCAGGAAATTAAAAAGTTATCAGGTGTTAAAGTGTTGGGAGTCATCCCTTATTTAAAACCATTAAACCAAAAGAATATTTTACGCCAATGCAGGCTCGACGTTTAAAACAATGGGACCGTGAATATATCTGGCATCCTTTTACCCAGATGAAGGATTGGGATCAGGTTGAGCCGTTGATCATTGATTCCGCCGATGGTATTTATCTCAAAGATATCGATGGAAAAATCTACATGGACGGGGTTTCATCCCTGTGGGTCAATGTCCACGGCCACGCCCAGGCGCATATCGATGCGGCGCTCAAGAAACAAATCGATAAGCTAAGCCATTCAACATTGCTGGGTTTGGCCAATACTCCGGCGATAGAATTGGCCAAACGTTTGATCGGGATTGCGCCTAAAGGATTGAAAAAAGTATTTTATTCGGACAATGGTTCGACTGCCGTTGAGATCGCCATCAAGATGGCGTATCAATATTGGCAAAATATCGGGCAGAAAAAGAAAATCCGTCTTGTTCATTTAAGCCATTCGTATCATGGGGACACCTTGGGCTCGGTAAGTGTGGGCGGCATTGATTTATTCCATAAAGTTTATCGCAAATTAATTTTCAAAACAATCACTCTCAAAGGGCACGGATGGCAAGCCGTGGAAGAGCTGGAAGCATTGCTTAAAGCCAAAGGCGAGAGCATCGCTGCCCTGGTTGTTGAGCCATTGGTCCAGGGTGCGGCCGGCATGCGGGTATGGCCTGAAGGTGTTTTGAAGAAAATGCGTGCTTTGACCCAAAAATACAATGTCTTTCTCATCGCGGATGAAGTGGCAACAGGTTTTGGCCGTACGGGCAAGATGTTTGCCTGTGAGCATGAAGGAGTGACCCCTGATTTTTTGTGCCTGGCCAAAGGGATTACCGGCGGGTATCTGCCTTTGGCGGCGACCTTGACCACTCAAAAAGTTTTCGATGGTTTTCTTTTTGATTACAAAGAGCAGAAAACATTTTTTCACGGGCACACCTATACCGGCAATCCATTAGCCTGTGCCGCGGCCCTGGCCAATCTTGATGTTTTTCAAAAAGAGCGTACTTTGGCCAAACTTAGCCCCAAGATAAAATTCTTGGCGAAATCGCTTAAAATGTTTTATAATCTCCCTTCTGTCGCCGAGACGCGCCAGAGGGGATTTATGGCAGGCATAGAGCTCAAAGGCCGCCCGGAAGACCGTATAGGAGCAAAGGTCTGTCAGCAAGTACGCCGATACGGCGTCATCCTAAGGCCCTTGGGGAATGTCATCGTCCTCATGCCGCCGCTAAGTATATCTATCGAAGAATTAGATTACTTGCTGATGGCGACGTATAGATCAATAGAAGACTGCGTGAACAAGACGCAAGAATAATTTCTTCCACCCAAATGCGTGTTTTTGCTCCTAACTTATCCAGGAATCAGTAAGTAGCAATTAGCATTTGGGTGGAAGAAAATATTCTTGTGGCTTGTTCCGGACTATCATATGAGAAATAACAAGGACATCACAGTGTACGTCGCCATGAGCGGCGGGGTGGACTCCTCGGTGGTGGCCGGGCTTATCAAAGAGGCCGGCTATAATACTATCGGGGTGACCATGTGCTTTAACATCACGCACAATGACGGCAAGGCCTCCTGCTGCGGCATTGACGGCATTGCCGATGCCAAGCGCGCGGCAGACATCCTTGACATCCCTCATTATGTGTTTAATTTCGCCCACGATATCAACGCCTACATCATTGATAATTTTACCGACGAGTATTTAAACGGCCGGACGCCCAATCCCTGTGTGCGCTGCAACCAGCATTTGAAATTCGGCACCCTTTATCAAAAAGTCAAGGCTTTGGGTGCCGGGTATTTAGCCACAGGCCATTACGGTAAAATAGAATTTAACGTTGAAAGAAATTGCCATGAATTAAAGAAAGCCATTGATCCCAGGAAAGACCAGTCTTATTTTTTATACAGCATGAATAAGGAAACATTGCCGTCGGTGATGTTCCCGCTGGGCGGCCTGACCAAGCCGGAGGTGCGCGCGCTTGCCCGTAAATTCGCCCTTAACACCGCCGAGAAACCCGAAAGCCAGGACATTTGTTTTGTCCCTGCCAGCGGGTATAAGAAATTTATCGAAAACCGGGTAGGGGCTGAGGCGATGACCCCGGGGCCTTTCATCGATGAAAACGGGAAGGTCATAGGTCAACATAAGGGTTTGGCAAATTACACCATCGGCCAGCGCGATAAATTGGGTTTGGCGCTGGGTTATCCGGTTTATGTTTACAAGATGGACCGCGCGGCGAATTCCGTCCATATCGGGAACCTGAGACGGCTGTATTCCGGCGGTTTGAAGGCCAGTGGCATGAATTGGGTGAGCATTGAAATTCCTCAAGAAACCATAGAAGTTAGCGCCAGAATCCGTTATAATTCTCCTGAAGTCAAAGCGTATTTAACATCGACAGATAAGGGCTCGGTCCGTGTTGAGTTTGCAGAGCCGCAGAAGTCTGTCACTCCCGGCCAATCGGTGGTTTTTTACGATGGTGAGGTGGTCCTGGGAGGCGCTGTTATCGACGAGGCCATTGCCTGTGCCGATGAAGAGTTAGCTTTGGCTGATATAAAATAACAGGAGAACCATACATGAAAATTTTCTTCGGCCTGCTGGCATTATTGTTTATTACAGCACCTTTTTCTTCCGCCCAAAATGTCAATCCCGCCCGTATCTATGAAGAGTCAAGAGGCACAGAGCCTCCGGTTGAAGGGGTGTGGCATGTCTATGACCGCAACGGGAACTTACTGAGAGAAGAAAATTACCATAACTACAGGCTCGATGGCGAGATGAGGATTTTTTATCCTTCCGGCGCCCTAAAGGAGTTGTTATATTATTCAGATGGCTTGCGCGAGGGGGATGACAAGGCTTATTATGAGAGCGGCGGCCTGGACCACGAAGATGCTTATGAGAACAATGATCTCGAGGGGCCGAGCGTGCATTATTATGATACCGGTGAAGTTAAAAGCCGCGAGCATTATACCAATGGCAAGTTAGACGGAGAAAGAACAGTCCTTTTCAAGAGCGGGATTTTGAAACAAAGCATGTATTACGTCAATGGCTTGCTTGACGGCGTTGTTGCGACCTATACGGAAGACGGGCAGATAGTCATGGATGAACATTATATCCACGGGGTTTTAATCAGCCATAATGAATATGGCGATAAATCGGTTTATGAGTCCAAGAATGATTCTTCCAGCGGTACCGGTGCGCCTACCCCCAATAATGCGCCGGCGCCTGCAGATATGCCCACCAAATTATGAAGACCCCCTATTACTTGCTAGGCAAAGGTTGAGGAATGATTACCCTTAATTCAGATTATCTTAAGGGCTTTGTATCAGCCCATGAACTTGCGGGCATTTTCCCCTCGGTGCGCCTCGCCCATGACAATTTGCATGATCATAAGGGTGCCGGATCAGAATTTACCGGCTGGCTTGATTTACCTTCCCGCATTCCGGACACATTGATCAAAGAAATTTCATCTTTAGCCGGCGAAGTGCACAAAAATTCCGACTGCATTGTCTCCATCGGTATCGGCGGATCTTATCTGGGCATCCGAGCCACCGTTGATTTTCTGGGCGGGGGGAAATTACCGGTTTATTACGCGGGACATACCATCAGCAGTGATTATCTGCACCAGCTTTTAGCCACCCTAAAAGACAAACGCATCACGGTGGTTGTTATTTCCAAATCCGGCACCACCACCGAGCCTGCCATTGCCTTCCGGGTGATCAAAAAGCTTTTGGAAAGCAAATACCAGGGCGAAGAATTAAAAAAGCGCATCATCTGCGTTACCGACGAGAAAAAAGGGGCCCTACGCAAGATCGCGGACAAGGAAGGATACCGCTCTTATATTATTCCCGATGATGTGGGCGGGCGTTATTCAATATTGACGCCGGTGGGCTTGGTCCCTTTGGCATTGGCGGGGATAGATATTCAAAGTTTGGTGGACGGCGCCAGAAAAGCCCAGGCGGAATATGCCGTTTGTGATCTGGATAAAAATACCTGTTACCGTTACGCGGCCTTGCGCAATATCCTTTATGCCAAGGGCAAGAAAATTGAAGTCCTTTCTTCTTTTTATCCTAATGTTTTTTATGTGGCGGAGTGGTTCAAGCAGCTTTTTGGTGAAAGCGAAGGCAAGCAGGGCAAAGGCATTTTTCCGGCTTCCCTTATCATGTCAACAGACCTTCATTCGATGGGGCAATGGATGCAGGAGGCGGAGCGTACGGTGTTTGAGACTTTTCTTCAGATCGAAAAGCCCCATCACGATGTCATCATCCCTAAGACTGAGGAAGATTTAGACGGTTTCAATTATGTCGCGGGAAAAGGTTTTGATTTTGTGAATAAAAAAGCGTATGAGGGCACTTCTGCGGCGCATTTTGAGGGTGGAGTGCCGAACATGACCATCACTTTATGCAAAGCTGATACCATGCATCTGGGGCATCTGTATTATTTTCTTGAAAAAGCCTGCGGCATTTCCGGGTATATCTTAGGCGTGAATCCTTTTGACCAGCCCGGGGTGGAAGCGTATAAGAAGAAGATGTTCGCGTTGCTGGGTAAAAACCAGTAGCAAAATATATCGGGGCTTAAGGGCCCATAAAACGCAAAACCCACGGTCAACGCCGTAGGTTTTGTAAGGGGATAGGCCTTAGACTTGCTTTCGCTATCCGCGGGATCCTCCGTTACTTCACTTTCAGTATACTACTAATTATTTTAAAATGCAAATTTGTAAAAGTGATGCAGGTATTTATTCCACAATAGTTTATGAATGAGACAAAAAATAGTTTTGAAATAGTTCTTGCCGCGCGCGGGCTTTGCAAGACCTATCCTGATTCGCAAAGCAAGGGGGTTGTCAAAGCCCTGGATCAGTTGGATTTGACTGTCCGTGAAGGAGAGATTTTAGGCATTTTAGGCCCCAATGGCGCAGGTAAGACCACATGTTTAAATACGCTGGCAACCTTATTATTGCCTGATACGGGTGAAATTGAGATTTTTGGACTGAAATCTGTCCCCAAGAATTTCAATGCCGTACGTTCCTGGATCAATATGTCTTCAGGCTATCCTAATTATGCCTTTAGCCTGACCGTTGAAGAGAATCTTAAATTTTACGGCCGGCTTTATGGATTACGGGGAGATCCTTTACAGCGTAAGGTTGATGAGGTCACAAGCCTTTTTGAACTGCAGTCCTATGCCAAACGCCGCTTTGATGAGTTATCGTCGGGCACCAAGCAGCGTTTGTCCCTGGCTAAATCGCTCATCAATGATCCGAAGATTTTGTTTTTAGACGAGCCCACCATCGGCCTTGACCCTGATGTGTCTTTGAAAACCCGTGAAATAATCCTGGATATTTTGCGCCGGCGCCGGATGACCGTGCTTTTGACCAGCCATAACATGGCGGAAGTCGAGGCCATGTGCGAGCGGGTCGCCTTTATCCAAAAAGGACGGATCATCAAATTAGCCGCCGTGGATGAACTCAAACGCCTGCACCATACCGATGATCTGGAAAAAATATTCATCCAATTGGCACATCAAACTAATGCGGTATCAGTGCCGGAAGAAAAATTGAGGAGGGGAACGACCAAAATCTTGCCGGTCCCCCCCAGCGGCGGTTTGCAGGCATGGCTCAACCGCGCCCTTGCCTTTACAACCCGCAGCGGCATTTTTGCCCGGCGTAATTTATTTGTGATGACGGATGTCTTTTTCTGGCCGATGATTTCTTTGCTTTCCATCGGGTTTATGGCCAAATTCGTCAAATTAGGCCCTCAAACGTTAGGCTTTGTGATGTCAGGGACCCTGGCCGCGGGTGTTTTGCAGATCGCCCAGCTGGATGTCGGCTATACCGTGCTTTATGAATTATGGTCGAAAAGCTTAAAACACACCTTATTAACACCCGTCGGTGTTTCCGAAGGGGTGGCAGGGACATGGATGATCGGCATGGTCAGGGGTTTTATCGCCTTTGTACTTTTGACATCTGCCGCCGCATGGGGTTTTGGTTTTTACCTGCCGGGGCTTTTGACCACCGCATTATTTTTATTCGGCCTTTTTGCCTGTGCTTTTATTTTAGGCATCCTGGTTAATATCCTTATTTTGTCCTTCGGCCAAAAAGTAGAGATCACCGCCTGGATGTTTGCCCAGTTATTCATGATCCTCTGCGGCATTTATTATCCGGTGGATATGCTGCCCAAATTCTTTCAATACCTGGCATTAGGGGTCCCTATCACACATTTCCTGGAATTTTTCCGCCAGTCCTACGGCTTTAAAGCCCACACACCGTATCCGCTGCTCACCGGCTTGGCCCTGACCCTTCTCTATATAATACTTTCCCTGCGCCTTTTGGGCCACGCCTACACAAGGGCCCGTAAAAAAGGCATCATCATCCGGTTATCGGAATAGATTTCCCTTGTCGCTTTCCCTCATCCCTTATACAATAAAGGTAATTGTTAACCCTGAATTTTTAAGGAGTCCTTTATGGGTCGTTTGCCCGAAATGATTTTAATTGTATCCGTGTTCATATTGCTTTTTGGCGCGCAGAAATTGCCTGAGGTTGGTGCTGCCCTGGGGCGCGCTATCCGTGAATTCAAGAAGAACATGCGCGAGACTGAAGAAGAAATCAAAAAGCCCATCGAATCTGAAGCAAGCCCCAAGTGATCCTGGAATCTTTTTTTAAATCTTTTTTCAAGCACATCGAAGAATTGCGCTCGCGGATCATCAAATCCGCGGGCGCTTTTGTTCTGGCTTTCTGCCTTTGTTATGGTTTCATAGGCAAACTCATCCCGTATCTCATCGCCCCTGCCGGCCATTTGGTTTTTACGGCACCTGCTGATGCATTTTCAGCCTACATGATGGTCGGGGCACTCATGGCGTTGATCATTGCCTCACCCTACATTTTTTATCAGATATGGGCTTTTATCGGCGGCGCGCTCAAACCATCAGAGAAGAAATTCGTTCTTATTTTTGCCCCACTGTCGTTATTATTTTTTTTATCGGGAGGGGCCTTCGCGTATTTCCTGGCCGTGCCCAGGGCTTATAAATTCCTGATGAGTTTTTCTTCGGATTATTTAGTGCCGATGGTCACGGTCAAAAATTATTTGGGATTTTTAGGCCACATGATCGTGGCTTTTGGCGTGGCTTTCGAACTTCCGCTGGTCCTGGCTTTTTTGGCAAAGATCGGCATTGCCTCACCGGAGTATTTGCGCCAAATGAGGCGCCATGCCTATATGATTATTTTGATCATCGCGGCATTATTGGCGCCGCCGGACATCATGTCCATGCTTCTCTTGGCTGTTCCGTTGATTGTGTTGTATGAGGTGGGGATTGTTTTTGTGAAGTTCTTCTACAAACATAAAACCCTCTGAGAACATCAATCAAAGGGTTTTATGAAAATGCATGAACAAACAGCAGTTATTTCTTCTTAGCTGTTTTCTTTTTTGCTTTTTTCTTGGTAGCCATGTGTAGCTCCTTTCTTAAAGATTGATTTGTTAATAAGATATTACCATTAAATTCTTTATATGCAAAAATTTTTTTTATAAATTTTTTATGGGACCTTCATCATTATATATCCATATTCCATTCTGCATCCGCAAATGCCTGTTCTGTTCATTCGTCATTGCCGTGGGGCAGGAACACCGACGGGAAGAATATGTAAATGCCCTCGTTAATGAAATGAAGGGCCATGAGGGCAAGCGCATCAAAACAATTTATTTTGGCGGCGGCACGCCCAGCATGTTGGATGAAAGCCACCTTGATGTTTTAATGAAGGCCATCAGGAATAATTTTACATTTCCAAACGGCATTGAGATCACCCTTGAAGCAAATCCTGAAAGCATCAACCGCGCGAAAGCGGAATTTTTGAAGGCCCGGGGATTCAATCGCATCAGCCTTGGCGTGCAATCCCTTAATGACCGGTATTTAAAATTTTTAGGAAGAGGACACAGCGCCTCCATGGCCCGGGATGCTTATCGCATTTTGCGCGAAGCGGGTTTTACCAACATCAACCTGGATCTGATGTACGCATTTGCGGGCCAGACAAAAGAGGAATTGGAACAAGACGTGCGCGCCATTTCGGCTATGGGCAGTGAGCATTTGTCTTTGTACACCCTGACCATTGAGCCCAACAGCCGTTTTCATGCCGTACAGATGAAATTGGATGATGATGAAAAACTGGCAGGGCAGTACCTGTTGACCGCGCGTATTTTAAACGGGGCAGGTTTTAAGCAATATGAGGTCAGTAATTTTGCCAAGCCGGGATTTGAATCTGTACACAACAGGAATTACTGGCAGGGAAACCCCTACATCGGTTTGGGGGTGGGCGCTCACGGGTTTAGCGGCCAGCGGCGTTACTGGAACACTTCCAATTTACAGGACTATATAAAAAGGGCTGGCCGCGGGGATTTGGTCATGGAGGGCCTGGAAGAGCTCACAAATTCTCAGCTGACGATGGAAAAAATATTGTTTGGTTTAAGGATGAACGAAGGTGTCCCCTGGAATATAGTGCCTTCGTTCAAGCATGCGAAGATCCGGGCCTGGATCAGGGATGGTTTTTTATTGCTTGAGGATGGGTATTTAAAAACCACTGATCGCGGCCGCCTGGTCCTGGATGAATTATCCAGCCGTTTGATATGATGCGGATATACGTTCTGAATGGCTGAAGAGTTTTAACAGGGAAGCTTCCAGCAGGCCGCGGTATTCATCATTCATGTCCAAAACATTCAGGATTTTTTGTGCTTCCTTGAGGCGTGTATGGATGGCGGCAAGCGCATAGTCCAGGCTTTTGGTTTTTACAAAAATCTTTTTAACGGTTTCCAGGTCTTTGAGGGTCTTGGTTTTTTTAGTGAAGATGTTCAGGAACTCTTTCTTAGCTTCCCCCCTCAGCACGCTGAAGGCGTGGGTCACCAGAAGCGTTTTTTTACCTTCCGCTAAATCACTAAGGATGGATTTTCCGATATTCGCTTCCGTTTCAAATATCCCTATAATATCATCCTGCACCTGAAACGCCTGGCCGATGAGAATGCCGAAGCGTGAGATCCTTTTGATTTCTTTATTTCCGGCACCGGCCAGGATGGCCCCCGTGACCATGGGGCAGTCAAAGGTGTAGCGCGCGGTTTTAAGCGTGTAATTAAGGAAGACTTCTTTTTCATCAACGTCTTCAACGGTCTTGACCCCGCTGACAGTGTCGATGAATTCCCCCATGGCGGTAAAGGCCGCGGTTTGGATAAAGTATTTCAGGGCCCGTTCTTTACGCTCGGAAGGTTCATCGATGGATAAAAACGCGTCGATGGCCAGTGCATAAACAATGTCACCGGCGATAATGCCTAAGTCAATGCCTAATTTGCCGGGGTCCTTGGTCTTGACCGTGTGTTCCAGGATCTTGTGCATGGTAGGCTTGCCGCGGCGCAGGTCTGAACGGTCGATGATATCATCATGGATGAGCATGAAGTTATGCAAGAATTCCATGCAGGTGGACGCATTGTACAATTTGCGGGAAATTTTTTTAGAAGCGGGCGCATAGCCTTTATAGGTCAGGATTAAAAGCAGCGGCCGCAGGCGCTTGCCTTCCCGCAGGGTGAATTCGCGGATGCTTTCAAACAATAAAGGAGAGACCAGGTGCAGCTTGTAGTCTTTCTTGACAGTGTCGAGAAATTCGCCAAGGCTTCTATCGATATTTTTTCGTATTTGCTCAATCACGGCCGATAGTGTATCATATCAACGGATTTATCTCAAATATTCCTTTATAAGAAAGAGGGGCTTATGCGCGTTTTGGGAATGATGGTGGCGGCAACGTTTTTGTCCTTAGCGGCGGCTTCTGCGGCAACGATCGACCTTTCCGACGGGAGTTCAGTGCAGGGCGATATCATCAAGCAGGACAAGAAGAGCGTTCAAATTAACGTGGACGGCGTGACCATGACCTATTACTCTGATGAAATTAAGGACATCGACGGACAGCCATTCGCGTCATCAGCACAGGCCGCACCTGCAGCTGTTGCCCAGCCGGAGATGGCCCCCCAACCTGAGCCTGCCGCCCCCGTTGCCCAATCTGAAACTCCCGATGAGCAAGGAACGGGGGATACGGATAAAAGGGCCCTGATTTTAAAATTCATTGATGTCTTTGGGACCCGTCAGGCCTTGACCAATAATTTCAATTTAATGATCCAGCAAATCGAAAAAGAAAAACCGGATGAAGCCCAAAAAATCCGCCAGCGTGTCAAGGTTGATGAGATCATTGATCGCCTTCTCCCCATATATGATCGTAATTTCACGTCTGATGATTTGAGGGCGTTCATTGCTTTTTATGGTTCACCTGAAGGCCGGAAATTAATAAACACCATCCCCGAGCTGATGAAAGAAAGCGTCCAGGAGAGTGTAAAATATATGGAAGAAAAATTTCCTGAGGTCAAGCAAGGGAACTAATAAATATTTATAAGTATATATATTGCAATATGTTGCACTCTTAATGGCTTTTTTAAGTTGACCGCATAATTTTTCTCTGCTAAGATTCCCTATTGCTTCGCTTGGCGGACCCGGGTTTAGGGCCAAATAATAAGCAAAACACTACTAATATCAAGTTTAAGGAGAGTCCATGATTGACCGTTATTCCCTTTCAAAGATGAGCCGTATTTGGTCTGATGAGCATAAGATGGAAATTATGCTTAAAATCGAAGTGTTATCCTGTGAATCCATGACCAAGTTAGGTGTTATCCCCAAAGCTGCTATGGATAAGATCCGCAAGAATGCCAAATTTGATTTGGAAGAAGTGCGCCGCCTTGAAGAACGCACCAAACATGATGTGGTGGCATTTATCCAAAGCGTTGGGCAAAGTTTAGGGCCGGAAGCCCAGTATTTGCATATGGGAATGACCTCATCGGACCTGTTAGATACGTCGCTGTCTTTGCAATGTGTGGAAGCGGGTGAAATTTTAGTCGCTGATTGTAAGAAACTTTTGGCCGCGCTTAAAGATAAGGCCAAAAAATATAAGGACGCGGTGTGCATCGCCCGCACCCACGGCGTGCATGCGGAGCCTACGACCTTTGGCCTGAAGATGGCCATCTGGTTTGACGAGATGAACCGTAATTTAGAGCGCCTGCAAGGGGCTGTTGAAGGCATGCGTTATGGTAAATTGTCCGGCGCGGTCGGCACCTATGCGAATATTGACCCGTCGGTGGAAGAGTATGTTTGCCAGCAATTGAATTTAAAGCCGGCGAATGTGGCCACCCAGGTCATTTCCCGCGACCCGCATGCCCATTTTATCATGGTCCTGGCCATCGTCGGTTCTTCCCTGGAAAAGTTTGCGACGGAGATCAGGGCCCTGCAGAAAACCGAGCTTTTGGAAGTGGAAGAGCCTTTTTTCAAAGGCCAGATCGGTTCATCGGCCATGCCGCATAAACGCAATCCCGTGACCTGCGAGCGTATCTGCGGGTTGTCGCGCATTTTGCGCGCCAATTCCATCGTTGCCATGGAAAATATCAATCTTTGGCACGAGCGTGATATCAGCCATTCCTCGGCGGAGCGCGTTATCCTCCCTGATTCAACCATCGCGCTTAATTACATGCTTAATAAATTCATCCCCATCATCGAGGGGCTTTTGGTCTATCCTAAAAACATGATCGCGAACCTTTCCAAGACCCGCGGGCTGATCTATTCCCAGCGCATCCTTTTGGAATTGATGAAAAAAGGCCTCACGCGCGACGCCGCTTATGAGATCATCCAGGCAGCTGCCATGCAGGTCTGGCAGGAGAGCACGGAATTCAAAGATGTGCTCTTTAGAGATCGCCGTGTACGCAAGTACCTGTCTCAAAACGAGATTAACGCCTGCTTTGACATCAAATATTACATCCGTCATCGTGACAAGATCTTTAAACAGGCGGGGATCAAATAAGGTTCCATGCAGAAATTAGAGAAAATATACGAAGGCAAGGCGAAGATCCTTTATACGACCGGGGACCCTGACTTGCTCATCCAGTATTTCAAGGATGATGCAACGGCCTTCAATGCCCAGAAGCGAGGTACCATTGTTGAAAAGGGCATCATGAACAATGGCATCGCCTCCAAGATCTTTGAGCACCTCAAAGCCAAAGGCATTGAGACCCATTTCGTTGAAAGGTTAAACGACCGCGAGATGTTGGTCAAGCGTGTCCAAATCGTCCCGCTTGAGATCATTGTCCGCAATCGCGCGGCAGGTTCTTTATGCCGCCTGCTGGGACTGGCTGAAGGGGCCAATTTAGCCTGCCCGACGCTGGAATTTTGCTATAAGAATGACGCCTTGGGCGATCCGCAGGTCAATGAATACCATATCCGGGCGTTGAATTTTGCCACTGATGATGAGGTGAAGAAGATCACCGCCTTGGCCTTCAAGATCAATGAGGTATTAAAGAAATTCTTTCTGGGTTTAAAGATTGAATTGATCGATTTCAAAATAGAATTCGGCCGCATCAACAATCATATTATCCTGGCTGATGAAATCTCTCCTGACACCTGCCGTTTATGGGAAGTCGGTACGGGCAATAAGCTGGACAAAGACCGTTTCCGTCGGGATCTGGGTAATATCGAAGAGGCCTATCAGGAAGTATTACGCAGAGTTTCCGCATGATCTGGCGCGTTGAAGTTAAACAAAAAGATGGGATGCTGGATCCCATTGGACAATCCATTGCCCGAGACATCATTGATATGGGCTTTGGCATCTCCCAGGTGCGTGTCGTCTCGGTTTTTCTGCTGGAAGGCACCATCAGCCGCGAGGAAGTCAAGCGCATCGGCGATGAACTCCTGGTTGATCCTATCGTTGAGCAATACAGTTTTGATTTAAAACTCCCCCTGCAGTCAGTTGACCATCATGTCGTTGAAATAGCTTATAATCCCGGTGTCATGGACCCTGTGGAAGCCTCCACGATCAAGGGCATCCGCGATTTGGGTGTCGCAGGCATCAGTGCTGTGCGCACCGCCCGGCAATACCATATTTACGGCAGACTGACAGCCAAAGAATTGGAATCCATCACTGCCCGCGTCTTGATGAATAAACTCATCCAGCACGTGGTAGCTGACCCTTCCCATGTCCCGACCACACTCAGTATCACGGGTGCATCCGCGTCCAAATTTGATGTGATGATCGTGGATTTGATCGGTGCCAATGATAAAAAACTTCTCGAAATTTCCAAGAGCGGCCAGCTCTATTTAAATATTGATGAGATGAAGGCCATCCAGGCCCATTTTAAAAAAGAAAAACGTGATCCGACGGACGTTGAATTAGAAACCATTGCCCAGACCTGGAGCGAGCATTGCCGCCATAAGACTTTCAGGGGTGTTATCCGTTACCGGGAAGGCAAAAGCGGACGGCCCCAAATTATCCGCAGCCTTTTTAAAACCACCATTGCTGCCGTTACGTTGAAATTAAAGAAAAAATGGTGCATTTCAGTTTTTCATGACAATGCCGGGGTCATCGCTTTTGATAAAGATTATCATGTGTGTTTTAAAGTGGAGACCCATAATCATCCCTCAGCCCTGGAGCCTTTTGGCGGGGCCAACACGGGAGTGGGTGGCGTTATCCGTGATACTTTGGGGACCGGGCTTGCTGCCAAGCCTTTGTGCAATACCGACATATTTTGTTTTGCGCCGCCGGACACACCGGCAGCAGACTTGCCGCCCGGCACCCTGCATCCCAAGCGGGTCATGAAAGGCGTTGTTTCAGGGGTGCGTGATTACGGCAACAAGATGGGCATCCCGACGGTCAATGGGGCCATTGTTTTTGATAAACATTTTGCAGGCAATCCGCTGGTTTTTTGCGGCAATATCGGGCTCATCCCCAAAGGTAAAGAAATTAAACGTGTCAGCAGGGGGGATTTGATCGTGGCTGTGGGCGGACGCACCGGGCGCGACGGCATTCACGGCGCCACGTTTTCTTCGGGAGAGCTGACCAGTGAATCGGAAACAGTTTCTTCAGGCGCCGTGCAGATCGGCAATCCCATTGAAGAGAAAAAAGTACAGGATGCCCTGCTTAAAGCGCGCGAGGCCAATTTGTATTCTGCCATCACTGATTGCGGCGCCGGCGGGTTTTCTTCTGCCGTCGGAGAAATGGGCGAAAAGACAGGGGCACGGGTTGATTTGGATAAGGCCCCTCTTAAATATCAGGGCCTTAAATACCACGAGATTTGGATTTCAGAATCACAGGAGCGGATGGTGATGTCTGTCCCTCCTCAAAACATCGAAGCCCTTCTTAAGATTTTTGAGGCAGAGAATGTGGAGGCGAGTGTTTTAGGTGAATTCGACGGCTCCGGCCGCCTGCAACTGTTTTTCCACGGCCAGCAAGTTGCTGACATGGACATGTCCTTTCTCCATGATGGCCTGCCTCAAATAACCAAGGAAGCTGTTTATCAAAAGCCCAAACTCCGTGTCATTCCCGCGAAAGCAGGAATCCATACAAGATACCGCCCTGGACAGGATTTAACCGAAAGCTTATGCATGGCCTTAAGCCATTTTAATGTGGCTTCCAAGGAAAGTATTATTCGCATTTATGATCACGAGGTGCAGGGAACAAGCGTTGTCAAGCCACTGGTAGGGGTTGCCACCGACGGACCATCAGATGCGGCGGTGATCCGCGGGCGTTTGGATTCCAAGCGCGGCATCGCGGTTTCCAACGGCATTAATGTGCGCTACGGCATGATCGATCCTTTTGGGATGGCTGCTTCCTGCATTGATGAAGCGATCCGTCAAATCATCGCGGTGGGAGGTTCGCTGGATCGCATCGCCCTTCTTGATAATTTTTGCTGGGGAAACCCTGATAAGCCCGATCGTCTGGGGTCTTTGGTGCGCTGTGCCCAAGGCTGTTATAAAGCGGCCGTGGCTTTCGGCACTCCGTTTATTTCGGGGAAAGATAGTTTATATAATGAGTATACCCAAAAAGGTAAAAGCCTCGCGATACCGGGGACCATATTGATCTCCGCCATCGGCATCATCGATGATGTGGGAAAAAGCGTCACCATGGATTTTAAAAAGGCGGGGAACAGTATTTATGCGATCGGCACAACCTTTGACGAACTGGGCGGGTCTGTCTATTTGGAAAATTTAGGGCAGTTGGGGCTTCATGCACCGCAGGTCAATTTTAAGATGGCAGTTAAAACATATAAGGCTGTAGAACGCGCAACCAAGGCGGGTTTGATCGCCTCGTTACACGATTGCTCGGAAGGCGGTGCCGCGGTCGCTCTGGCGGAAATGGCCTTTGCCGGCGGATTGGGCGCCACGGTTTTATCAAAGAAATTGCCCTATAAGGGAAAGCAGGGACGGGAAGATATTTTGCTTTTTTCGGAAAGCAATTCACGCTTCATTGCTGAAGTCTCAGCTGGTCATGAAAAAGCGCTGGCAAAGATTTTCAAAGGCGTTCCCATGGCCCGGATCGGCACGGTTGAGGCAAGCCCGGAATTTGTCGTCTACGGTCTTCATGACCAGCCGGTCATCAATGCCCGTATCGATGAATTAAAAGAAATCTGGAAGGCACCGTTGAGATAAAAATAGAATGTCATCCCCGAATGTTTCTGTCGGGGATCTAATAAGAGGAGCATATGACAAAAATAAAAAAACTCGTCACAGTCCCTGATTTGGAAATGATGGAAGACCCCTGGCGCATTTTCCGCATCATGGCGGAATTTGTCGACGGATTTGAAGAGCTCAAAGACATTGGGCCCGCCGTGAGTATTTTCGGGTCTTCCCGCATCCATACCCTGCATTCCTATTATGACGCGGCAGAGAAGACCGCGGAATTATTAGTTAAGGCAGGTTATGCGGTGATCACCGGCGGCGGCCCCAGCATCATGGAAGCAGGCAATAAAGGGGCATCCAAGGCAGGCGGCAAATCCATCGGGCTTAACATTGACCTGCCTTTCGAACAAAAACCAAATGATTATATTAATCATCTGATCAATTTTCATTATTTTTTCTGCCGCAAGGTCTGTTTTGTCAAATACGCCAAGGCCTTTGTGATTTTTCCCGGCGGCTACGGGACCCTGGATGAATTATCAGAAAGCATCACGCTTATACAGACCCAGCGCATGCAGCAATTCCCGGTCATCCTTTACGGAAGCAAGTACTGGAAAGGGCTTTTGGATTGGTTTAAAGGGCCTGTACTCCATGAAGGCTGCATTGATGTCAAGGATTTGGACATTGTGCAGACAGCGGATAAGCCCGAAGATGTTGTTAAGATCATCAAAAAGTTTTACAGCAAGAAAAAGAAAAAATGACCCCCAATGTCAAAGTCATAGTCATTCGCACCGCAGGCACCAATTGCAACGAGGAGACAGCGTTTGCCTTCAGCCGTTTGGGTGCGCATGTGGATCAGGTGCATATCAATGCTCTGATCGCCGGCACTTTTAAATTAAGCGATTATCATATCCTGGCTTTGCCCGGCGGGTTTAGCTATGGTGATGATATTGCTTCGGGGCGTATTTTGGCCAATGAATTACGTTTGAAATTGGCAGAGGAGATCAAACAATTTATCCGTGACGGCAAATTAATTATCGGTATATGCAATGGATTCCAGATCCTGGCTAAAGCCGGTATTTTGCCCGGCCTCGGATGGAAGATTGGACAAGAAACAACGTTGTTCTATAATGATTCTGCCAAATTCGAGGCCCGTTGGGTGCATTTGAAGGTGGAAAGCCGTTGCGTGTGGACAAAAGGCATGCCCGGCCAGATTTATCTGCCCGTGGCCCACGGCGAGGGAAAATTCATCCCGCGCGAGAAGAAAGTCCTGGACGCGCTGACAAGTAACGGCCAAATCGTCCTGCGTTATTGCGCTCCTGATGGAAGCAAGCCTGCGTATCCGGAGAATCCCAACGGATCAACCGATGATATCGCCGGCATCTGCGACACCACCGGACGCGTCTTTGGCCTAATGCCGCATCCGGAACGTCATTTTTTATTCGAGCAACACCCATACTGGACACGCTTAAAGAAAACAAGCGATTTCGGCGACGGAGCCAAGATATTCGAAAACGGCATTAATTACGTGAAGGAAAATTTGTAGCGCCCGTGTCATTGCGAGGAGCCGGAGGCGACGAAGCAATCTTTTAACACTGTCATTCCTTGGATTTTACATTGTCATTCCCGAATGTTTTTGTCGGGAATCTAGAACAAGTTGTGTCATTGCGAGGAGCTGAAGGCGACGAAGCAATCTTTTTAGAATCGTCATCCTGAGCGTAGCGAAGGATCTCTAAAAGAATGACCTTGTAGCATGAATATGGTTAAACGGTGTTGTTCCCGAAACGGGATATTTTTGCCGTCTGCTTCGGTTTACATCAAAAATGTTCTAAAGATTCTCTTCATTTGGAACATTTTTGACGTAAATCCTCGCAGACATTTGGCAAAAAATCCCTGAATGTTTCGTCCACAACACCATTTAACCATATACGAGTGATTGCAAGTTAGAAAAGGTCGTTACTTTTAATATCGAATTAAGAGGTGCTGTATGAGGGTCACAACTTTTGATAAGGAAGTAAAGGATATTTTTAGCGGTAGTTTTTATCTAATCCCTAGGTTTCAAAGACCATATTCTTGGGATAGGGAAAATATTGAGGAATTTTGGTGCGATACAATTGCTGAAAGTGAAGGAGATTATTTTATTGGTTCAATCGTCGTTTTTAAAGATTCAAAAACAGATACATATGGCATTGTCGATGGACAGCAACGCCTAACGACAATAACTATGATTCTATGTGCATTGCGTAATGCTTTTAATGATCAGAATATGCAATCTTTAGGGGATGGATTACATAATTTTGTAGAACGTCCTGATATAAATAATAAAAAAAGGTATGTTTTGAAACCAGAAACATCCTACCCATATTTTCAAGAATATATTCAAAAGAAAACAAAGCCCGACATTGTTCTTACTCCAGGAGTAGAAGAAGAGCTTCTTGAGAAAGCTTTTATGGCTATTTCTAGAAATATTCAATCTACTGTCACATCAATTGTAAGTAACCGTTCTTTAAGCGAGAAAAATAAAAAAATTGAAATTGAGAAGAGTTTAATTGGCATTAGAGATAAAATCCTCAAGCTAAAGTTGATCTTTATCGAGTTGGACAGTGAAGATGATGCGTATATTATTTTTGAAACACTCAACACTCGAGGGAAAGATCTAAAAGTTTCAGATCTAGTGAAAAATCATATTACTAAACTCTTCAAACCCAAGAATGCGGATGTGGATTTACCAAAAGAACGTTGGAATAAAATAGTGGAATTGATTGACGAATCTGGGGCACAGCTAGAAGTTGACAACTTTATTCATTATTACTGGTTGTCACGCTATGAATTTGTTACTTTAAAGAAAATATTTAAACAAATAAGAAGGAAAATAGATCAAAAAAATGCTGAAGGTTTTTTGAGATCTCTTGAGGAAGATGTCAAGACGTATCGTGAAATAAACGAAACGGTTTATAGGCCTTGGCAGAAACAAGATTTAAGAATAAAAGAGTCATTAGATGCTATCAATTTATTTAAAGTAAAACAAGCTATGCCAATGTTGCTATCTGTAATGAGAGAATACAAAAGCGGAGGAATTCGACTTCCTAACGCAATTGAAACATTTACAAGTATTGAGAACTTTCATTTTGTGTTTACTGCTGTTACATCTCAAAGATCATCTGGAGGCATTTCATTTATGTATGCAAAAGCTGCTCGTGATCTTTGCGATGCGCCCAACATGAATGAAAAAATTAAGACCCTTAAAGAGTTACAAAGAAAACTTAAAAAAGGAAGACCGAGCAAAGATGAATTTGTTGCCAGTTTTCAGAATATTTTATATTCTAAGGAATTGTCGAAACAAAAAAAGCTCGTCCAATATATTTTGGCAAGAATAGCAGAGAAGCAATTTGGCGTGCCTATAGATTATGAAAAGATGACCATTGAACATCTAGCTTCAGAGAATCCTATAGAAGGCACTACAAAAATTCCACCACAGTTCATTGCCCAGGTGGGTAATTTAATACTTGTCAATGACGAAACAAATGGAAAATTAAAGAATAAACTTTTTGATCAAAAAAAGAAAATACTTATAGATTCGAAGTTGCCTTTGGATAAATGGATAAGTGGAAGTCGCGAATGGAATGTTAAAGAGATTATAAATCGTACTCGTGGCCTGGCTGAATTCGCTTATACCAAAGTTTGGGATCTCTAATGTCTATAATTGAGAATTGGGTTCTCATTGAAATTTGTAAAAATAGAGAAATAGCGTCTCATTAGTTTCGACGGGTGGATCGGGATTGCGGTAAGGGGTAAATTCATCACTTACAATAGGTGAAACAATTATGACACAAAAGTTGACATATAAAAAAGCAGGCGTGGATATTGCTAAGGCCAACCGGTTTGTGGATGCGATTAAGCAGATGTCTTCTATTACGATGAATAAAGGTGTGGTTGATCGGCCGGGGTCGTTTGGGGCTTTGTTTGATTTTGGTTTTTTGAAATATAAGAATCCTGTATTGGTTTCTTCGACTGATGGTGTCGGCACAAAGTTGTTGGTGGCCAATCTGGCGGGGAAGCACGATACGGTGGGTATTGATCTGGTGGCGATGAATGTTAACGATGTACTGTGCACCGGTGCCAGGCCTTTGTTCTTTTTGGATTACATAGCCACCGGCAAACTTAACCCCCGGATCATGAAGGATGTGATGAAAGGCATTGTGGCCGGATGCAAGATGGCCGGATGCGCCCTGATCGGCGGGGAAACCGCGGAAATGCCTGATATGTACAAGGGCGAGGACTATGATTTAGCGGGCTTTACAGTCGGGGTGGTGGAGAAAGACGGCATTATTGACGGGTCAGGGATTAGATGCGATGATGTGCTCATCGGCCTGCCGTCTTCGGGGCTGCATTCCAACGGCTATTCGCTGGCCCGTAAGGCTTTAAGTACAAAGGAACAAAAACTTTACGCGCAAATTTTGCTCAAGCCCACCTGCATTTATGTTAAGCCGGTCTTGGGCCTGCTTGAGAAATTTAAAATCAAAGGCATGGCGCATATGACAGGCGGCGCCTGGTACGAAAAATTGACCAAGGTCCTGCCTAAAGGATTGTGCTTTTCTGTCAACAAGGGAAGCTGGCCTGTTCCCCGAATATTTGAATTGATCCGGGACAAAGGACACATTCCGGAACATGAGATGTACCGCACCTTTAATATGGGCATTGGCTTTTGCCTGGTGGTAGAGCCCAAGGATGTTGTCGGGGTCCATGCTTTTTTACGTTCGCAAAAAATAGAGTCATTTGTCATCGGTGAGGTGACGCAGGATTCGAAGCATAAGGTGATATTTAGATAATGATGTGCGTCTAAACAGGCGTTGGAATGATTTTAGTGGCTAGGAGCAGTAATGAATATTTTAGTGATAGGCTCCGGCGGGCGGGAACATGCGCTGTGCTGGAAAATCAAACAGTCTCCTCAGGTCAAGCGGCTTTATTGCGCGCCGGGAAACGGCGGCATTGCCCAAATTGCCGAATGCGTGGATATTAAGGTTGATGATGTCCCATTGCTTTTGCAATTTGCCTTGCGCAAACAAATTGACCTGACCATTGTCGGCCCTGAAGCCTCTCTGGTTGCCGGTGTGGTGGATGCCTTTGCAGCCAAAGGGTTAAAAATTTTCGGTCCTTCTAAAGCCGCATCCGCACTTGAAGGCAGCAAGGTTTTCGCCAAAGAATTTATGCACCGCCGCAATATCCCGACAGCTGTATATAAGGTTTTTGATGATGCGCCCAAAGCTCTGGTTTTTTTAGAAAAAGCCCAGTTTCCTTTGGTCATTAAGGCCGACGGCATTGCTGCCGGCAAAGGCGTTTATGTTTGCGCGGACCTAAAAGAGGCAAAATTGGCCATCGATGAGATCATGGTCCAAAAAATATTCGGCGCGGCAGGGGACAGGATAGTCATTGAAGAATGCCTGCAAGGCCCGGAAGTATCGGTCCTGGCTGTCTGCGACGGCAGGCATTTTCTGGTTTTGCCTACAGCGCAGGACTATAAACGTATTTTTGATGATGATCTGGGCCCCAACACCGGCGGCATGGGAACGTTTTCTCCGAGCCCTTTGGTCACTGCTGAAGTTTTAGACCAGATCATCACCCGGGTCATTGAACCAACCATCCGCGGCATGTATCAGGAAGGGAACCCTTTTAAGGGCGTTCTTTTTGCGGGATTGATGTTGACTTCCGACGGCCCCAAAGCCCTGGAATTCAATGTGCGCTTCGGCGACCCTGAAACCCAATGCATCCTGCCGCGCTTGAATGGTGATATTGTGGACATATTCCAGGCGGCCTGCGATGGAGAGCTTAATGCCATAGAAGTCAAATGGGATGAATATTCCTGCGTATGCGTTGTGATCGCCTCAGGCGGTTACCCGGGAAAATATCAAAATGGATTTCCCATCAACGGCCTGGATAAGATCAAGGATGAAGAAACGGTTGTTTTTCATGCAGGCACTAAGAACGACGGCGGGGTCTTGGTCACCAATGGCGGCCGTGTCATGGGGATTGCCGCCCTGGGGGAAGGCCTTGAAGCCGCCCGTACAAAAGCGTATAATGGCGTCAGTAAATTATCGTTTGACCACATGTTCTTTCGCCGGGACATCGCCAGCAAGATCCTGAAAGAAAAACCTGCTTATGGGCACAACTAAGGTCCTCAAAGTCAACTCAGCTTTGCCTGAACCGGAAAAAATCGCCGAGGCGGCCCGCATCGTGCGCCAGGGTGGTTTGGTTGTTTTTCCGACGGAGACCGTCTATGGCATTGCCGCGGATTCCAATAATCCCAAGGCCATGGACCGCCTGCGCGCGGTCAAGAAACGCACGGACGGCAAGCTTTTTTCCATTTTGGTGGCCCAGCGGGGGATCATTGAGAATTATTCGACCTACACGCACCCGAATTTATACAAGGTGATCGATAAATATTGGCCCGGGCCTTTGACGGTGATCGTGCCGGCCCGGCACGAAGGGGAAACGATCGGCATACGCATGCCGGACCATACCGTGGCCCTGCGCCTGGTGGAAGAAAGCGGCTGCACCATTGCCGCCCCGTCGGCAAATTTGGAGGGCAAAAAGCCCCCGAACAATTGCCATGAGGCCCTGGAAGACCTGGATGGCTTGGTCGATTTGGCTTTGGACGGCGGCCCGGTGGATTTCGGGATTTCTTCAACGATCCTTGATTTCACCCAGACGCACCCGACGGTCACCCGTGACGGCGTCATCACCCAGCCGGACGTGGACCGCACCATCAACAAGAAATGTGTCTTGTTTGTGTGTACGGGAAACAGCTGCCGCTCGGTCATGGCGGAGTATTTGCTTAAAGCCAAGCTGATCGCCCGTGAAGATGTGGAAGTCCACTCGGCGGGCACATCCGTCTATTTTAAGTCGGCAGCAAGCCAGGAGACCATCGCGGTCCTAAGGGAGCGCGGGATCAATGCCGCGGCGCATATTTCCAGGCCATTGGGCAGCATCATGCTTAAAAAATCAGACCTGATTTTTGCCATGACCCGCGCGCACCGCGCCCAGATCCTGGAGCGTGTTCCGTCGGTGGAAAAAAGGGTCTATCTCTTAAAGGAATTCGGCAATACCCAGCGGGGCTACGAGGCGGATTTGGATGTGCCAGACCCCATCGGCCAGCCGCATGCGGCCTACCAGGAATGCCTGTTGACGATTGATGAAGCCATTGAAAAGATTGAAAGATTGCTTTGATGAAAATATTTATCGGTTCAGACCACCGCGGTTTTCAATTAAAGAAAAAAGTGCATGATGCGCTAAAGGGCCTGGGGCATGAGGTCAAGGACATGGGCACGCATACGGAAAGCACTTCCTGTGATTATCCCGAGATAGCTTTACAGGTGGCCCGGGAAGTGGTGCGCCATCCCGGCAGCCGCGGGATCCTTTTGTGCATGACCGGCATCGGGCATTCCATCGCCGCGAACAAGGTGCCGGGCGTGTACGCGGCCCTTGTTTATAATAAGGAAGCCGCGGCGCTTTCCCGTCAGCACAATGACAGCAATGTTTTGGTCTTGGGGTCCAAATTTGTGGATGAAACCGGGATGTTGGAGATCATTAAGATCTGGCTATCAACTGAATTCGAAGGCGGAAGGCATTTGCGCCGCAAAGAACAAATTCAAAATATAGAAAAGGAATTTTCAAAAAAAGGCCCAATTGCTTCGGAATCGTAAAGTGGAGATAATATGAAAGCTTATTTGCAGACAGTTGATCCTCAAATTTATCAGTCCATCCAGCATGAGCTTAAGCGTCAGAAAAACAATCTTGAATTGATTGCCTCAGAGAACATTGTTTCCCCTGCGGTCCTGGAAGCGGCCGGCAGTGTGCTGACCAATAAGTACGCCGAAGGTTATCCGGCGGCCCGCTGGTATAATGGCTGTGAATTTGTCGACGAGGTTGAAAGCCTGGCTATTGCCCGCGCCAAAGAGCTTTTCGGCGGGGACCATGTCAATGTGCAGGCCCATTCCGGTTCACAGGCGAACACGGCCGTGTACCTTTCTGTGTTGACGCCGGGGGATGTGGTCATGGGTCTGGATTTGGCCTGCGGCGGGCATTTGACCCACGGCCTGAAGATCAATATTTCCGGACGCCTGTATCGTTTTGTTTCATATAAGGTCGACCCAAAAACAGAGCTTATCGATATGAACGAGGTCGAGCGCCTAGCTTTGGAACATAAGCCCAAAATGATCGTGGCCGGTTATTCGGCGTATTCACGGTTTTTGGATTTCAAGCGTTTCCGTGAGATCGCGGACAAGGTAGGCGCCTATTTATTTGTGGACATGGCCCATTTCGCAGGATTAGTCGCGGCAGAGTTGTATCCCAATCCCGTGCCGCATGCCCATTTTGTGACCACGACGACACATAAGACCCTGCGCGGTCCCCGTGGAGGGATGATCATATGCAAGGCGGAGTTTGCCAAGAAAATTGACAGTGCTATTTTTCCCGGCATCCAGGGCGGCCCTTTGATGCACATTATCGCGGCCAAGGCCGTGGCGTTTAAAGAAGCCTTGACCCCGCAGTTTAAACAATATCAAGCCCAAGTGATCGCCAATTCTAAAACCCTGGCTAACGCCTTGGCCTCAAAAGGTTTTCGCATTGTGGCCGGAGGGACTGATAATCATTTGTTTATGGTGGATTTACGGCCTAAAAAGATCACCGGCAAAGACGCAGCCGCCGTACTCGACCGCGTGCAGATAACCGTCAATAAGAATCTGGTCCCCTTTGATACAGAATCTCCGGTGGTCACCAGCGGCATCCGTATCGGAACACCGGCCGTCACCACCCGCGGCATGAAGGAAGCCCAGATGCTTAAAATCGCTGATCTGATCGACCGCTGTGTCATTAACCGTGACATAGGAACAGAATTAGAAAAAGTCCGTCAAGAAGTAGAGCATTTAGCTCACGAATTCCCGATCTATACGGATTAAAATATGCGTTGCCCGTCCTGCGGCTATAAAGGTACCAATGTGATGGATTCGCGCCTCAACAGCGACGGGACATCCATCCGCCGCCGGCGCCAGTGCTCCAAGTGTGAAGAGCGCTTCACCACCTACGAGCATATTGAAGAAGTGCCCTTGATGGTCGTCAAGCGCGACGGCCGCCGCCAGCCTTTTGACCGCACGCGCGTGCTCAATGGCCTGATCAAGGCCTGCGAGAAGCGGCCCATCAGCGTTGAGCAGATTGAAAGCATGGTGGATGATATTGAACATACCATCCGCAAGAAATACGACCGGGAAATTTATTCCAAAGACATCGGGGAGATGATCATGACCCGTTTGTCCGTTTTAGACGAAGTGGCGTATGTGCGTTTTGCCTCTGTCTACCGCCAGTTCCGCGACGTTAACCAGTTCATGAGTGAATTACAGACGATCCTGACAAAAAATAAGATCAAAAAGCTTAAAAAGCAGAAAGTTAAAATCAGATGATCCAAGTCGAATTATCCAGAATTATCATTGATGAAAAGCGCCAGGACCAGGTGATCGTGCTTAAGGAAAAAGACGGTGAGCGCCAGATCCCCATCGTCATCGGTTTTATGGAAGCCTCCAGCATCAAGATCAAGATCTCCGGCGTCGACGTTCCGCGTCCCATGACCCATGACCTTTTGGTCGCGGTGATGCAGGTCTTGGGGGCGGGCCTTGAGCGGGTGATTATTGATAAGCTCGTCAACAACACCTTCCATGCCAAATTGGAAATTAAATCCAAAGACGGCCAGATCAAAACGATCGATTCCCGTCCTTCGGACAGCATCGCCCTGGCCGTGCGTTTCAAGGCGCCGATTTTCGTTGCCGATGAAGTCCTGCAAAAATCATCATTGCCCCAATCATGATACCGTTGTTTATTTATTATCCTCAACTCTCCCTGGTCCGCGACGCGCTTAAGGGCAGCAAGCGCCGTGTGTTCCTGGTCGGAGGCGCCTTGCGCGATTATTATTTAAACCGCCGCGGGACTGATTTTGATTTCGCTGTTGACCAGGGGGCCGTTGCCTTGTCCCGCCGATTAGCCCATCAGCTTAAAGCTGCTTTTGTCCTGCTTGACCGCGAGCATGGCAGTGCCCGTGTCGTCAAAAAGATAGATGGGGTGGTCTGTACTTTTGATTTCACCGATTGGCGGGGCAGGAGCATTCAAAAAGATTTAAATTTGCGCGATTTTACCATTAACGCGTTGGCCGTGGATATTTTTGATAAAGACGCTGGCATCCTGGAGGTCAAAGGGTCCCGGCGGGACCTAAAAGCAGGTGTGGTGCGCATGGTTTCCCCCCAGGTCTTTAGAGACGATCCTTTAAGGCTTTTACGCGCCTTTACCCTGCAGGCCACCCTTGGTTTTAAGATGGATGCCGGGACAGGCGTGCAAATCAAAAAAGACGCGCATTTAATTTCCCTGTCAGCTGCGGAAAGGATACGCGAAGAGATTTTTAAGGTATTGGCTTCACCCCGTGCGGCCGCAACATTATCCGCTATGGATAAGATCGGGCTTTTGCCTCAGGTTATCCCGCAGATCACTGTCATGTACGGTGTCCATCAGGGCGGTTATCATCATTTGGATGTTTGGCGGCATACGCTTGAAGTGCTTGCAAAGGTTGAAAAATTCATCGAAGAGCCGGGCGCTGATGAGCGCATGAAGGCGTATTGGCACCAGCCTATCGGCGGAGGGCACACGCGCTATGCGCTTTTGAAAATGGCCGCGCTTTTGCATGACGTAGGAAAACCGGAAACCCGGAAGCTTGAGGCGAAGCGCATGACTTTTCACGGCCATGAGCATGCGGGCGAAAGGATAACCCGTCAGGTCGCCAAGCATTTGAAATTATCCGTTAAGGAACGTTTTTTTCTGGAAGATGCGGTAAGGATGCACCTGAGGCCGGGCTATCTGTCAAATTTCAAACGCCCCAGTGAAAAAGCGATATTCCGGTATCTGCGCGACACGAAAGATGAAGCCGTCAGTTTGGCAGTTCTGGGTCTGGCAGACCAGGCCGCGACATGCGGCCCCTTGACCACCAAAGCCAAGCATAGGCATCATGCTAAAATCTGCCACATGCTCATCGAACGTTATTTTGAACTCAAAGACCGGAAGCCCCGGCAACGCCTGCTCACAGGCCATGATTTGATCAAGGTCCTGAAATTAAAACCTTCAGAGCTGTTTGGAAAAATCCTCTCCGGCATCGAAGAAGCCGCAGCTTTGGGTAAAATAAAAACAAAAGCCGAGGCACTGAATTTGGCTCGACAAATGAATGTGTCATTGCGAGGAACGAAGTGACGAAGCAATCTTTTTACAGGCTCCCCGACACCGTTTTTAGCATTAAAGGCAATGCTTCTCAATTCTTAAATGGGATCACTTCCAATACATTGGACGCATTGCTCAATGCCTTTTTAAACCAGCATGGCCGCATCATCGCCACCTTTCGCCAGCAAAAAATCAGCGACGATGAATTCCTGATCAGTGTGCCTGTCATCGCCGTGGATAATCTATTAAAACACCTGGATCGTTATGCCCGGCTGAGCCACACCCGGATAGAGCAGTCCACTCAGGGTTCTTATATGGATTTGGACACCGCCAAAACCGTATGGTCATCACAGCCCCAGACTAACAGTATCAGCGATGAGGAGTTTACACTTTTTCGTCTTGACCATAATATCCCGTTGATGGGTGTTGATTATCAGGCCGATGAATTTATACTCAACGTGCATGAGTTTGATTATGTTTCTTATACCAAAGGCTGTTTTTTAGGCCAGGAGCCTGTGGCCAAGGTGCATAACCGCGCCCAACCCGTTCGCCGTCTGATCACCCAATTTGCCGATCAATGCTCCCCGGAAGATGCCGCCAAAATGACTTCCAAGATCCAGGACCCCGCAACCGGCCGTCTAAAAGGCTTTGTATTTGTAAGCAATAAATGACCGTAAAATTTATTTCCTCACCCTTGCCCCCTATGGGATAACCAGGTATAATTTAAAATATGAGGGAAATAACATCTCCGAGGCCGAAGCAATTGGGCCTTTTAATTAATGCCATGCGGCTGTGCTTATCTATCTTTATATTATCTTTTTTATGCTGGAGTTTTGATGCCGGGGCCCAGGACCAGGTCCCTGGGCAGCAATTTTCATCATCCGTTCCCTCGCAATGGCAAATGACCCTGGATGAGATCAAATCTAAAGCACAGAACCTGGTCATTCAAAACAACGGGTTACAGGATGAATACCAGGAGTTAATGGAGTTGGCGCAGAAATTACAGCAGGCGATCGCGGACCAGCAAAGCAAAAATGAACAGATGGCCCGTTTTATACAAGAGCGGCACGGCCAGACAGACCAGCAGCTGCGTATCGGGGAATTGACCAAGAATATCCGGACAAAAAGCCAGCGAGTCAGCGTTTATGTTCAGCAATTGGAAAATTTAAACAGGAAACAGGCGGGCCTGGAACATAATATCCAGATGATGAAAGACACGATTTCAAATATAGAATTTCATCAGCAGGCAGAAAAGCATGAAGTCCAACCCTCTCAAAATACAGCGCAGCCCCGGGTTGATGATCAGCTGGTCCCATTGCGCAAGCAGCTTGAAGATAATATTAAGCAGGAAGTCCTTTTGGGGAATGAACTGGGGGCTTTAAAAGCCGGTGATAAAACAAAGAATTTGAATGCAGGCACCGTCGATTCGGAAAATAAACAGCTTCAGGCCCGTCTGGATGTTTTGCAGTCACAAATGGTACAGCACGAAAAAGAATCTTCGGACGCGCAAATAGCACAGGCCACGGCCCGTATGTATGATCACCTTAAAAAACGCAAGGATGAGCTTGAGGCCGACATTTATTCTTATGAGTTGCGCATGGACCAGTTAAGGCAATCTTCCTTGCTGGCAATATCCTGGCAGTTCAAGAAAAAGAAAATCGTCCACGAAATGGTACAGGCAGATGCCCGCAATAATCAGTTACGCTACAAGATCAAAGTATTGCGTGAGGACATTGGTGTTTTAAAAGACCAGGTGGCCCAATTAGAGCGCCAGGTGAATGCTGCCGGCCAAAGTAAAGATAACTTCGTCACTTTCAAGACTTCTGAGTAATAGGAGGGTTGTTATGTCCAAAGTCCGTCCAAGCCCGTCGACAACAGTGCGCGCCCTGATCGAAGTGTCGATCACGCCCCAAAAAGATGTCGGTTTTGACAGCATCGCCGAGCGGATCTACAGTTATCCCGAGGTCAAAAGCTGTTATTTGCTCTCCGGCGGTTATGATTTACTGGTGATCGTCGAGGGGGAAAACATTCATACCGTGGCGGATTTTGTGGCCGCGAAACTTTCATCCATGGCCAATGTGCGCCAGACAGCCACGCATTTCTTGCTGCGTAAGTACAAAGAAGAAGGCCAGGTTTTTAAACATCCTAAAAATGAGCGCAGGCAGAACATATCGTATTAAGGGATTTATATAATGAGAATTTCCAAACGTGTTGATCAATTGGCCCCCTCAGGCATCAGGGCTTTTTTTGATTTAGTACTGGGCATGAAGGACGTCATCTCCTTAGGTGTCGGAGAGCCGGACTTTGTTACCCCCTGGCATGTGCGGGCGCGTGCCATCGAATCCCTCGAACAAGGCTACACCTCGTATACTTCCAACAAAGGCATGATTGAGCTGCGGCGGGACATTGCGGCATTCCTGAAAAAACGCCACCAGATTGACTATGACCCTGAAGAGGAAATTTTAATTACTGTCGGCGTCAGTGAGGCCCTGGATTTGGCGATGCGGGCCATCCTTAATCCCGGCGAAAAAATATTGGTTCCCGAGCCCTGCTATGTGGCATATGGCCCGGTGGTGGAATTGGCCGGCGGGGTACCGGTATTCTTAAAGACTTCCGTTGAAACCGGTTTTAAAGTCACCCCGCAACAGATCGATGAAGCCGCGGGCCGCGGGGTGCGCGGTATCCTGCTTGGTTATCCGTCTAACCCGACAGGCACTTCGTATAACAAAAAAGAACTGGAAGCGATCAGCCGCGTCGTTAAGAAACACGATATGCTGGTCATTAGCGACGAGCTTTATGATGAGTTAACGTATGATTTTGAACACACCCCGATGGCCACACTGCCCCAGATGCGGGACCGTGTCATCTATCTTAACGGTTTTTCCAAGAGTTACGCCATGACAGGGTTTAGGATCGGCTATGTTTGCGGGCCCGCGGACCTGGTAGGCGCCATGACCAAGATCCATCAGTACACCATGTTATGCGCGTCGATCACCGGCCAGATGGCGGCCATTGAGGCTTTAAAGAATTCCGCCGCGGACGTGCAGGCCATGAAAAAGGAATATGACCGCCGCCGCCGTTTTATCGTCGGTGCTTTAAATGACATCGGGATGGCCTGCCATATGCCGCAGGGTGCTTTCTATGCATTCCCGTCGGTAAAAGTGTCAGGGGAGAGCTCGATGGATTTTGCCAAGAATTTATTATTGAAGCAAAAAGTGGCCCTGGTGCCGGGGGTTGCCTTTGGCCGGTGCTGTGAGCAGTTTGTGCGGATCTCGTATGCGTCAAGCTATGACAATTTGAAAGAAGCTGTCGCCCGCATTGAAAAATATTTGAAAAAGAAATAATACATTTGTAACCTAAGAAAGGACCATCCATGCGCAAAGATCACGCGCCCAAGATTTCGCGTAAAAAGGAAGACATCGATTTTGAAATCGCTTTTTATGAAAACATCCTGAAAGACACCCCCCAATTTATAGAGGCCTTGAGCGCCATCGGGGACCTGTATACCAGGGCAGGCCTTTGGCAAAAGGGCCTGGAAGTGGACATCAGGCTTTCACACCTTCGCCCGGAGGATGCGATCGTTTTTTATAATTTAGCCTGTTCTTATGCCTTGCTCAACCAGACCCGCGCGGCCCTGGGGGCCTTGACTAAGGCCATTGATTTCGGTTACGATGATTTTGAGCACTTAAAGGGCGATACGGACCTGGATAATCTTCTCAAAGATGAGCATTTCCAGCAATACATCAAACAGCTGGAAAAAAAGAAAAAGCCAACCAAGCACCACTGAGATGAAACATTATCGTCAAGAGCTGTGGTTCCATACTAAAACCCGTCGGGAGTATATCAATATCACAGGCCAGGTCCAGGCGGCCATTGATAAGAGCGGCATCCGGGAAGGCCTCTGCCTGGTCAATGCCATGCATATTTCCGCCAGTGTTTATATCAACGACGATGAGGGCGGGCTTTTGCAGGATTATGACGCGTGGCTCGAAAAATTGGCACCCCATGCGCCGGTCACCCAGTACAGGCATAACGATACCGGCGAGGACAACGCGGACGCGCATTTAAAACGCCAGGTGATGGGCCGTGAGGTGGTGGTTGCCGTGACCCGCGGTAAACTGGATTTTGGCCCCTGGGAGCAGATTTTTTACGGCGAATTCGACGGCCGGCGGAATAAAAGGGTATTGGTCAAGATCATCGGAGAATAAATATGAGTTTAGTTGTCTTGGGTACCGTCGCGCTGGACCATGTTAAAACACCTTCAGGGGTCAAAAAGGACATGCTGGGCGGGTCTGCCGCGCATTTTGCCATGTCCGCCCGGCATTTTACCGACGTGCACCTGGTGGCGGTGGTCGGCCGTGATTTTCCCTCCAAGCACCTGGATTTTTTAAAACGCAAAGGCATCGATCTTTCGTCGCTCAAGATCGACAGCGGGAAAACTTTCCGGTGGCGGGGGGAGTATAAAAAAGGGGATTTGAACACGGCCCTGACCCTGGCCACGGAATTGGGTGTCCTGCAGAGTTATGTTCCTGAATTAAAGGACCACCAAAAAAACCTTCCTAATATTTTCCTGGCCAATTTTGATCCGGATTTACAGATACAGCTTTTAAAACATTTGAAATCCCCCCGGTTGATCGGTTTAGACAGCATGAATTTATGGATCACCCACAAACAAAAATCGTTGCGCCGTTTGATGAAGATGGTGCATTTGTTCGTCGCTAATGACGGTGAGGCCAGGGCCTTGTCAGGAGAAAATAACCTGATCATGGCTGCCCGGCGCCTGAGGGCCATGGGGCCCCGCATGATCGTCATTAAAAAAGGCGAGCACGGCGTGCTTTTCTATAGCGATCAGGTGATGTTTTCCTTCCCGGCCTATCCCGTCGATCATGTCGTTGACCCCACCGGCGCCGGAGACACCTTTGCCGGCGGCCTCATGGGCTATTTAAGCCGTGCCAACAAGCTCGACGATAAAACTTTGCGCCGTGCCTTGCTGTATGCCACGACCGTGGCTTCTTTTAATGTGCAGGGCTTTGGCATGGCCCGTACAGCGTCCCTGACGATGCGTGAGATCGATGAACGCATGAAGGTATTGGTCAAATTCTTTGCCCTGGCATAACTGGAGAGGTTTGTGAAAATAATCGGCCTTGCGGCGGCAATCATCCTGCCTTTTTTTAATATTCCTTTGATCGTCAAGATCGTCAAGCTGCGCTCGTCGCATGAGATCTCATTGATCTGGTTATGGGGGGTATGGATATGCACGCTTTTGATGGCCCCTTTGGGATTTACCTCCACGGACATGGTCTGGCGCTGTTATAATATCGTTAATTTGATTTCATTTACCGGAGTGGTCATCGCTGTTTGGAGGTATCGAAAATGACTTTAAAAAGCGGCATGGTGGCCATTGTGGGCCGTCCCAATGTAGGCAAATCCACCTTGCTTAATGCCATCTTGGGCGAAAAAGTCTCCATTGTTTCCGACGTGCCGCAAACCACGCGCCATCAGATCAGGGGCATCCACACCGATGAGCGCGGGCAGATCGTTTTTATCGACACGCCGGGGATACATGCGGGCAAGGATAAGCTCGATAAATACATGAACCGCGCTTCTTTAGGCAGCATTGATTCTGTTGATGCCGTCATTCACATGGTTGATGCCAGTGAAAAAACAGGCCTGGAAGAAAAACATGTGATCAGCCGCCTCAATAAATGCGGCAAACCCATCATCGTGGGCTTAAACAAGATAGACATCACCAAGGGGAAATTTGTCCCGGAGTATATCAAGCTTTGGGAAGAGATCCGCGGCGTGCCCATGACCGAGATGAAAGATTTGATCCTTTTCCCGCTTTCGGCGCTGAAAGGCACCAATGTCAAAAAACTGGTCGACCTTTTATTTGAACAGATGCCTGAAGGCCCGCTATTATACGACAAGGACACGATTACAGATTTCCCCAAGCGCATGGCCATGGCAGATTTGATCCGGGAAAAATTATTCCTCCTGATGCGGGAAGAAATACCTCATTCCATTGCCGTGATCATCGAGGGCGTCCAGCCCAAGAAGGGGAAGGTCCTGCATATCCGGGCCGCCATTTTAGTGGAGCGTGAATCCCAGAAAGAGATCGTCATCGGCAAAGCAGGGGCTATTTTAAAGCAGGTGGGTAGCGAAGCCCGCAAGGATTTGGAAGAATTAGTCGACAGCAAGGTTTTCCTCGAGCTTTTTGTAAAAGCCACGTCCAACTGGCGCGAAGACTATTCCACCCTGGAAGAAATGGGATTCATTTTCAGCGATTTATAAAAATGGCCGATAGAAAACTTTTAGATAATGGGCAGATCGCGCAGGTGATTAAACGGCTGAAGGTCGCGATGCGGGATTTACCGGACCCTTCGGTGACCCTGGTCGGCAAGAAATTCAAAAGCCCGTTTTTGGTGCTGATTTCCTGTTTGTTGAGCCTGCGCACCCGTGATGAGACGACCTTGCCGGCCAGCGAACGCCTGTTTGCCCGCGCGGCTACGATGCAGGGGATGCTGGATATTCCCGTTGCTGATATTCAAAAATTGATTTATCCGGTAGGTTTCTATAAAACCAAGGCCTTGCGTATCCATGATATTTGTACGGATTTGATCCATCGTTTCGGGGGAAAGGTCCCGGACGATTTGGAACAGCTTTTAACGCTCAAAGGGGTAGGGCGCAAAACCGCGAACCTGGTATTGACCGAAGGTTTCGGCAAGCCGGGCATCTGTGTCGATACCCATGTGCACCGGATTTCCAATCGCCTGGGGTATGTCAAAACCAGGACACCTGATGAGACGGAATTCGCTTTAAGGGAAAAATTGCCCCGCAGGTATTGGATTGAATACAATGCCCTGCTGGTGACCTGGGGCCAGAATGTTTGTAAACCCATTTCACCGGTCTGTTCCGCTTGCCCGGTGGAAAGAATTTGCCGACGCGTCAAGGTCGGCATCAGCCGCTAAATATGAAACTATTTCTTTATTTTTCACAAGTCATCGGTTTGGACATCATGGATGCCCAAGGGCAGTGGATCGGCCGTTTGCACGATATCGCCATGAACCCTTACGCGGACATTTATCCCAAAGCCAGCGACTTGATCATTCGACGGGGATCATCCTCCAAGGAATATGCCCGGGTCAATTGGGAAGATATTGTCTATATTGAAAATAATATCCGCCTTAAGATCATGGGTGACCGGCTTAAATTTTCCAAAGAAATACCTAGATCTGATTTTACCCTGCGCCGCGACATCTTTGACCAGCAGGTGGTGGATATCGATGACCAGCGTGTGGTGCGGGTCAATGATATCCATTTGCTGCGGGTGGAAAACCAGCTTTATGCCGCGCATGTGGATGTGGGTTTAAGGGGCATTTTCCGGCGTTTGGGATGGACGGGGATGGTTGACCTTATCGTGTTTCTTATCAATTCCAAATCACCCTATTTGACCAATGAAGAATTGATCCCCTGGAAAGCCACCCAGGTCCTGCCGAAACTGGGGCGCATGAAAAGCGTCTTAAAGCTGGAAGTTGCCAAAAATAAATTGGGCAGCATCCCGCCGGCTGCCTTGGCGGACATCATCCAGGGCCTGGACATTTTTGTCCGGGTGTCCATGTTTAAATCAATGGAAAGCGCATTGCAAAATAAAGTTTTTACGGACATGACCCTGACCTGTAAAGCAGAGCTGGTGGAACAGCTGAGCGAGGCAGAGTCAGCCAACTTGATCACCAATATCCCGGCGGATGAGGCCACCGACCTGCTGATGAAATTGCCGCGTGAAAAAGCCCATCATCTGATGGGGCTGCTGGGCTCGGAAACCAATAAAAAATTACGCAAACTTTTGGGCTACGCCAAAGATTCCGCCGGTGGGCTGATGACCACGGAGTACCTTTATTTAAAGGCCGATGCGACGGTGGCTGACGCGTTTAATAAAATAAGGGAAAATATCAATTTCCCCGGCACCATTTTCTTTTTTTATATCGTTGATGACGATCACAAATACCTGGGCACGACGTCCCTGCGGCGTTTTTTCAATGAAAATCCCCAGACTCTTTTGATCGACATCTGTTATCCGGAAAATATCCATGTGTATACGGATGACAGCGTTGAGCAGGTCGCCCTGCTTTTGGAGCGTTACAAATCTTCTTCCATCCCCGTTCTCAACCACCAGGACATTTTGCAGGGCATTATCACCATCGACGACGTTATGGAAGAATTGATTTCTTTGGTATGGCATAAATATAAAGAGAAATTATGAGTTTCTGGGAAAAAGCAAAAAAAAATAAGGTTTTGAAAAACACCCTGTTCTTTTTGGCCATGCTTGGGCCGGGCGTTATTACCGGCAGCGTGGATAATGACGCCGGCGGCATCACCACGTATTCGGTGGCCGCAGCCACCTACGGCTATCCTATTCTCTGGACACTTTTGCCCTCATTCATTGTTTTGCTGGTGGTGCAGGAAATGAACATGAGGATGGGGGCCTGCACCGGCAAGGGCCTGGCAGACCTGATCCGGGAGAACTTTGGCGTTAAAGTCACTTTTTGGATATTTTTAGGCTTGCTTGTAGCAGACATCGGCAATACAGCCACGGAATTTGCCGGGGTGGCGGGCAGTATGAATATTTTCGGCATCAGCAAATATATTTCCGTGCCCGTGACAGCAGGGGCTGTTTGGATTTTGGTGACCAAGGGCAATTATAAGATTTCCGAGCGCATTTTCTTAATGTTTAGCGTGGCCCTTTTGTCCTATATCGTTTCCGCCCTGGCGGCCAAGCCGGACTGGCACCAGGTGGGCCTCGCCTTTATCCATCCGCAGATACAATACGATAAAGACTATCTGATCATGGTGCTGGGCATCGTCGGTACGACCATTGCCCCCTGGATGCAGTTTTATATGCAGTCCGCGGTCATTGAAAAAGGGACGACCATGGAAGATTATAAACTGGCCCTGGCGGATGTCGTCATCGGATGTGTGGCGACGGTGGCCGTGGCTATTTTTATCATGGTCGCCTGTGCTGCCACCCTGCATGTGAATAATATTACGATCAATGAAGCCAAGGACGCGGCCTTGGCACTCAAGCCTTTTGCCGGGGCTTTGGCCTCCGCGGTTTTTGCTTTCGGACTTTTTGTTGCCTCCATATTTTCCGCGACCATCCTGCCTTTGGCCACGGCCTTTTATATTTGCGAAGCCTTTGGCTTTAATGCCGGCATTGATAAACGTGTCGAGGAGGCCCCGCAATTTTACACGCTTTTTGCCGCCATCCTCATCATCGCCTGCGTCATTATTTTGATCCCTAATGCGCCTTTGATCGCCATCACCTTATGGACCCAGGACATCAATGCCATGCTTCTGCCGGTGGTCCTGATTTCCATGCAGTTGATGGTCAATAATCCGGAAATTATGGGGGAACATGTTAACAATAAATTCCAAAATGCCGTCGGCTGGTCCACGACGGTCATTTTAATCACCCTCACCCTTTTACTGATGGTTTTACCTGCCTTTGATCTTTTCAAAGCCCACTAAAAATTTTTATGGCATTTTGGCGGATTTTTGGTAAATTGTAGGCTTAATTCTTTATATAGATACTTTGGGAAGCTATGTAATTATTTTGAAACTAATGTTTATTAAACCTGAAATATGAGTAAAATAATAGGGATTACATATGATTTAAAGGGCGATTGGCAGGGGGCTTCGGATGACCCTGTTGACGCGGCGGCTGAGCTCGACGGGCATAAGACGATCGAATGCCTTAAAGCTGCCCTGGAATCGGCCGGGCATAAGGTGGTTTTAATCGGCGGTGCGCGCCAATTGATCAGCCGCGTGACGGGCGGAGATTTAAAGGTCGATATTGTCTTTAATATTTCCGAAGGCTTTAAAGGCCGCAACCGCGAATCCCAGGTGCCTGCTATTTTGGATTTATACAATATTCCTTTTGTCGGTGCTGATGCGTTGACCTTAGGCGTTACTTTAGATAAGGTAGTGGCTAAAAAATGTTTCATCGCTGAAGGGATACCGACAGCACGTTATTTTAAGGCCACGCTTGAAGATAATTTGTTTGCATTGAACACGATCGGTTTTCCTTTGTTCGTCAAGACCCTGCACGAGGGCACGTCCAAAGGGATCACCCAGGCATCAAGGGTCGCGGATTTTGAACAGCTTAAGGCCCAGGTTGAGCATATCAACCGTAATTATAAGCAGCCGGCGCTGGTCGAGGAGTTTATTAAGGGCACTGAGTTTACCGTCGGCGTTATCGGTAATAATCCGCCGGTCGCCATGCCGGTGGTGCAGTATGCGATTGCGGGCAAGACGGCTTTAGGCAATGAATTTTATTCGTACCGCCACGTGGCTGAAAAGCTGGTGGAGCATATTTGCCCGGCGCCTATTGATGAGAAATTAGCGAAGAACCTTCAAGAATTAGCGGTGCGCGCATACAAATCTGTTGATTGCCGTGATTTCGGGCGTGTGGATTTTCGCGTGGATGAAGCGGGCAAGCCTTATGTCCTGGAAATCAACCCGTTGCCGAATTTAAGTCCGGACGATGTGTTCGTTCTCTTTGGTAAAGTTTTAAAGATGTCGTACAATCAGATCATTAATAAAATCATGGATGAAGCCCTCTTGCGTTTGGGGCTTATGGAAGGAAGTTTGCAAAAATGAGCCCTGTGACCACAGTGATCAAAGAAGAGACAGCCTCATCTTCCGGCGGGCCCAACATTCCGTTGTCACCTGCGGAACAACGCGTCATCAAACTTTTTCCGGGCGCGACATTAGCGGATTGGGAAGATTGGCGCTGGCAGATCAGAAACCGTATCCGCACGCTTGACCAGATCACCAAGCTGATGAAACTGACCCCGCACGAAGAGCGCGGGGTCAAAGGGGCAGGGGACAAACTGACCATGTCCATCCCGCCGTATTTTGCCGCCTTGATCGATGAGAATGATCCCGGATGCCCTATCCGTTTGCAATCAGTCCCGTTGGATTATGAATTTGAGACGACCCCTGAAGAAATGCTCGACCCTTGCGGTGAAGACAAGAATTCCGCCGTGCATGGCCTGGTGCACCGCTATCCTGACCGCGTGCTTTTTTTAGTCAATGAGATGTGTGCCATGTACTGCCGTTATTGCACGCGCTCACGCATGGTGGGTGACGGCAACCACACGCTTAATACCTCCACCTATGACGCGGCGCTCAATTATATCCGTGAGCATAAAGAGATCCGCGATGTGCTGATTTCCGGCGGGGACCCTTTGACCCTGGGCGACCGTATGCTGGAATATTTGATTTCTTCCGTCAAAGCCATCCCGCATGTGGAATTTGTGCGTATCGGCACACGCATCCCCGTGACCCTGCCCCAGCGGATCACGCCGGAGCTGATCGCCATGTTTAAGAAATATTCGCCCCTTTGGATGAGCGTTCATTTTAACCATGCCAGGGAAGTGACCCCGCGCGTCAAGCATGCCTGCAACATGCTCGCTGATGCCGGCATTCCCATGGGCAGCCAGACGGTGCTCTTGCGCGGCGTTAATGATTCGCC
Source organism: Candidatus Omnitrophota bacterium (assembly GCA_013286575.1). Lineage (GTDB taxonomy): Bacteria > Omnitrophota > Gorgyraeia > Zapsychrales > Fredricksoniimonadaceae > JABDGZ01. The sequence continues at coordinate 65,210 of JABDFL010000001.1, forward strand.
GGAAGTCATGAAAAAACTTTTCCATGAACTTTTGAAGATCAGGGTCAGGCCTTATTACATTTATCAATGTGACCCCATCGTCGGCTCCAGGCATTTTCGCACCAGTGTTGAGACGGGTATTAATATCATCCAGAACCTGCGGGGGCATACCACCGGCTACGCGGTGCCGACCTATGTGATCGACGGGCCCGGCGGCGGCGGTAAAATCCCCGTTAATCCGGATTATTTGGTTTCCAAAGAAAATGGCCGTTATACGTTGCGTAATTACGCGGGAGAATTATATACCTACGTCGACCCAACCTATTAAAATGCACGATCGGATGACGTCTGTCCCTAAAAATGGCCAGGAATCCCTTTTGGGAATTAATCATTGGGGAGAAATATCGTGAACGGACATCCGTTTAAAGCCTCTATTTTTGTTTTTTTTATGTGTCTGGCAATTCTCACGGGTGGTATTAAGTCCTTTGCCCAAGACGATAATTCTGATGAGAATACCCAGGAGACATTAAACCAGATCCATGATTTGGAAGTAAAGTTACAGCAAGCCAATAAGTCGCTGGATGCAGCCCAACAGTCTGGGAATCAATCGGATACAGAAACAGCAGTTACACAGGCCCCTGTAGCACAAGCATCCCCTCAACAAGCAGCTCCTGAGCAGGCAGACGACTCTGCGCCGTCTTCTTCAGACCAGACTACTTCGACTTCTCCGGCCCAAACAGCGCCGGATAGGACCGTATCCATTAACACAACTTTAAATTCGCTCGAGGTAAACTCAGCTCAAACTGCGTCCACTACTTCGGTTCCAACTACTACGCCCACCCCGACACAGACTGTTCCGTCTGCTCCAGTACAAACTGTTCCGCCTGCTCCGGCTTCTTCAAACCAAACTGCCTCATCTACCGGCAATACTCTAAAAATCAGCGGGGAAGTGCGTGCTTCCATGGGAGTTTACTCTAGCGGAAATGCGGTGTTTACCCGGGCCAACGCGGACCTTAATGAAAAGAATTACCGGTTGGTATCGGATAATGCTTTAAACAATGACATCAATACCTATGACCCTGCTCTCTATTCCCGTTTGAAGGTCGTGATGGATGCATCTGTCGCATCTGCGGTGGTATCTGTGCACTTGAATGTGAGCGTGGACCCATGGAGTTTTACGGGAAAAACCAAGACCCAGCTAGTCACCACCCCATACGGAGATACCGTTAAGGTCCAATATTTGACTTGGGGAAATACGGGGTATACTGTTAACTCTACTTTTAATACCATGAGGTTTGCTAATGGGATTGAAGTGCCTGAAATAAAAACAAACGGTAATATGGTGCCGGCGACAACAGTACCTAATGTTGACACGTATTATCAAGACGGCGACACATTCAATCTCCCTGCCGCGAAAATAGACTATTCTTTTTTTCCTTTTAGGGAAGCGTGGGTCGATGTCAAACCTACCGATGAATTAAAGTTACGCATTTTTCCGATGGGCTTTGAAGACCAGGCTTTAAGTACGGACGACCCTTTAAAACTTTCCAATAGCACAGAGTGGTGGGCGGAAAGCCCATGGCTTGATGGCTGGCAGCAGGGTAATCTTAACACCGGGCTCACACCGGTGAGTTTTACAAAAGGTCAATGGGACAAGAGTTTGTCGTTCTTTACTAAGGACAGCGACGGGGTGCGTTTGACCGCCTTGCGCGGTGTTTCCCTGGATTGGAAGCCGGGGGATGAGACATCTTGGGATACCACCATCGCCAGCCCCAAAACCCTTTGGCAGGATTACGGGGACATTACGGCCCTGGCCGGGAGCTCGCGGTTAAAGCAGGATATCGGCGATTCTTTTTATATAGGCGCCTTGGGGAACATGCACCAGGGTTTTGACTTAGACAATCAGATAGATGCTGAAAATTATACCGGCGGTGTTGATTCCGGGGCCATGCTCCTTAAAAACCTGAAACTCAATGCTGAATACGCTGAATCCAAAAGCATCTATGATGAAACTTCCCCTGAGTATTCCACTCAATATGGCGGCAATGCCTACTTTGTATCGCTCACCACCGCTTCCAACCCTGAGGATGAGGACATCCTCAAGAAAGATTATTTCGGCTTGCTGCCTGTCGAGAAAACAGAGGATTTTTATAAGAGTACGATTTATTTTGCCAGGATGGATGAAGGCTTCGAGTCGAGCCTGTCTGATTATCACGAAACCCGCAGCGATAGTTTCTGGGCGGATAACCTGACTTTTTATCCTTCGGATTACCGTTATATGCCGGGCATCGGCCCCACCCTGTCCGAAAATGATCTGGATCCTTTTGCCATCGGTAACGGCATTGATTACGGGCGTTCGGTCATCAACTGGCGGGGAGATGTGAATTTGATGGACGGGAAACTTCAAGGGCTTGCGGCCATACGGCATGTCACGGACCATAATGGCAATAATGTGGAAACCGCCTCCCGCCTTGGAATGACATATCAGGTCACGGATAAACTTACCACCAAGGCCCTATTATTATGGGACGCCTTGCCTAATACAACGGCAGGGATAGATCCTTTTCAGGTGTATGATCCGACTGGCGTAAACTATAATAATGACGCGGTCCCGGGCGGAAAAGACCCCAGCTTGAAAACCGGCTCTTTGGGCGCCCGTTATCAGTTGACTGATTGGGCCGCCATTAATGGTGTCTGGAAATATACCAATGATTTTGTCGAAGGCACCAATGAATTCCCGCAAACGGTCATGGATAGTATTAGTACCGCGCCGAGTTTTCAAAATGGCCAGAATTACCGCCAGTATTTCCCCTTTATATATGATCAGAGCTACTTTGAGCAGGCACCCTATCCCTATTATAATATTTTTAAAACAGGCTTGGAGTTGACCCCCAGCGAAAAATGGCATCTTTATCTGGACTATACCCGTAACCCCAACAGGTTCGCCGGGAATTTCGACGACAATATGAACCACGAAGGCATTGAAGCCAGTTATGTGCCGACCCCCAAGATAGGTTTTTTCGCGAGCACTGTATTTTCCCAGGGTTATGATGTCAACCGTTTAGTCAATGATAATGAGCTGGATTATCGGGACTATATTAATTTCTTTTTTGAAATGCGCATGATCCTGCCCAAAGACCTGATGATGTCAATCCAGTACGGTGTGGGCCCATCCTACGATATCCAAACTTCCACCACCACTCCTAACCTGACATATTCTTCCACTGTCCTTGAAACCCAGCACCTTGTCCGCATCGTCTTTGATAAGAAGTTCTAGTTTGACAATAACCAAACATATACTATAATACAACCCTTCAAACCAATATAACCAGTACTAAGGAGCAGTGATCCATAATGTTAGAAGTTAAAGTCAATGACAAGAACAGTTTCGAGAAAGCAATGCGCTTATTCAAGAAGCAGTGCCAAAAAGACGGTTTTTTAGTCGAACTTAAAGAACGCCGTTTTTACTGCAAGCCTTCCGAACGCAAACGTAAAAAAGGCACCGGCAAGAGATAAATTGTTTTTAGTTTCTCCTTTAGGATGACAGGGGTACTTAAAGACACCGCCAAGGGTGTCTTCTTTAATTATTATGATTAAAGTCAAACGCGCATTAATTTCCGTTTCCGACAAGACCGGTTTGGTGGATTTTGCCAAAGGCTTGGCCAAGCTGGGTGTTGAGATCATCTCCACCGGCGGCACGGCGGCGCTTCTGCGGTCCGCTGATCTTAAGATCCGGGAAGTTTCTGAATATACCGGTTTCCCTGAAATGCTTGACGGCCGCGTCAAGACCCTGCACCCCAAGATCCACGGCGGCCTTCTGGCAGTACGCGATAATCCCGAGCACATGAAGCAAATCAAAGCCCACGATATCGGCCTTATTGATATGGTGGTGGTGAATCTTTATCCCTTCGAAAAAACGATCCAGAAAAAGAATATATCCCTGGAAGATGCCATCGAGAACATCGATATCGGCGGGCCTTCCATGCTGCGTTCAGCTGCCAAGAATTATAAAAGTGTGGCGGTGATATGCAATGCTGACCGTTATGCGGAAGTTTTGCAGGAACTCAACAATAACGGCGGCATTTTATCAGATAAGGTGCTGACCAACCTGGCCATTGAAGTTTTCGAGCGCACCTGCCGCTATGATGCGGCCATTTACGGGTTTCTCAATAATCGCTTTAAGGCAGACAATTCTTTTTCTTCTTTCCCTAAAGATTTTACTTTTTCTTTCAGTAAATTGCAGGACCTGCGTTATGGTGAAAATCCGCACCAGGCCGCGGCTTTTTATAAGGACAGCGCCCAGCTTGATGGTTTGAGCAAACTTCAGCAATTGCAGGGTAAGGAGCTGTCTTTTAACAATATCCTTGATTTGAACGCGGCAGTGGATATCGTCCGCGAATTCGACGCTCCGGCCGCGGTCATTATCAAACATAATAATCCCTGCGGCGTCGCCCAGGACAAGACGCTTGATAAAGCATACCTCAAAGCCTACAAATGTGATTCACTTTCTGCTTTCGGGGGCATCATCGGTTTTAACCGCCCTGTTGACGCAAAAACCGCTGCGGCCGTCATCAAAAGCGGTTTTATGGAATGCATCATTGCCCCTGAATTTGGCGAGGAGGCCAAGAAGCTTTTTTCAGCCAAAAAGAATTTGCGTTTGCTGGTCTTGGATGTCTACGGCATCAATCAGGAGCGCTATGATTTCAAGAAAGTCTCCGGCGGGCTTTTGCTGCAGGAGAAGGACAACCGCGTTCTTAAAGCGGAAGAATTAAAAATAGTCAGCAAAGTCAAACCTACCAAATCACAGATGGATGCCATGATCTTTGGCTGGAAATTGATCAAGCATGTCAAAAGCAATGCCATTGTCCTGATCAAGGGCACACAGACCATTGGTATCGGCGGCGGCCAAACCAGCCGCGTGGATTCCGCGATCCATGCCATCCATCGGGCAGGAAAGGCAGCCAAGGGGAGTGTTCTAATATCCGACGCGTTTTTGCCTAAGCCTGATACTGTCACTATTGCCGCCAAGGCCGGGGTCAAGGCCATTATCCAGACCGGTGGTTCCATCATGGATGAGGCCGTGATCAAAGAAGCTGATAAAAAAAAGATAGCCATGGTTTTTACCGCCATCCGCCACTTTAAACATTGAATGCCCTCACTTATCTAAACTCCTTTGTTAATTTTGAATCCCAGCTCCATAAACTGGGCCCTGAAGATTTTAGCCTCAACCGCATTGAAAAGTTTTTGGATTTGGCCGGAAACCCGGCCAAGAATTTAAAGATCATCCATGTCGCAGGCACTAAGGGCAAGGGATCAACCTGTGCGTTTTTAGCCGGTATTTTGCAGGAGGCCGGCTACAAGGTAGGGTTATATACCTCGCCGCACTTGCACAAGGTCAATGAACGTATCCGTATTTTAAATGCGGAGAATATCCGCTCCAAAGATGATTTTTGCGGCTCAATCAGCGACGATGAATTAGCTTCGGTGCTGGCCCAAATACGCCCTTTTGCCGCTGCCATCCAGAATGAGGGTAATATCCTTACCTATTTCGAAGTCCTGACAGTGGCGGCCTTGTGTTATTTTGCCAGGGCATGCGTGGACGTGGTCATTTTAGAAACCGGTTTGGGCGGCCGTCTGGATGCGACCAATGCGGTTGATTCCTTAATTGCTGTGATCACACCGGTCAGTCTGGACCATGTCCGTATACTAGGCAATACTTTAGGTAAAATAGCGGCAGAGAAGGCGGGCATTATAAAAGATTCCCGCCAGCAGGCCGTGATTGCTCCTCAAGAAAAAGAAGCCATGGATATTTTACTTCAACGTTGCCGGGAGTTTGGTGTCCATCCGGTCCTGGTCAATTTGGAAAAGTATAAAAATTTGAAAATCGGCCTTAAGGGCACGCATCAAAAGATCAATGCCGCGACCGGCCTGGAAACGGTGGGGATTTTAAAGAAAATGGGGTTTCACATCAGTGATAAAGCGATCAGTGACGGATTAATTAATGTCCGTTGGCCCGGCCGTTTTGAATTATTGCATCAGGCGCCGGATGTGATCGTTGATTGCGCGCATAATGAAGCTTCTGCCCGGGCCTTGGCCCAGACCTTGAAGGGGGAATATCATCAGCGACGGGTGATTTTAGTGCTGGGAGTCTCCCAAGACAAAGACGTGAAGGCCATTTGTTATTCTTTAAAGAATAGTGTAGCGCATATTATCCTGACCAGGGCCGGCCATCCCCGGGCCCACTCTTTTAAGGAAGCAGAAGGTAAGGACTATTTTGGGGGGAAATCTTTTGAGATCATGGAAAGCCTGCCTCAAGCGCTGGAAAAGGCCCTGCAGCAGGCAGGCCCGCAAGATGTGATTTTAGTAACAGGTTCTGTTTTCGTAGTGGCAGAAGCAACGGAGTTCTTATGTACCAATATAAAGGCCTAGAAGACACGATTGCCGCCATTGCGACTCCTGCCGGACAAGGCGGGATCGGCATTGTGCGTATCAGCGGTAAGGATGCGATTACGGTCGCGGATGCGGTGCTTCGTCTTCAAGGGGACAAATCATTAGCGCAGTGCAAGAGCCATACGGTCCATTATGCCCGTGTCATTAGTCCCAATAGTGTCAAAAGGCCCAATAGCATCGACGTCGCAGAGTTGTGTCATTGCGAGGAGCGTTTTCCAGCGACGAAGCAATCTTTTTTGAAAAATGAAAATATCATTGATGAAGTTTTAGTAACATTGATGAAAGCACCAAAAAGTTACACCGCCGAAGACGTGGTCGAAATCAATTGCCACGGCGGCATGACTGTCCTGCGTGCGGTGCTTGAAGAAGTCTTGTCCGCAGGAGCGCGCCCGGCAACTCCGGGAGAATTCACCAAACGGGCCTTTCTTCATGGCCGTATGGATTTGGCCCAGGCCGAGGCAGTGATTGATATCATCCAGGCACGGACTTCAAACTTTTTACGCCAGAGCCAGCATCAATTAAAAGGGGAATTATCGATCCAGCTTAATGCCATACGCGCAGAGTTGATCAAGCTTTATACGATGGTAGAGGCATTGATTAATTTTCCCGAGGATGGCATTGACGCCCAAGGCCGTCAGCAAATTTTAGACCGCATCAGTATTCAAGAGAAGGGTATCGCTAAACTGTTGAAATCCTCCGAGAGCGGCCGTATCCTTAAAGAAGGCATACGCATCGTCTTATGCGGCAAGCCCAATGTAGGCAAATCTTCTTTACTGAACGCTCTTCTCAAAGAACAGCGCGCCATTGTCACCAATATCGCCGGCACCACCCGCGATGTCCTGGAAGAATCAGCGCAAATCAAAGGCATTCCCATTTCATTAGTCGACACCGCCGGTATTTTGGAACCAAGGGATCTCATTGAAAAGGAAGCCATATCACGCAGCCATCTTTACATCAAAGGCGCTGATCTGGTATTTTTGGTGCTGGACCATAGTCACCCGTTAGAAGAGCAGGACAGGCTGCTGATGCAGCAATTAAAAACCGCCAGGGTTTTGGTCGTAGTTAATAAAATAGATTTAGAGGGCAAGATAGACCTGTCAGTGCCCAAAGGAATATTCGGCCCGGAGCATGTGATAGAAGTTTCAGCGCTTGAACCTCAATCCATGCAGGGCCTGGAAGCAAAGATCGTTGATTTGATCCTCAAGGACAAAGATCTCGATACCCACGGCATTCTGGTCAGCAATGTCCGTCATGTTAAGGCATTGGAAGAAGCGCAAAGAAACCTGCAAGACGCCGTCCGCCTGATGGACCAAAACACTTCCCTGGAATTTATCTCCGAAGAACTAAAAAGCGCCGTCAACCAGTTGGACGCCATCACCGGCCGCAACATCGACGAAGACCTCCTGGACCGCATCTTTTCCGAATTCTGTATTGGAAAATAAGTGTGTGTCATTGCGAGGAGGCGTAGCCGACGAAGCAATCTTTTTACGCTCCACGCCATCTAGGGCTGACGCTGATATATTTTGACAACCTCACTCAATGCGAGTAGACTTGCGTTTATTCGGGTGTTGTGTTTTCTTCGAAGGTAGTAGAAGGCGGTCCCCGAACGTTTAGTTCGGGGAAAAGCAGCCTGGTGACTAGCGATGCCGCACCGCAGGGTGCGGCGAGCGTGCCTGAGAAGAAAATACAATGCCTGAATATATGCGTGAGTAGGTGAGTATGTCTGACAAGATTTTACACAACCGCGGGGCCTTGGTCAATCCGGCCAACCGGTTTGAGAAGATATCATTCCAGCGGGACGAGGAGATTTCTGATGAGGAATACCCTTCACCCCAAACGGTATTCTATAAAGATACTTCCAAATCCATTATCAGTTACAACGACAGCCCGGACATTGGTTATGAAACGAGTTTAAATCCCTACCGCGGCTGTGAGCATGGCTGTGTTTATTGCTATGCCAGGCCAACGCATGAATATTTCGGCCTTTCTTCAGGCAGTGATTTTGAAGCCATTATTTTTGTCAAAACACAAGCGTCTCTGTTATTGCGCAAAGAATTGGCCCATCCTAAATGGAAGCCGCAGGTCGTTGTGATGAGCGGCGTGACGGATTGCTACCAGCCTTTTGAACGCAAATTCCAAATCACCCGCCAATGCCTGCAAGTGCTTCTGGATTTTAAGAATCCCGTCGGTATCATCACCAAGAATAAACTGGTCACGCGCGACATTGATATTTTTAAATCAATGGCCGCGTATCACGGCATTGGTGTGATGGTTTCCATCACCACCCTTGATCCTCATCTGGCGCGCATGATGGAACCGCGCGCTTCAACACCGGCTAATCGCCTCAAGGCCATTGAAGAGTTAGCCGGGGCAGGTATCCCGGTAACGGTTAATGTCGCTCCGATTGTCCCCGGTTTGACGGAGCATGAGATCCCGGCCATTCTTAAAGCGGCAGCTCAGGCAGGTGCTCAAGGGGCCGGTTATACAGTCCTGCGGCTCCCTTACGCGGTCAAGGACATCTTCGAGCGCTGGCTGGTCGAATATTTTCCTGACCGCAAAGACAAAGTACTTAACCGCATCCGCGAATTACGGGACGGGAAGCTTTATGATTCAGGCTGGGGGACACGCATGGCTGGCCAAGGTTTGTTTGCCGGGCATATCAGGGACATCTTTGACATGGGCTGTAAGCGCGCCCATTTCCCCGACAGGCGCATTCATTTATCTGCCGCATCATTTCAAAACGTCCAGGACAAACAAATTTCATTTAAGGATTTTTAGCAGCTTGCGGCGGTGGCTGGCTTGAGTAGAAGGCCATGACTTTTTTCATTTCCGCGGGGTCACTCATGATCTGTTGGACAAAATCCATCATTTTAGGGTTGCGCATCAATCCGGCAAAGTCATGAGCGTTGATTTCCTGCTGGATTTCAGGGTCCTGCAGGATTTTTTGGAAGCGCGGGTCATCAGCCAGAGATTTTGCATTGCTTGAAGCGTCACCCGTTGCTGCGGCGGTGTTCTTTTTTGATCCGGCAAAGAAAATATCTTCAAAAGGACGGGCGATCAGGTAAGAGTTTGATCTCACGACATCATTGTGCATGGCCGTCAATTGCTCTCCCATGGGAGGCAACACAGTCAATAGTATTAAGGTAAATATAATGAACACCCATCCCCAGATGATGGTCAGGATGGCGCCGCCCAAGCGGCTTAAGAAACTTATTTTTATGATTATATCGCTGGATGCGGCCCATGTTTTAAGGAGAAATTTCAAAAATAAATTTAACATCAAAGGGCCCAATAATCCGATAATGGCGCTGGTGATCATATCGCCGGTGTATTTGTAATAAACAATGCTGATGATGGTGGCAACGATGACAGAAAAAGGGCCTGTCAAAGAGTGGGTAAAACCGCGTGAGGCGCCGCGGACCAGGAAGAAGAAGCTTAAGATAAGTGTGATAATGTCTGTGACAGCCATAGTTTATGGTGAGTTTGCCGGAACCGCTTAGTGTTCTGCTAAAAAACGCAGCTGGACAAGATAATAGATAATAAGGAAAACGCAATAACCCAGAGGAACGAAAAAACAGACCTTAACGATCCAGGGGAAGGTCAGTTTAAGTTTGGATTTAGTGAGCTTGCCCTTAATTTTGGCGTACTCTTCCAGGGTCAGTTGTTTGGTTTTTGGGGCATTGGAAGGTTTTTGTGCCATATTCTGGTATAGTATAGCATTCGTGAAAAATAGCTGCAATAAAATTGCTAAAAATATAGCCTTTAGATTTTTATTATTTATAAATTTTTTGTTAAGAATCTTAGCGTCAACTTAAGTACAATAACTTCAATATGTTAAGATATAAAATTTTTTTTCCATTTTGTTTGCTTTTTAGCAAATATGTTTTAAACTATAAGTAAGAAAGCGCTTTCAGTAATTAGCCCGTAAATCTTTATACAGAATAAGGTTAGAATATGTCCCCTGCTGCTAATCAACGATCAGAAGACAGGTTTAATTGTCTTGTACCCGTAGAAGGTAAAGAAGGTTCTCAATTTGACCAGACTAAAACCTTGGACATCAGCCGGCATGGGATCGGCTTTCTCTCCGCACATCCTATTGGGATCAACCAGAAAATAGCGCTTGAAATCGTACTTAAACCAAATACAGAACCTGTTATGGTCATTGGGGTTGTGAAATGGGTGCGCAAGCTTGGGAACTCCGACCAATACCGTGTAGGCATGGTGTTTTCAGAAATTATTTCGGGCTCTCCGACACGTTTGGATAAATATTTAACCTCAAAACGCTGAGGACACAGTAGCCCGTGATAACGGAGAACCAGCTATGACAACAGCCCTGGAATCAACGGAGGAACGGCGGATATTTGAGCGTTTTTCAGCCCGTTTTCCGGTAAAATTTAAAGATGCGCGGGAAGACTTCGGGAGTGATGTTTTTTTACGCGATGCTTCCGCCCAGGGTGTCCGTATTTTGACCAAGGAACGTTTCTTTTTGGATGACCAGATTTCTTTGGAAGTTGAATTACCTGATGGCGGAGAGCCGATGGTTTTAAGCGGTCGGGTGGTTTGGGCTAGATTCTTGAATTTGTCTTTGTGGGACCTCGGAGTCCAATTTCACGAAGTTAATTTATTAAGGATGCAGCGTCTTTTTAAACTCGCCGAACCGACCACCTTGTAAACACCACCCCCAAAGTTTTATGCCTGCAGAATCATTTTATACATATCACCCTGATGGAGTAAGTTTTACCTCAAAGCCTGCGACAACAATAAAAACCATCTATGCGCCGTTATGCGGTGTTGATGCCCTGGGCCTCAAATCTGCCGTCACTCCTTTTTTAAGCGGTGACATTAAACAGGATAAATTTCATTACCTGACCAAACCCGCCTCCCGTGAAGATTTACGTTTCCCTTTGCGTGAGTTTTTTATTTTTATCAAAGATAAAGGAGTTTTTAATTTGTCCCGGGAGACGTCGCCCCATTCAGCTTCCGTCGCCATAGGGCCCCTGTGGCATGAACTTAAGCGTACGCATAAAGCGGCCGGAGTGGAGTTAAGTGCCGTCAATTTTATTCCCGCGACCGGGGAAAATGTTGAATTGATGCAGGTGACGGTCAAAAATATTTCAAAAAAACCGGTCAAATTTACACCGACGGGTGCCATTTCTCTTTTTGGCCGTTCCCTGGCCAACAAGCATGACCATGAGCATGTGACCGCCCTTTTAAACCGCCCCCGGCAGACAGCAGAAGGGGTGCTGTTACGCTCAACCATGGTCTTTAATGAAGAAGGGCATAAAACAAACCACGCTGTTTATTATGTATACGGATGCGGCGTCACAGGTTCTTTTCCGACGGTGGATAGTTTTTATGGCGATGGCGGTTCAATGCTGCATCCTCAGGCGGTTTTTGAAAACCGTAAACCGGTCATGCTTGGGTCCCAAGCCCTCAACGGCAAAGAAGTGGTGGGGGCTTTGCGGTTTAAAGAGACAACGCTCAAGCCGGGGACAAGCCGGTCTTTTATAGTGATGGCAGGCATCGCGGGGGATGAGGCCCAAACCAAAGAAATTTTCAACCGGTTTAACTCCATTGAAAAATTTGCCCGGGCACTCGAGGCCAATAAAAAATATTGGTCAGGTAAGATCTCTTCCATTATTTTCAGTTCAGGGGATGACAATTTTAATTCCTGGATGCGATGGGTCACCCTGCAGCCGGTTTTACGCCGCATCTTCGGCTGTTCGTTTTTACCTGACCATGATTATGGCAAAGGGGGGCGCGGCTGGAGGGATATTTGGCAGGACCTTTTGTCGCTCATCCTCATTGAACCCCATCATGTGCGTCAGGACCTGATCAATAATTGTGCCGGCATCCGTATCGACGGCAGCAACGCCACCATCATCGGCGCCCGGCCCGGCGAGTTTTTGGCGGACCGCAATGCCATCACCCGCGTGTGGATGGACCATGGGGCATGGCCTTTTTTGACCCTGCAGCTTTATATCGACCAGAGCGGGGACTTTGATGTCCTCCTGCAACACATAAGTTATTTCAGGGACCCCCAATTATCGCGCACGCATGACAAAGATATCGGATGGGTCGCTCATTACGGGCATAAATTATTGGACAAAAAAGGGCATGTGTATGAAGGCACTGTCCTGGAGCATCTTTTGGTGCAGCATCTGACCCAATTTTTTAACGTCGGGGAACACAATATCATCCGTCTGGAAAGCGCTGATTGGAACGATGGGCTGGATATGGCTGCAGGTCGCGGCGAGTCAGTGGCCTTTACTTCTTTTTATGGCGGGAATTTATTAGGACTCGCCGATCTTCTTGAAGATATGGCCGCGATCAAAGGGATCGATAAAATACGTGTGGGCCGCGAGCTTTTGATCTTACTGGATACATTAAGTGAAAAAGTCAATTACGACGACTATCAGGCCAAGCATAATCATTTGTTCGGTAAATACTTTCACAGTGTGCAGCCGGCTGTAAGCGGTGAGACTGTTGAACTTTCTATTAAAGAGGTGGCCGGTGATTTGCGGACCAAGGGCCGCTGGATATTCGCGCATATCCGCCGCCAGGAAAAGATCAAATTCAAAAAAGGCGCCAGGACCTACGAGTGGTTTAACGGTTATTATGATAACAAAGCCCGGCGCGTGGAAGGCGTTCATGATCAACGGCTGCGCATGACCCTGACAGGCCAGGTATTTTCCATCATGAGCGGCATGGCCACCAACGGGGAAATTGATGGGGTCATTACTAGCGTCGATCAATTCTTGAAAGACAAGGAATTAGGCGGTTATCGCCTGAATACGGATTTCGGGGTCAGCCATTATCTGGATTTGGGACGGGCTTTTGGCTTTGCTTATGGTACTAAAGAAAACGGTGCTTTTTTCAGCCACATGAATGTGATGTACGCCGCCGCCCTTTATCAGCGGGGATTTGCCCGGGCAGGCCATCAGGTATTGCAATCCATCTATCGCATGGCCAGCGACGGCCATCGCAGCAAGATTTATCCGGGCATTCCGGAATATTTTGATTCAGAAGGCCGTGGCATGTATCATTATTTAACCGGTTCTGCCAGCTGGCTGGTCTTGACCCAATTGCTTCATGTCTTTGGCGTGCGCGGATCCAGGGGCAATTTGATCCTGGCCCCGCAATTAGTGAAAGAAGAATTCAATAAACAAGGCATTGCTTCGGTCGCCTGCCAATTCGCCGGCAAGCACCTGACCGTTGAATATCATAACCCTAAGAAATTAGATGCCGGAAAGTACACGATCAAAGAAATCCTAATAAACGGAAAACCCGCTGCCTTTAAACTAATAACTCCCGACAAAGCCTGCCTCCAAAGAACAACCATCACCAAAACCGCCCTGATTAAAGTGACATTGACGTAATGTCAGTGGCCTTCATTGTTGATAAATACTATTGTGCAAACGGGATTTGCTCGTTATAATGCACAACTTATATCCATTCGTGAGCATTGATTTTAATCTTAAAATTTAAACGGAGATAATTAATGGCAGATGCAATGGAGCGCTCGCAGCACCACGAAACGGCCCCCGCAGACCGCATTCCCATTTTTCAAAAAGCCGTATATAGTATCGGAGCGCTCGTTAACCAGATGCAGGCGGCTGCTATTTCCGCGATGGTCCTTGTCCTGAATCTTGGGTTAGGGATGAATCCGGCCTTAGTCGGCCTCGTCGGTACCATTCCCCGGCTTCTCGATGCCTTTACCGATCCTTTGGTCGGTTATGTTTCAGACAATTCCCGTTCCCGCTATGGCCGCCGCAGGCCGTTTATGTTCTTCGGGGCCCTTGTATCGGGACTCTTATTCGCCTTGTTGTTCCAACTTCATAGAGAAAATGGCGAAATGTATAATTTTTGGTATTTTCTGGTGATCCAGTGCCTCTTTGTCGTTGCCTTCGCCTTTTTTGCCATTCCCTGGATCGCTTTAGGCTTTGAAATGACCCCTGATTATCACGAGCGCACAAGGCTTCAGGGGATAGGTAATACCATCGCCCAGATTGCGTGGCTGATTTCTCCGTGGCTGTTTAAATTTATGTACACAACGAAAGATGTGGTGGAGGGAGCGCGTTTTCTGGCGATCATTTTCGGCTCTTTTATCGTGATTGGCGGTATCCTTCCGGCTATTTTCAATAAAGAGTTTTTTGTTAAGACCCCCAAGCCTAAAGAAAAGAGCATCAAGGAAGTGATGGTGCACTTTTTCAGCGGTTGTGTCATCACTTTAAAGAACCGTCCCTTTGTCAAACTTTGCCTCATGACCTTTTTGGTGTTCAACGGGTTTATGCTGGCCTCGGCATTTACATCCTATGTTATTTTTTTCTATGATTTCGGCGGCGATTATGGAAAAGGGGGTACCTTGCTCGGATGGTTTGGCACGGTGACGGCACTTTCTAATTTTCTTTTCGTGATCCCGCTGATCACCTGGATCGCGACAAAGATCGGCAAACGCAATACTTTCCTGATCACCATTCCCATTTCGATCGTCGGTTACGCGTTGAAATGGATAGGGTATAATCCGCATCATCCTTATTTATTGCTGGTCGCCGCACCTTTCATTGCTTTTGGGTTGGGATCGGTCTTTACCATCGTCAGTTCCATGCTGGCCGACGTCTGTGACCTCGACGAACTTGATACAGGTCACCGCCGGGAAGGGACCTTCGGCGCCATTTACTGGTGGATGATCAAGCTCGGGCAAGCCGCGGCATCGCTTATTTCCGGGGTGCTTCTTAATATGACTGGTTTCAATGTAGCCTTGGGCGGCCTGCAAACAGCAAATACTTTGTTATATATGAGGCTTTGCGACATCGGCATTCCCATTGTGGCCTCTTTAATTGCTATTTTTATCATTTTGACCTTTGAAGTCACTGAAGATAAGGCCTATGAGATCCGAAAGCAGCTGGAAGAAAGAAGAGGCAGGGCGCAAATTTAATGTTTGACCAACCCTTCCGTCTGTGTTAAATTTTTCGGATGCGTAATTTAGGTATTATATGTTTTTCTTTAATATTAATAGTCCTGGCTGGATGCTCCCAGCCTCCTAAGCCCAGCAACAAAATCATCCTCTGGCACTGGATGACCGACCGTAACGATACCTTCCAGAAATTAGCCCAAGAATACCAACAACAAACCGGCGTTGAAGTCAATATCCAGTTGTTTGCCCCCTCAGATGCTTATTCCCAGAAAGTCATTGCCGCGGCCCAAGCCAATGTCCTGCCTGATATTTACGGCGTTCTTGATAAAAAGTCCATCGTGGCGGATTTTATTAAAGCAGGGTTGGTCACTGATTTGACGGGTGCCATGGATGCCGATGGGGGGCAGTGGAAAAATAGTTTATTTGATAAGGCCTTGGCGGACAAGAGTTTTGAAGCCGGGAATATTTATGGGGTGACGCCCGGTATTTATGGCGTGCCGATCGATGTGACTAATGAGCAGATGCTTTATAATAAAAGGCTTTTAGCCAAGGCCGGTATCAAAACCCCGCCTCAGACTTTTGACGAATTCGTCAGGGACGCCCAGGCGCTCAAGCGCGTGGGGATCACGCCCTTTGTTTCCGGTTGGGGTGAGCTGTGGCTCCTGGATTGTTTTGCTTCTAATTATGCATTCAATATCATGGGAGAAGACAAGATTTTTGCCACCTTTCGCGGCCAGGTCAAATACACAGACCCCGATTGGATCAAGGTTTTTAGTATTTTTGCACAACTGCGCGATAAGGGTGTTTTTATCGACGGCATTGTGACCAAGGGCAATAAATACGCCGAGCAGGATTTTGCTTTGGAGCGCGCGGCCTTTGCTTTTAACGGCTCCTGGTGCGTCAATGTTTATCATGACATGAACCCTAATTTGGATTATGGGGTCATCCCGCCGCCGCCCATCAGCACGGCCTATCCGTTAAAAATTTGGGGAAGCGCCGGGTCTTCTTTTGTGGTCAATGGCCAATCACCCAATAAAGACAAGGCCATTGCTTTTTTGAAATGGCTGACCGCCCAGGACCAGCAGGTGGTCTTGGCCAGGGAGACCAATAATCTGCCCTCTAACAAGCAGGCTCTTGTTGATGTTTCTCCTATTTTGAAAGATTTTGCCAAGGGGATGGACCAATCCACCCATCCGAATATCTGGCCGTTGAATGAAGACCCTTCTGTCAGCGAAGCTTTTGATAAAGGGATCCAGGACATTATTATCGGGGACAAGACGCCGCTGCAAGTGGCCCAGGAAGTGCAGCAGGCCAAAGACCTTCAGCGTTCACGGGGGAGCATTTAAGATGGACCAAAAAGCCAAAGCCGCCGCCCTATTTAAAGATAATCTGCAGAATTTTTTGTTTGTCCTTCCTGCTTTCTCCATTTTTTGCATTTTTTATATTTATCCTTTTTACAAAATGATCAACCTGTCCTTTTATGATTGGCGGGGCATAGGCCCCATGCATTTTATCGGTTTTTCAAATTATCAGGAATTAATGGGTGACCGTCTTTGGTGGAATTCTATCGGGCATGCAGGATATATCACGCTCATTGCTTTGACATTCCAGAACGCACTGGCTTTTGCCCTGGCCCTGGCCTGTGACCGGGAAATACGGATGAAACGTTTCTACCGTCTGGTTTTTTTCATCCCGCCGGTGCTTTCTGAAGTCGTGGTCGGCCTTATCTGGAACTGGATATTAAACCCTGAAACGCAAAACGGCCAGTATATCGGTCTTTTAAACCATTTTTTATATGCTTCAGGGTTTCCCCAACTGGTGCACAACTGGCTGGGAGACCCTAAAACGGCCCTGACGACCATTGCCATTGTCAATAGCTGGAAAGGTTTTGGCTGGGGCTTTATTATTATGCTGGCAGGATTGCAGACGATTGACAAACAATTATACGAGGCTGCCAAGATCGACGGGGCAGGTGCCTGGAAAACTTTTACCAATGTGACCATACCCATGATGCTGCCGGTGATACTGGTGGTGGTGATATTGACGATCTTAGGATGCATGCAGGTATTTGTTTTGATCCTCGCCATGGTCAATGAAGGCCTGGTCCATCACACGGACGTGCCGGTGACCCGTATTTTTTCCGCCATGCAGAACACCAACCGCTTTGGTTATGCCTGCGCCCAGGCCGTTATTTTCGGGATGATCCTGGTGAGTGTTTCTTTTATTTCAAAAAAATTATCTGATAAGGCAAAACAGGTATGAAGGCAAACAGGTATATTTTTTGGGGGATGGCCAAGTCAACGTTTATCCATATTTTTCTGATGAGCGTCGCCCTGACGTGTTTGTTCCCTATATTTTGGATGGTGCGCTGTGCCTTCATGACCAATGATACTGTTTTCGTCGACCAGTCGATTATCCCCCATCATTTGAATTTCGGCAATTTTGCCCTCGCCTGGACCAAAGGTAATTTTGCGGTCTATTTTGTCAACAGCGTCATTTATACCGTCTGTGTCGTCACCGGCATTGTGCTGATCTCATCTTTGGCGGCCTATTCTTTTTCGCGTTTAAAGTTTCCGGGGAAAAACATCATTTTTTACCTGTTCGTGGCGGCCATGATGATCCCTTTGCCGGGTTCCTTTGTGGCCCTGTTTGTGCTTATGACCAAACTGCATTTGATCAATACCCGTTTCGGCTACATCCTGTGCATGATCAATGTCGGGCTTTCCATGAGTATTTTATTATTTAAGACTTTTTTTGATAAAATGCCCCATGAGCTGGAAGATGCCGCCCGTATCGACGGCTGCGGCAAGATCGGTATCTGGTGGAACATGGCCATGCCCTTTGCGCGCCCGGCCATCGCGGTGATCGTGATCTTTAATTCACTCAATGTCTGGAATGAATATATCCTGGCCACCTTGCTTTTGGGAGACTCCCAGCTGATGCCTTTGCAAAGAGGCCTGGTGGTTTTTCAAGGGGCCAATAGCACGGATTATCCGGTCCTGATGGCCGGCCTGACAATGGCAGCAGTACCCATTATTATAGTATACTTGTTTATGCAGAAACATATCGTTAAAGGCCTTTCAGGAGAGGTGATAGGATGACACGTATAGGCATTGCCATAACATTACTTTTTTTTACTGTATTCCCTGTTTATGTTCAGGCGCAAGAGCGCTCTGCCGATGAGATCGTGCGTTTGTCATGGGAAGCATCCAAAAGCAGTGATTTAAAAACCCTCTCCGGCCTGGTTGACGAGATCATTAAAGACTACGGAGACAAGGCCAAGGAAATGGCTTCCCAGTTAAGTAATTTCCCTCCACGCACTAAAGTCGACGATTACAAAATTATGTCAGATGTGGCCACCTGCATGTTTATCAAGGCTGAGGCGCTTATGCATCAGGGAAAAGATGACGAAGCTAAAATTGAATTTAAGAGTGTTATTGCCCAATACCCTTGGGCCCAGTCCTTCGATCCCAGCCGCGGCGGTTATTGGTCAATCGCGGAAAAATCCCAGGACAGTATTGATGTCATGGAAGGAAAAAACCCCCAGGATGTGGCCCCTGTCAAAAAGGCCCCCAGGACCGTCCCGGTGCGGGCATTTCCGGGCACGGAAGAAATTGTCGATTGGACCAAATACGGTAATTTTCTAAACGTCGGCACTTCAAATTTTCATTACCAGATCACGGACCAGGCAGGTTTAGTGGCAGCATTGGGAGAAGGCATCTACCCTAATATAGCGGATGTTTACAGGGACCCCGAGTACAGAAAAGCCATTAAGGCAGGACGCCTGCAGGACGGCAGCCATTGGGACTTTGTCAACACGCCGGATTTGCAGGCTGCTTTTTTTAAATGGGTGTCAGCACCGGAATCCTGGGGCGTGCGGTTATTTTATATAGGCCAGATTTTTGAAAAGGCAGGGATGTTTGCCGATGCGATCAAGGCCTATGATTCTCTGATCGTGAATTTTCCAACGACCATCGCCTGGACATATTGGCAGACCCCGTGGTATCCGGCACAGGCAGCGGTGTATAAGATCCAATATTTGCTTCGTATCCATCCTGAATTGCATATGGAATTTAAGGGGGCCAAGATACATATCCTTAATCCCGATGATCCGAATAATAATGTGGTCACCACCAATCCCGGCATTCTTCGAAAGTTGAGCATGGTTGAAATTATTAAACGAAAATTGAACATACAGCAAATGATGCCTTTAGGCAAACCGGTTTATTATTCGGGCCAGGGCCAGGTGCGTTTTGTCAAATATGAAAGCGGCCATTGGCAATTATTGGTCGACAATAAACCTTTTTTTATTAAAGGGATGAGTTACATGCCCACCAAGGTCGGCCAAAGCCCGGATGAAGGCACCATGGTTGACTGGATGGAAGAAGATGATAATCATGATGGTGTTATCAGCGCGCCCTACGAAGCATGGGTGGATAAATACGGGGACAATAAACGGCATGCGGATGAGCCTGCGGTGGGTGATTTTGCCCTGATGAAGGACATGGGGGTCAATACCTTGCGTATTTATTACCAGACGTACATGAAAGCCGACAGGCCGTTTTTAGAAAAAATGTATAAGGAGTACGGGTTTAAAGTGGCGATGAGTAATTTTTTAGGTAAGTACGCGATCGGCTCCGGGGCCACCTGGTCACAAGGTACGGATTACGAAAATCCCGTGCACCAGAAAAACATGATGGATTATGTCAGGGAAATGGTCATGGAATTCAAGGATGAACCGTATATCCTGATGTGGATTTTAGGGAATGAAAATAATTATGGGGTCGCTTCCAATGCCAACAAGAAGCCCGATGCTTATTATAAATTCATCAATGAAGTCGCCAAGATGATCAAATCGATTGACCCCAACCATCCGGTGGCGATCTGTAACGGGGACACTCTGTTTTTGGAAAGATTTGCAAAATTAGATCCGGATGTGGATGCTTTTGGGGCCAATGTTTATCGGGGGGATTACGGGTTCGGTTCTTTCTGGGAAGATGTGGCAGAACTTTCGGGCAAGCCTGCTTTTATTACGGAATACGGGGCCCCGGCTTGGGGGGGTGTGAGCATGAATTATGAGCAGGCCCAGCAGGCCCAGGCGGATTATCATAAAGGCAATTGGCTCGACATCCTTTACAACAGCGCCGGTTATAAAGAAGGCGCCGGAAACTCCGTCGGTGGAATGGCTTTTGAATGGCTTGATGAATGGTGGAAGGATTATTCACCTTCTATCCATGATACCAAGGCGGATGCCGTGGGGCCTTTCCCGGGAGGTTATTATTTTGAGGAATGGTTTGGCCTATTTGGGCAGGGAGACGGCAGCCAAAGTCCTTTCTTGCGCGAACCCAGAAAAGTATATTATACTTATAAGGAGTTGTGGAAGTCATAAAATGGCCATTTTGGGCCCCCCAGGAAAATGCCCGAGTCAGGGCCTTGCACTTGCGCGGACCCCGGAAAATGTTGTATACTTGTTGGAATTGTAGAAATTTTAAAACAGGCGAGTCAACCACATTTGGTGGTGGCGTAACAAGGAGGAGTGGAGATGAAAAAATGGTTAGGGTTATTAATTATTGCAATATTTGGTTGTTCTGCGATCACTGTTTTCGCGGATGACCAGGCCGCTGTCAGCGCCGCCGCGTCGGATGCCGCCCAGCCGGTGCCGGTGCCTCAGGGTGATTCTGCTGCCCAGGGACCTGCGAGCGAAGCAGCTCCTGTGGCCGCGGTCAAGGCCCCTATTAATTTCGGGGATTACCGTTCCACCACACTGGCCACTAAAGCGTGGCAGGCATTGGCTCAAAATGATATTGAGTCTGTGTTGGCCTACACTAATAAATGCATCTCGCTTTATGCCGCACAGGCAGCTAAGATGCAGGCCGGTTTGAAAGATTATGCTACCGGGTCCAATGATGACATCTTCAAATATTGGGCCCTGAATGATGTGGCGACCAGCTACTACATTCAAGGAGAGGCGTATCGTGCCGCAAACATGAAAGATGAAGCCAAAGAAGCATATACAACATTGATTAACAATTATTCTTTTGGCCAGGCTTGGGACACCAAAGGCTGGTTTTGGAAACCCGCAGCTGCCGCTAAAGAAAAATTGGAGATGATGGCTTCTGGAGCAAATTGGGACTTCGGTGATTATACGTCAAGCACCTTAGTCAAGCAGGCATGGGCAGCGCTGGCGGCGAATGATCTTAAAGCCGTGCAAGCGTATGTTAACAAGGCCGCGGAATTATATGGTGATAAGGCCAAGGAGATGCAGGCCGGTTTGAAAGATTATGCTACCGGATCCAATGATGCAATATTCAAATATTGGGCCCTGAATGATGTGGCCACCGGCTATTTCATTTTAGGAAAGGCGTATCAATCTGCAAACATGAAAGATAAAGCCAAAGAAGCGTACACCACATTAATTAATAATTATTCTTTTGGCCAGGCTTGGGACCCCAAAGGCTGGTTTTGGAAACCTGCGGATGGTGCTAAGGAACAGCTGGATATGATGGCAGCCGGAACCAATTGGGACTTTGGTGACTATACGTCAAGCACCTTGGTACAGAAGGCATGGGCGGCACTGGCGGCGAATGATCTTAATGCCGTGCAGGCTTATGCTAACAAGACAGTAGAATTATACGCCGGTAAAGCCAAGGAAATGCAGGCCTCATTGAAAGAATATCCGTGGGAGTCCAAAGAAAAGACCATGAGTTATTGGGCGCTCAATGATGTGAGTACGGCCTTGTTTATTTTAGGTGAAGCCTACCAGAATGCCGGTAAAAAAGATGAAGCTACCAGCGCCTACAAGAGAGTTATTAATGAGTTCTTTTATGGGCAATGCTGGGACCCGGGTGGCTGGTTTTGGAAACCTTCCGAGGCTGCTCAGCAGAAATTAGGCGAATTGGATAACGTTTAGTCTTGGGTTACATGTAATAATGACAGGGACACCCGTCTAAAGGCGAGGTGTCCCTGTCATTCGTCCACAAAATCCCTTCCAAAATTTTAGAAAGATTGTTATGAAACTAAGCAGTTGTTTGTTTATTTTTTTTATTCTTATTTCCTGCACGGCGCATGCCCAGGACAGTGATATTTCCGGCACAGATCAATCCAAACCTTTTAAGCCTTTCTATGTTTACCAGGACAAAGGGTCAATGAACCGTTTTGTGCCTTCCGGTTACATGCCCACCGGCGAGTGCATTAAAATGGATGACGCCTGGAAGGACAATTGCCAGGAAAATAAAAGCTGCATTAAAGTCGAGTATGATATTGCCTGTTCTTTAAAAGGCCGGCATTGGGCGGGGATATACTGGCTTAGCCCGGCGGATAATTGGGGCGACAGAAAAGGCGGGTACAATCTGACCGGCGCCAAAAAACTGGTCTTTTGGGCCCATGGTGAAAATGGCGGCGAGAAAATTGCCGAATTCAGGATAGGCGGGATAGGCCAGGGCCAGACATATCCCGATTCAGATACAGCGTCCATCGGGCCAGTGATTTTATCCAAGCAATGGAGAGAATACGAAATTGATTTGCGCGGCAAAGACCTTACCTATATCAGCGGAGGCTTTGCGTGGATTGCCAATGTTGATGACAACCCTTCCTCGTGTACGTTTTACCTGGCCAATATCCGTTACGAATAAGAACCATAAAATATTTCTAAATTTTCTTGTATTGAAGCCTGTGGTTTGTTATATTCTGTATAATATAAAAAATTAACAGGAGACATTATGTCCATAGCTGTGCGTGTAAGTGTGTGGATTCTAGGGGTTCTTGTCGTGGTCAGCGCTGCCGTTGCGGTATTGGCTTTAATGCAAAAGCAATCATTGCAAGGGCAGAACCAAAGTTTGCAGGGCCAGGTTTCCGACCAACAATCCAAGTTGTCAGACCTGTCGACCCAGACTAAAAACCTGCAGGCCACCATCGATGATCTTAATAACAAAGTTTCCCAGGCACAGCAGGACAAGGCGCAGGCCCAAAGCCTTTACGATGATTTGAAGAAAAAGTCCGATGATTTGCAGTCCCAGCTCGACCAGGCCAATTCTGACCGTGATGATTGGAAAAACAGGGTTGATACCATCAGCCGTGAACGCGACGATCTGATGCGAAAACTTAAAGACCGGCCGACGAGAGTTGTTTATAAGACCCGGATTGTGCATGTCCAGGCCCCCGTTGTTTCGGACAATAATACGCTCCCAGCCCCTGATGCGACGGACACGTCTTCTCCCCAAAACGAGCAGTATTGGGCTTCAGTGCTCAGGCAGAAGGCCGCTTTGCAGGTGGCGCTTGAAAAAGCAAAATCTGATTTGGACCAGGCCGCTTTACAAGTGGTCGATTTGAAGAAGCAAAATTCTGATTTACAAGTGCAGGTCCAGCAGGTGACCAATGAGAAGGATGACATTGTCCAAAAAATAAAATATGGCCAGGATTTGGCGGACAATCTTTCCATTGATTTGGCCCGCTCACGTAATGACCAGCAAGCGGTCAATGATCGCGCGGACAAACTCAAAGAACAAAATTCAGAATTACTTTCCCAGATCAATGGCTTGTCTTCTGCCAAGCTTGAGCTGGAGCAGACTGTTTCCCGCCTGACCGATGATAAGGAAGCAATGCAGAAGAAACTGATTGAGACGGAAAGCATCATCCAAAGCCGTATCGACGATATTTGGAAGATCAAACAAAGCCTGGACAAGAAACTTTCTGAAAACTCTTCATCCGGCAGCATGGATTTACCGCCCATTATTGTGAATGCCCCCAACAGCCAGCAGGCGGCGGCAGTAGAGGCAAGTCCCGCACCGGCGGTTGCTGTTGCTGCCAGCACCAGCGGAACTAAAACAGAAGGCTCCATCATAAGCATTAATGACGCCAATAATTTTGTCATCGTCGATTTGGGCCAGGAGAACAGTACTGTCAGTGTCGGCACTCCGCTTAAGGTCTATAACAATTCAAATCAAGTAGCTGATTTGGAAGTCATCCAGGTCCGTCGGGATATCTGTGCCGCAGATATCAAAGACAAAACCGGTAATCTTCAAGTCGGAGAAGTTGTAAAATTCAACTAAGTGGAAAAAAAAATAAGCATAACTGATGTCGCCCGCAAGGCCAATGTCTCCATCACCACCGTTTCGCGCGTCCTTAACAAAGTCCCCACCGTCAATAAAGAAATCGCCCAGCGTGTCGACCAGGCCATCGCTGAACTGAAATTCAGGCCCAATCCCACGGCCCAGCGTTTGGCCAAAGGGACACAGAACACCGCTATCGGTTTTGTCATTCCAGGTTATCCCGGTATCTTTCATTCTTTCTACGCGGTGGAATTGATGCGCGGCATCGGCCATGGCTGCGAGACCTTGAGGCTGGATTTGATCTTTCATATTACCGACGGAAGTAATCCTTTAAGGTCGAATTTTGCCGGCGGCCTTATTTTTGCGGACATCATTGAAAATCTGCCCCAGGTGGAAACCGCCGTGCAGGAAAATACGCCCTGCCTGGTCATTAACCATATCGTCAAAGACCTGGATGTCAGCTATATCGCGGTGGACAATGTCAAAGGCGGGTTTACAGCTGCGGAATATTTGATCAATTTAGGCCATAAACGCATCGCCACTGTTACCGGTAATATGCAGACCCAGGCGGGCATAGACCGGTTTGAAGGTTTCCAGAAAGCATTAAAGCAGCACGGCATTGATTGCCCGCCGGATTTTGTTTATAAAGGGGATTATTCCCGCCGCTCGGCCCGCCAGGCAGCTGAGCGCTTTTTTTCCTTGGAGAACCCTCCGACGGCCATCTTTGCGGCCAGCGATGATATGGCCCTTGAGATCATTTCCGTGGCCATGGAAAACGGCATCAAGGTGCCGGAAGAAATTTCCATTATCGGTTTCGATGATAACCCCGCAGGGCTGTTCGGCCCTGTGGCCCTGACGACGATCAAGCAGCCTTTGTTTACCATGGGAGAAGAGGCCACCAGGGTCATTTATGAAATAATGACCGGTAAGCAAAAAGGTGTGGTCCACAAAGTACTCGCCCCTGACCTGATCGTCCGCGAATCCTGCGCCCAGCCTTCCTCGTAACGCATTTCTTCTAGAGTTATTTGGGTTCAATTTATTCTTATTGTGTTTATTCGGGCATTGTATTTCCTTCGAAGGTAGTGGAAGGCTGCTTGGGCATGGTCCGCGAACGTTCAGTTCGCGGCCAAGCAGCCTGGTGACTAGCGATGCTGCACCGCAGGGTGCAGCGAGCGTGCCTGAGAAGGAAATACAACGCTCGAATAAACCTGCCCAATACGCGTAGATGGCATAAATTTTGCATAAACGACCCTTGACTTTTATTTCCTAAATGATACACTATCTCATATGTCAAAAGTCAATACTCAAATGATCGATGAGGAGCGCGCCAAGTTTTTGCGCTATTTGACTAAAGCCGGGCGCAGGGTGAGCCATGGGCGGGAGATTGTTTTTGACCAGGTCATGCGCGCACACGGGCATTTTACGGCAGAGGAGCTGGCCCGTGGGTGTTTAGAAAAGAAGCTCAAGGTCTCGCGGCCCACCGTTTATCGCGTGCTGTATGACTTGCTCGAAGCCGGCGTCATCCGCGAAACCGCCTTTGGGGACAAGCACCGCCATTTTGAGCATGTTTATGACGAGAAGCCCCATCACCATGCCCAGTGCATCCGCTGCCACCGCTTTATTGAATTCCCGGACAGGAAAGAAGACGAGGTCTACCATCCCTATTTGGAAAAACAGGGTTTTAAAATTTTAGGCCATGAGATGCATTTTTATGGGGTATGCAGGAAATGTCAAGATAAAGAGGGTCTATGAAATTAGGCTGGCGGCAGGACAGTAAAACAGTGAGTTTATCGGAGGTGCATTCGACTATCCGAGTGCCTTCAAAGGCCTCTTGGGGCCGTAAAATGTTTGCCTTTATAGGTCCCGGGCTTATTATAGCGGTCGGTTACATGGACCCGGGCAACTGGGCGACAGATTTGGCCGGCGGGGCCCAATATGGTTACGTTTTATTGTCCGTTATATTGATTTCCAATTTTCTGGCCATTCTTCTGCAGCACTTGTCTTTAAAGCTTGGCATTGTCACCGGGCGCGATTTAGCCCAGGCCTGCCGTGACCATTACAGCAAACCGGTATCCATCATGTTATGGATCGGAGCTGAGATAGCCATTGCCTCATGTGATCTGGCTGAAGTGATTGGTGCTGCCATTGCCTTGAACCTGCTTTTTCATCTTCCTATCATTATAGGTATCTTCCTGACCGCCTTTGATGTCCTTGTTATTTTATTCCTGCAGTATAAGGGGTTTCGTGTTATTGAAAGCATCGTGGGAGGGTTGATCGTCTTGATTGGAACATGTTTTGCCTATGAGATGATAGTTTCACATCCTTCGTTACCGTTATTCTTGTCGAATTTATTACCCAAGCCGGAGATCGTCACTAATCCCACCATGTTATATATTGCCATTGGGATTTTAGGGGCCACGGTGATGCCCCATAATTTGTATCTGCATTCGAGCATTGTGCAGACCCGTGCGTTTGAACGCAATGATGAAGGTAAGAAAATGGCCATCCATTTCGCGGCCATCGACTCAGCAGTTGCTTTAATGCTTGCATTCTTTATCAATGCCGCGATTTTAGTCCTGGCTGCCGCGGCGTTTCACAACAGCGGGCACCAGGACGTAGCAGAAATTCAGGATGCGTATAATTTATTATCACCGGTCCTGGGGGCTTCTTTGGCAAGCATCGTATTTGCGATTGCACTTTTAGCATCGGGCCAGAATGCCACCTTAACAGGGACCTTGGCAGGCCAAATCGTCATGGAAGGATTCTTGAATATCCGCCTGCGGCCATGGGTCAGGCGTATGATAACACGATTGATAGCGATCATTCCCGCGGCCATCGTGGCGTCGATGTTTGGGGAAAAGGGGACAAACAATCTATTGATCTTAAGCCAGGTCATTTTATCCCTCCAATTAAGTTTCGCAGTCATCCCGCTGGTGATGTTCACCTGTGACAGGAATAAAATGGGGAAATTTGTTAATTCATTATGGCTTACAGTGCTCTCATGGGTATCTGCGGCGGTGATCCTTGTATTAAATGTGTACTTAGTGTGGGTTTCTGTCCAAGGCTGGTTAGCGCCCAAAGGATAAGTCATGAGAAATTTTTCTCAGCTTCTTATAGCCATTCCCATCTTTTTTTTGCCCAATTCCTATACTTTTGCCGACGATGGCATTTTGTTTAAGAGCCAGAGAGATTTCCTGGCCTCCAAAGGCCTTACTTTTGACCCGTATGTGATAGAGGATTATGTCGGTGTTTACAAAGGGGGCCTTGCTGATAATAATACCTGGCTTGGCCGTTTTGACCTTGTTAGTGAATTAGATTTAGGGAAAGCCGGGTTACTTAATGGAGGGCTTTTACATCTTGATGTATTAAATGCGCATGGAGGATTGAAGCCCACGGCAGACCATATGGTCGGTGATCTGCAAACAGTCAGTGATATTGAAGCAACCCGTTCAACGCGTATTTATGAAGGATGGTACAGCCAAAGCCTTTTTAATAACAGGTTTTCAGTGAAGTTTGGGCTC
Organism: Candidatus Omnitrophota bacterium; assembly: GCA_013286575.1. Classification (GTDB taxonomy): domain Bacteria; phylum Omnitrophota; class Gorgyraeia; order Zapsychrales; family Fredricksoniimonadaceae; genus JABDGZ01. Next base: position 93,124 of record JABDFL010000001.1, read on the forward strand.
ATTGACATTAATTCAGAATTCTTAGTCAGCGATTCCGGGAATCTTTATATCAATAGTTCGCTTAATACGATGTCCTCTTTTTGGGTCAATAATAATAGTGATGCCACCTATCCGGAACCTGTCCCGGCGGTAAGGCTTAAATATTCCCCCAATGAAAATTTCGATTTTTTGGCGGGCTTTTTTCAAGGCGACCCTTTGAATAATGATATTAACGCCCACAGCACACACTTTGGTAACGCAGAGGGCCTTTTGAGCATTGAGGAAGGACAATATCATTATAAGCTTCCATGGGAAGGCGGTTTGGCAGGGACGATTAAAACAGGTTTTTGGTATAACAGCAGTGACGTTCCGGATGCTTCTTCTTTTCATTTCAGCGGCGATTCAATGATATACCACGACAATTATGGCGGCTACGCCATGATCGATCAGAGGGTGTTTCAGGTCAATGAGGCCCAGGGCCTTAATGTGTTCTGTTTTGGCGGCGGCGACCCTGAGGGGCGTGATACGGTCCAATATTCGGTTGCCTCAGGGCTCAATTATACGGGGCTTTTGCCTTTGCGTCCCAATGACGTGATGGGCGTTGCTTTGACCGATGCCTCTTTTAGCAATAAACTGCGCGCCATAACAGGGCAAGACGGCAGTGAAACAGAATATGAATGGACATACCAGATCAAAGTCCGCGATGGGGTGTATCTACAGCCGGACATCCAATATGTGCGGCATCCCGATGGCAACGACGCCATTAAAAACGCCAGTATTTTTATGCTGAGGACAGAAATACATTTTTGAACCTTGCCGTCGAAGCAAACGGCATAATTCCAGCCCTAAGAATCATTGACAATCGTCGAAATTAGCGGTATTTTATACCCTTATGAATTCATTTGACTGCATAGTTATAGGTGCTGGACACGCTGGTATTGAAGCGGCTTTAGCGCCGGCACGCATGGGGCTTAAAACAGCCATGGTCACCCTTTCCAAAGAGACCATCGGGCAGATGAGCTGTAATCCGGCCATTGGTGGAGTAGGCAAAGGCCAGCTTGTCAAAGAGATCGATGCTTTAGGCGGCCAGATGGGTTTGGCTGCTGATTGCACAGGCATTCAATTCCGCCAGCTTAATGCCTCCAAAGGCCAAGCTGTGCGCTCTTCGCGCTGCCAATCTGACCGCAAGCAATACCGTCTGTATATGAAGCAGGTGGTTTTAAGCCAGCCTAATCTGACGGTTATTGAAGATAAGGTCAGTGAATTGATGGTAGTTGGAGGAGCGGTCCGAGGGCTTAAAACTGCAGGTGGTTTGACTTTACAATCCCCAACAGTGATTATCACGACAGGCACTTTTTTAGATGGCCGCATTCATATCGGGACACAGATCACTCCGGGCGGGCGCGTGGGCGAGGTGGCGTCTACACGATTGGCCAGTTCCATCCGCGATTTGGGTTTCGAAGTCCTTATGTTTAAAACAGGGACCCCGCCGAGGCTTGATGGCCGTACCATTAATTTTGAAGGCATGGAATATCAGGATTCTGATAATCCCATTCTTCCTTTTTCTTTTAGGACACCTTTTATCCCTAAAGACCGTAAGCTATTGCCTTGCCATATCACGCGTACTACCGAACGTACCCATGAGATTATCCGTGCGAATTTTCATTTGTCCCCAATGTATTCCGGCCAGATCAAGGCCACGGGCGTGCGTTATTGCCCTTCCATCGAGGACAAGTTAAAGAAATTTGCAGAGCGCTCCACCCATCACGTTTTTCTGGAACCTGAGGGACTTGATACTTCTGATTATTATCCTAATGGCATCTCAACCGGTCTTCCGGCCCATGTGCAGGAAGAGATGGTCCATTCGATTCCCGGCCTTGAACGGGCCGTGATGGTGCGCCCGGGTTATTCCATTGAGCATGGGGTGGTGCCGGCGACAGAATTAAAGCCGACACTCGAAACGAAAAAAATCAAAGGTTTGTATTTAGCAGGCCAGATCAACGGGACAACCGGTTATGAAGAAGCCGGTGCCCAGGGTCTGGTGGCCGGCATCAATGCAGCGTTGAAGGTCCAAAATAAAGAACCATTCATTTTAGGACGGCATGAATCTTATATCGGCGTTTTGATCGATGATTTGACCACCAAAGGCACTGAGGAACCGTACCGCATGTTCACCTCGAGGGTGGAATACCGCCTGATTGTCCGGGAAGACAATGCAGACAAGCGTTTGGCCCGGTATGGATTTGATTTGGGGCTTTTGTCTGCGAACGATTACAATAAAGTCGTGGAAAAATATGCGGCTATTTCAGATGAGATTGAACATCTTAGGGCAACAAAGATCCCTCCGGGCACGTCGTTGGACCAGGTTTTAGAGAATGCCGCGAGTGCCCCTCTAAAGCAGTCGATCTCCTTGTATGATTTGCTCAAAAGGCCGGAGATCAATTATAATATGATATCGGGTTTTGACGGTACTTTGAAGGATTTAGGCCCGCAGGTGATTGCCCAGGTTGAGTATGAGATTAAGTATGAAGGCTTTATCCATCGTCAGCAAAAAGATGTCGAGAAATTCCGTCATATTGAATATATCCGCATCCCCGAAGGTTTTGATTTTAAGGGAGTTCCCGGTCTTTCTAAAGAGATCATAGAAAAGCTCAACCGTTTTAATCCCATCACCTTGGGGCAGGCCAACCGCATTTCCGGTGTCACCCCGTCGGCCATTACACTTTTGATGGTGTATTTTAAGAAACATCTTATGTCATTCCCGCGAAAGCGGGAATCCAATTCCGGGAGGTAACACTATGAAAATCGCCAATGATATCACAGAATTGATCGGCAATACGCCTTTAGTCAAACTTAACAAGGTCACCCGCGGCTGTGAGGCCACGGTCGTGGCAAAACTGGAATTTTTTAATCCTTTAAGCTCAGTCAAAGACCGCATCGGCTTTAACATGGTCCGCGCCGCTGAGAAAGCCGGAAAGATCAAGGCCAACACCGTCATCGTAGAGCCGACCTCCGGAAATACAGGTATTGCACTGGCTTTTGTCTGTGCTGTTAAAGGCTATAAATTAATGTTGACCATGCCTGAGACCATGAGTTTGGAGCGTCGGGCTTTGCTGCGGGCTTTGGGTGCAGAATTGGTATTAACACCGGGACCGGAAGGCATGAAGGGGGCGATCAAAAAAGCCAAAGAGATCATGGACTCCGACCCCGATAAATATTTTATGCCCCAGCAATTTGACAATCAGGCGAATGTGGAAATCCACCGCCTGACCACCGCCGAAGAGATTTGGCGTGATACTGACGGGAAAGTAGACATACTGATTTCCGGTGTCGGTACCGGCGGGACAATCACAGGGGTCGCCCAAGTGATCAAACCCCGCAAGCCTTCATTTAAAGCCATCGCCGTTGAGCCAACCACATCTCCTGTATTGTCCGGCGGACAACCAGGGCCTCATAAAATCCAGGGCATCGGAGCCGGCTTCATTCCTAGTATCGTTGATGTAAAACTTATCGATGAAGTCATCCAGGTCAGCAATGACGAAGCTTTCGCCATGGCCAAAAGATTGATCCGCGAAGAAGGCATCCTATGCGGCATCTCATCAGGTGCTGCCGTCACAGCCGCCATCAAGGTAGCCCAAAGACCCGAAAACAAAGGCAAACTCATCGTCGCCATCATCCCTTCCACCGGCGAGCGCTATCTATCCACCGATCTCTTCGCCGAGTACCGTTCGTAGCGAAAAGAGTTTTTAGCTCGTGCGTGTTTATGAGGCCATTGTATTTTCTTCTCAGGCACGCTCGCCGCACCCTGCGGTGCGGCATCGCTAGTCACCAGGCTGCTTTTCCCCGAACTGGACGTTCGGGGACCGGCAAAAGCAGCCTTCTACTACCTTCGAAGAAAACACAATGTCCTCATAAATCGCCATTCATGTTTGCTATTTGGGTTCAATTTGTTCTTTGAGCGACTGTTCGTTTTTAGCCAAAAGTTTTTGTTGTTGAGGGTACCCCGAGCCGAAGGGCTCGGGGTGTCTGAAATGTTCGAGCTCTGCCTGTCCAGAGACAGGCAGGGCGAGTTTTTCAGACACCGAAACAACAGAGAAACTTTTGGCGTTAAAAAAACGAAGCCAGGAGCGAAAAGAATAAATTGAATCCAAATAGATAGTGTATGGATTATTGGTTGATGGGATTGAGGTTGAGGGTGAGATCGAGGATGATTTCGGCCATCATGGCGGCGCATTGGGTCACTCTTGGGGCCATCGGAGGGTGGCCCAGGGCGCTGTCGGTGTTGCGGTCGCCGCAGATATAGACATTGCCTACTTTTTTGACAGTCATTGGCTGCTTTTCCTTCAAGCCTGCCATGCCGACCCCGCTGACAATCACGGGAAAGCGCGGCGCGTAATACTGCACGAACCGGTATTTCCAGTCAGTCACATCAAAAGCTTCGACAATATAATCATATCCTTTAAAGAATTTATCCGCGTTACCTTCATCCCATTTGGTCTGATGGATAATAATATGGGCATCGGGATTGATGTCCAGAAGGCGTTTTTTTGTCACCTCGACCTTGGGCAGGCCA
>JABDFL010000002.1 GCA_013286575.1 Candidatus Omnitrophota bacterium
AATTTGTCAGCCCCTTCCACCACCACCACCTCACCTGCTGACAACCCATCCTCAATGGCTATATTGTCTTCCTGGGTCGTACCGGGAGTGACTTGGCGCACGGTCACGGTATTGTCTGTTTTGACGACGAAAACAAAAGACCCCTGGGGGCCCTGCTGTATCGCGGCCACCGGCACGATCACAGCACCACGATCAACATTGATAAGCAGATGGATATTGACGAATTGGTTGGGAAAAAGAGCATAATCTTTATTGTCAAAAATCGCTTTCAGCTTGACCATGCCGGTGCTTTGGTCGATCTGACTGTCCACGGCGAGTAAATAACCCGTCGCTATTTTCTTGGTATCTTCACGGTTATACGCCTCCGCCACCAATTTCTCCCCTGCCTGGTATTTGGCCATCACCTGCGGCAAATTGTCCTCGGGGATAGAAAAAACAACGGTGATAGGCTGCAGCTTGGTAATGACCGCCAATCCAATGGTATCACTGGGCTGGACGATATTTCCGGCATCTTCCAGGCGTAAGCCGATTTGTCCGCTGATCGGTGCTGTGACATTTGCATAAGTCAATTGCAGTTTAGCATTGTTGACTTGGGCACCATCAACCTTGACAGTTCCCTCATACTGTTTGACCAAAGCCGTCTGTGTATCCAACTGCTGTTGCGGGATGGAATCCTGGGCAGACAATACCTGATAGCGTTTCAAGTCCAACCTGGCATCATCCAGTAAAGCCTGGTCATGGATCAGCTGCCCTTGGGCCTGGGCCAATTGTATCTCGAACGGGCGAGCATCGATTTCGGCCAAAAGATCGCCTTCCTTGACGATTTGACCTTCATTAAAAAGAACTTTCATGATCTGGCCGCCAACGAGATATTTAACAGTCACTGTGTTAAGAGGCGTCACAGAACCCAGGCCATTGAGATAAATATTGATATCACCTATTTTTGCCGTCGCTGTCACAATAGGTGAATCACTGGGGGTGCGGGCACCTGCGCCGCCCCAACCGCCGCTGTGCTTGCCTGTTTGAGAAGTATCCGCGGGTGCCTGGGCATGCTTGTGCCACCAAAAAACACCGATGACTGCCACGGCAATAAGGACATACCATCCCCATTGAAGAGGCCGTTTCTTGGACAAAAGGACCCGGTCATGTTTATTATTCTTGGGCCCTTCTGTTTTTCTTTCTTGCTCCATAAAAAAATATCCTATTATTGCTGCGGTGGTGGAGGGTTATCTCCGCCGCTTTCGCTGCCATCGCTACCATGTTTGTGCCTGCCCTGTTTCTGCATTTGTTCCCATTGGCTCAATTGATCTGCGCTGAGGACTTGGGACAATTCCTGGGCTTCATCTGTTTTTAACTGTTTCATTTGGCTGCGTATGCTGTCACGGTCCATAGTACCGTCTTCCATGCTTTGCCGAAGCTCCTCGCGTTGGGACGAATACTTCTCAACGATCGGCGTGACAGCGCTGACCTGGTCCTGCGTCAAATTTAATTTAGACTGCATCATCGAGACAATTTCATCCGCGCTGGGCGGCTGATGCTCATCGCCTGACGGCTGGTCTTGCGCGAAAAGCGGTGCTGTCGTAAACAATAAAACCACCATAAGGGGATAAAATATTCTCATGATAATATTATATTCTCCTTTTCATTAATAAATATGGGGATTTCCATTTTTTTATTTACTATACATCACCTTTAATTGGGCTATTTTTTAGTCCTGGGAACCATCACCGTCACCTTGATCGCCCCAATGATGACCATCCCCATCTTTATCAAAACCATCTTTATGCACGAATTTACAATGGCCCTTCATATGTTTCATCATCATTCTTTCCTTTTTCAAGGCCATATAACCTGCGAATTGTTCAGGAGTAAGTATCTTTTTGACTTCCATAACGGCATTTAAACGATTGTCAACCATTTGTGATAGAAGGGTTTTGATCTGTGTTTGGATATCATTGATCTTACCCATATCCGGAGCGGCCTTAGTGATCTCTGCTTCTAAAGCTTCTCTATTGGTCTTCATCTGTTCAAAAACACTTTTCATGGCCTCTTTTTGTTTCAGCCGGCTGTCTTTCAACTGCTTGACCTGATCATCGGTCAGCCCAAGGATTTTGGCCATCATATGGTCCTGTTTACCATGATGCCAATCGCCGCCTTGATGCCAAGAATCCGCATCACCGCCGCCATTATCCGCGTAAACTACCGGAGCGGATAAAGCCATTAAAACCATCATTAGTCCTGCGATTTTTGTCTTTGCTGACATATAAACCCCCCTTGCCCCGCAGCATGCGGTGGCTGTTTTTTAACATTGCTTTTTTCCTTCACTTATTTAGACAATAAGCAATGTCAAAAAGTTCCTTAATCTTGCCAACCGCCGCCAAGGGCCTTATAGAGGGAAATAAGATTAGTGAAACGATCGACGCTCACTTGAATAAGATTTTCCTGAGCGGTATAAAGGTCCTGCTGGGCCAAAAGCACGGTCAGATAACTATCAATGCCGTTATGATATCGGGCCGCTGATAAATCATAACGCTCCTGCTCTGCCTGGACCAAATCCCGCTGGGCCTTGATCTGCATATTAAAAGTGTCACGGGCAGCCATAGCATCGGATACTTCACTAAAAGCCACTTGAATGGTTTTTTCATATTGGGCAATTTCAATCCGTTTACTCACCCACGCGGCATCTAAATTAGCGATATTAGTGCTTTGGTTAAAAAGCGGCAAAGAAATTTGCGGGGAAAAACTCCACACTTGAGACCCTGAAGTAAATAGTTTAGCTAATTTTACAGTGGCAGTCCCATCCGACGCAGTGAGGGAGATGCTCGGAAAAAAAGAGGCCCGTACAGCGCCTATGTTGGCATTGGCCGCTTTGAGCTGATCTTCGGCCTCCAGGATATCCGGACGCTGCTCAATCAAATCTGACGAAAGACCCACCGGTAAATCTGCCATAAAATCCTGGGAACCCAGTGGCTGCGGCGGCGGAAGATCATCAGGTATGGGCTGTCCGACCAAAAGGACCAGGGCATCTTCGGCTTGGGCGCGCTGGCGCTCATAATTAGCCATAGCGACCTTTGCCGACTGCACCTGGGTCTGGGCCAAACGCAGGTCCAATGCAGATGAGTTTCCCAGTTGGTAACTTTTATTGATCAAATCATAATAGGCTACAACTGACTTGAGCGTTTGCTGCAATAAGGCCAATTGTTCATCCAAAGCGCGCTCAGTCAGATATTGCACCGCTACTTCTGTCACCAATGTAATTTGGGCGGCGCGGGAAGCCTCCTCTGTCGCCAAATATTGTTCCAGGACCTGGGCCTTAAGGCTGCGTATCTGTCCAAATAAATCGACTTCATAAGCTACATTCACACTGGCATTATAATTACGCAAATTAATATAATCATTGCTGGTGGCCAATTCACGTTCACGTACACCGGAAGCATTGAGGGCAAAGGTCGGCAGGAAGGCATATTGCACGATACGGTACTGGTCGCGGACCTGCTCTACATTTAAAAGGGCCACGTGATAATCACGGTTATTATTCAAAGCCAATCCGATGAGTTTTTGCAAACGCGGGTCTTTAAAAAAAGTTTTCCAGCCGATATCGTAAGCCGGTGTGCTACCCACCGGTGTTTTGGGATTACCGTAAGGAAATTGCGTTGGCACGGGCAAGGGCGGACGAGTGTAATGAGGAATAAAGGTACATCCGGACACAGCTAAACACAAAAATAGTGAAAAAAGAAATTTGTTCATTTTCCCTTATCCTTAGGCATAAAGATCCGCCGTACAGCGACGTAAAATACCGGCACCAAAAAAATGGCCAGAAAGGTTGCTGTAAACATTCCTCCTGCCACCCCTGTTCCAATGGCATGCTGACTGGCTGAACCGGCACCGGTGCTCAAGGCCAAGGGCGTTACTCCTAAAATAAAGGCCAATGAAGTCATCAAGATCGGACGAAGACGTAAATGCACGGCCTCAAGAGTAGCCTCAACCAGGCCTTTGCCTTCCTTTTGAAGATCTTTAGCAAACTCAACGATCAGGATGGCATTCTTCGTCGACAATCCGATGATGGCCAAAAGACCGACTTTAAAATAAACGTCATCGGGCATGCCGCGCATACTAGCCGCTAATAAAGACCCTAAAATTCCCAATGGCACCACCAGTATGACGGCAAAAGGAATAGACCAGCTTTCATAAAGGGCGGCCAAGGCCAAAAACACGACAACGATGGACAGCGTAAAAAGCGCTGGGGCCTGCTTGCCGGAGAGCAGTTCTTCATAAGACTGGCCGGTCCACTCATAGCCAACACCTTTGGGCAATTGATCAACCATTCCCTCCATGGCTGTCATGGCATCTCCGGTACTTTTGCCCGGCGGGGTGGTGCCGATGATCTCTACCGCCGGGAAACCATTATAGCGCTGCAGCTGCGGAGAACCGTAGGTCCATTGCAGATTAACCAGGCTGGACAATGACACCATCCCTCCCTGGGCGTTGCGCACGAAAACCTTGGCTATATCCGATGGCTGCATGCGGTAGGGTGCGTCCAATTCAACAATGACCCTCTGCACACGATTACCGTGGACAAAATTATTAACGTAATACGAACCAAAATTAGCCTGCATGGCTGTATTGATATCACCTAAAGACACGCCCAAAGCACTGGCCTTATTCTCATCGATGTTTATTTTCAGTTGGGCTGCATCTTCCAGGCCCTGCATGCGCACACCCATGACATTGGGGTTCTTAGCTGCCAAGGCCACCAGCTGATCACGCGCCTGCATGAGCTTATCATGGCCCAAACCAGCCTGGTCCTCCAGCATCAGATCAAAACCTGATGAGGTGCCTAGCTCCGGAATAGGCGGCAGATTGACCGGATAAATAATAGCATCTTTAATTTGGGAAAAAGCACCAAAAGCACGGCGGATAATGGCCGGTGCTTTATGCGCATCCCCCGGACGCAGGCTCCAGTCTTTCAAACGGATAAAGGAAAGTGCGGAATTCTGTCCACGTCCATTGAAACTAAACCCGGCCACCGTAATGATCTTGTCCACTTCCGGCTGGGACATGAAATACTTCTCAACCTTCTTTAAAACAGCCAGGGTCCTCTCCTGAGTTGCTCCGACGGGTAATTGAATATTAGTAATAAAATACCCCTGGTCTTCTTCCGGTAAGAATGATGAAGGCAGACGGCTATAGAGCAAAACCACCGCCAAGATAATCACCGCGTAAACAATAAACCAACGGCCCGTGGTCTGAAGCATGCGGCCGACCATATGGTGATATTTATCACGGCCCGTGGTAAAACCTTTATTAAACAAACCAAAAAAGCCTTTCTTTTCTTCGTGTTTGGCTTTGTCAACCGGTTTAAGAATGGCCGCGCACAAGGCTGGGGTCAGGGTCAGGGCCAAAAAGATGGAAAATAACATGGATGCGACCAACGACAGGGAAAACTGCTTGTAAATCTCCCCCCACCGATCCGCCGAAAAATGCCATCGGGATAAACACCGCGGTCAAAACCAGGGAGATGCCCACCAACGCTCCGGTGATCTGTTCCATGGCCTTGATACTGGCCTCCCGCGGAGAAAGACCTTCCTCACGCATCAAGCGCTCCACGTTTTCAACCACCACAATGGCATCGTCAACAAGGATACCGATGGCCAACACCATCCCGAAGAGGGTCAGTACATTGATGGAAAAACCAAAAGCTTTCATGACCGTAAAAGTACCCATCAAAGCCACAGGTACTACGATGGTCGGTATGAGGGTCGTGCGCATGCTTTGCAAAAATAAATACATGACGCAAAAAACCAGGAAGATGGCAATCAGCAGTGTTTTGATCACTTCTCTGACGGAAATGCGTACAAAGGCCGACTGGTCCAGGGGATAATCGACCTTGACGCCCGGAGGAAAAAATTTAGATAACTGTGTGACCTTCGCGTGAATGGCATCAGCCGTGGCCACCGCGTTAGCTGTCGGTGTCAATTTAATGGCCACGGCAGAAGAAGGATAGCCATTGGTACGCGCCCGGGTGGAATAATCCAGGCCGCCTAAGGCCACATTGGCCACGTCCCGTAAATAAACACGCGAGCCGTCAGGATTGACCCGCAAAATAATATTTCCAAACTGCTTAGGCGTGCTCAGGGTGCTTCGGCCCTGCAGGGTGATATTCAACTGTTGGCCTTTGACAAAGGGACGGTCGCCTAACTGGCCCAGCGGGATTTGAATATTCTGCGCGCCGATGGCATTGATCACATCATTGGCAGTCATATTATAACTATAAAGCTTTTGGGGGTTCATCCAGACGCGCATGGCATTTTCCGTACCGAACTGATTGGCTTCACCGACTCCCGGTACGCGACGAATAGGATCAAGAACATTTGAGGCGATATAATTCCCCAGGGAAATTTCATCCATGCTTCCATCAGGCGTTGAAAGGGTAAAAAACATCAAGTAATTGCGGGTGGCTTTGGTGACCGTGACCCCTGCCTGCTGGACGATCTGCGGGAGTGCCGGTATGGCTAATTGCAGTTTATTTTGCACCTGGACCTGGGCCGTATCCGGATTGGTACCAGGTTCAAAATAAAGAGTGATCGTTGACAGTCCGCTGGCAGAACTGGTAGAAGTTATATAAAGGAGATTGTCAATACCATTAAGCTGCTGCTCAATGATGGAGGTCACTGTGTTTTGTAATGTCTCTGCAGAAGCCCCGGCGTAGGTAGAATTAATGTTGATCGATGGCGGGGCCACACTCGGATACTGGGCCACGGGTAATTGGCTGATGGCCGTGATACCGATAAGCACAATCAAAATGGAAACCACACAAGCAAAAATGGGGCGATCAATAAAGAATTTAGACACTTATTTGCCCTCGTCAGAGTCGCTGAAAGGGACTGTCTTCACAGTTATCCCCGGCATGATCTTCTGCAGTCCTTCAACGATCACGGTGTCCGGGCCTTCAGGCCGTCGGTAACGATCCATTTATCATCCAGCGCATCTCCAAGCTTAATTGTCTTTGCCTCCACCTTATTATCTGCCGTCACCACCATCACCGTGGCGCTGCCGTCTCCCTTTAAAGCCACTGCCCGCTGAAGGACCGTGACTGCATTGGGATCAATGGCCTGCTCAAGCTGCACCCGGGCAAACATCCCCGGCAACAATACATGGTCAGGATTAGGGAATTCCGAACGCAGGGTGATCATGCCGGTGCTTGGATCAACGGTAATATCACTGAACAACAGCTTTCCCGGTTCTTTATACGTTGTACCGTCTTCCAAGAGCAGGGTCACCTTGGCCTCATCAGGGGCAACTTTTTGTAATTGCCCTTTGTCAAAAGAATCCTTAAGTTTTAAAACATCGGTGCTTGATTCTGTAAAATCAAAATATATAGGATCAAGCTGCTGGACCACAGCCAATTCTGTCGCGTCACTCTCAGTGACGTACGCCCCTTCAGTGACCTTGGCCTCACCAATTTTTCCGGAAATGGGTGCTGTAACACTCGCATAACCGAGATTTAAAGAAGCCGTTTCCACGGCGGCTTTGGCGGTCTCTACATCCGCATTGGCTTGCAGGGCAGCAGCGCTGGCATCATCATAATCCTGTTTACTGACCGCATTAATGGCCACAAGTTCTTTATAACGGTTTGATTTAGCCTGTGTCTGGGCCAACTCTGCCTGGGCTTTGGCTAAACTGGCTTTTGCGCTGTCTAATTCCGCCTGCAAAGGTGCGGGGTCAATTTGAAAAAGCTGATCACCTTCATTGACCTCAGATCCTTCAACGAACAGTCTTTTAAGGAGAATGCCCGTTGCCCTTGCCCTGACTTGCGCCACCCGTTCGGCATCAATCCTTCCCGGGAACTCTGTTGTTACCGGTATGGTTTGGGAATTGACTGTCACTACCCCTACTTCCGGTGGCGGAGGCGGTGGCGGCGCCTGCCGGCTCTGGCATCCCGAGGAGAATAAAAGAAGAAAAGTCACGCCTGCCATTCCCGTGAAAGCGGGAATCTTTATTAATTTGTCCATTGTTTGTCCTTAAGTTGGTCCACAATTTTTTCAAGAATTATTAAATATTCTTCCCTCTCCCTGGCACTCACCCGGCTAAAAACCTGTATGAAAGCACGGCGCCGCTGCTGATAAACTTCCTGCAGGACCTTTTTGCCTTTGGTGCTTAGGGCGACAAAAACCGTGCGCCGGTCCTCTTTGCCGTGTTCACGGATGACAAAACCGGTCTTGACTAATCTATCGATCATGGCGGTAACACCTGAAAATTTAACTTTAAGGGCATCGACCAGGGTGTGCATCTTGCAATGGCCGCAAGTGGAGAGGCATTCTAAAACCAGAAGCTGGGTGGTGGTGATGTCACGGCGGGTCAGCGTGCTGTTCTCATAACAGCAAAGCTCAATCTTCAATTTGGGAAGGAGCTTGATCATCCGGTCCCCAAATTCGTCCAGTTTCAATTCAGCCACGATCCCTCCTTTTATTTCACTATGTGAAATATTATACTCATTAAATGTACACTATGAAAATTAAAATGTCAACTGGGAAGTAAATAAAAAAATCCCCCCGCCCAAGGCGGGGGGATTGAACAGAGATGTTGCTAAAATACGGGGCTTTTATTTCACATACATCGCCTTGAGTTGGGCAACTGAAGGAAAGGTTGGATAAAATTCCCCTTGGGGCCCGATGTAGCCATTGCCTGATTTTCTGATGACAATGGTTTTATACCCGCCGTTGTCAGTGGGAACATTTACCGGGAAGGCGTCTTGTGTGTTGACCGCAGGGGCCTCTACGACCGTTGTGACCGGTTGGGATTGCACAATGACCTGCTGCGGCTCGGCATACACCACAGGCGCGGGGACGACTTTATAACCATGATGTTCCGTTAAAATATAATAAACACCATCATTGGTATAATACATTCTGCCATTAATACTGACCGGTTGAAAATCCGGTGGGATTTCAGCCACATAGGCCCCTATCGGAGGGTCCACCAGCACATAATCTCCGTCCCCAACATAGGAGTAATACAACCCATCATAATAATAGTACCTTGCTCCTCCCACCCAAATGGTGAAATATCCGGCTGGAAGAAAATGCATATGATATCCCCAGTGAGGATGATCATGCCACCCGTAAGCACGGTGGTCGTCACGGTGGTCCCACCCGCCATCGTGGTGGTCACCCACACCGATCCCGATTGACCAATCAGCATAGGATAATTTTGGAGATACCAATAAAGTCATTGCTAAAAAACTCAAGAAAACTCTCATTGCATTTGCTTTCATTGACATAAATAATACCCTTTCTATTATAATCGATTTTTTATATCTTAAACATTCTTAGACCGGACGTCAATTAAAGTCTATGTCTCCATTACAATTAGCGTGTTGAGTTTGTCGTTGTATCTGAATTGTCGGTAACTGCAGGAACATCAACATCTCCGTCTTTAAATTGCCCCTTATACTGGGTGCCGTCAGCATAAGTGATAAGCCCCTGGCCATTTAACTGGCCTTCTTTAAATTGCCCCTCATATTTACTGCCGTCCGCATAAACAAGAACTCCCTGGCCGTCATAAAGCCCGTTTTTAAACTCCCCCGTATACTGCTTGCCTGTGGGATCGGTCAATGTTCCCTTGCCCTCAAAAACACCGTTTTTAAATTGGCCTTGATACACAGAGCCATCGGGTAAGGTCATTTTACCTTCGCCGTCTTTGATGGCCTGGGCCTGCACAAGGCTGGCACCCAATAAAACACCTGAAATCATCAACACAAACAATCTTTTGATCATATTATTCATTAATTCGCATCCTTACCTGCGCGGTACATAATAACGTTGACCTTCTCCAGCGTGATCAGTCCCTCAGCAACCATTTCATCGAGATGGGGTAAAAAAGCCACGATTTTTTCCTCACTATCGACAATTTCAATGACCATAGGAAGGTCTTCAGACAACCTTTCCAACTTTGCCGTATGCATATGGCTCTTACAGCCAAAGCCCATGCATCCTTTCACAACCGTTGCTCCTGCCAGGTGTTCTTTGCGTGCCAGATTCACAATGGCTTCATAAAGCGGCAAACCCTTCCACTTATCCTGCTCGCCGATAAAAACCCTCAATAATTTACCTTCCGCCGGAATTTTCATATAATTTCTCCCAATAATACGCCAAGCCTAAAAACTATAAACCCGATGGTGACGCTAAGGATGACATTTAAAAAAGCCCTTAACGTTTCCCCGTCCCTGATGAGATTGCCTGTTTCAAGCATAAAGGTGGAAAAGGTCGTAAAAGCACCGCAAAAGCCAGCCATCAAAAAAACCCTTAAAATAGGACTGAAAAGAAATCTCGCTTGAAAAATAGTATCAAAAAAACCGACTAAAAAACAACCTATCAGATTAACGGCCAATGTTCCATAAGGAAAATCTGTGCCGATTTTTTGGTAAACTACCCCGGCAAGAATATAGCGCGCCAGCGTGCCTAGAACCCCTCCTCCAATTAAACAAAACCACTTTTCCATACATCCTGCCTTTCAATGACCCTGAACTTCTGTGGCCTCGATATCAATAATATCTCTTTTTTCCTGGTTCCGGGGATTTAAATTCACTACCCATTGGCTATAATATCTCATCCCATAAGTAAAACAAATCCATACTGACAAATGCCCTGCCATGGGCCAAGACCCTTTAAGTATGGCCCCGGCAATGGCGATAGGCGCTAAAAACTGAAACAAAAGGGCCAGGAATATTCCCCCCAAACCAAAGGTTTTAATGACAAAGAAAAATGACACCATCCATGTCACAACCCCAAGGGCATGCGATATCAGGACAGAATACACGGCCAAGGCTGGGCGTAAATCCTTAAAAAAAGTTGCGGGAAGAATGCCTAATACAAAAATGGCAATCAATACATAGGACAGAACGATCAATAGGGGCAACAACAACTGGACAGCTTTTTCGACCCCCCAAAAAAAGATGGATAAAAAAAGGATAATCCCCGCTATAAAAAAGAAAACAATCAAATTCCCTTTTAGCCCCGTATATACCTTTATCATGACTGGACCTCGTGCAGGTCATGAATGCCCTTCAAATTGATATGGACCTTTCTTTCATGGAAGGTAATGATGTCTTTAAAACGCCTGTCATGAACGATGTCATCCACGCCGTAGGCATGACGGGCGATGATGGGTTGTGAAAAAGTCTCATCAGTACCGGTCAGGGACGCCACAATGCCCATCTGGACCTCACGCATTTTCTTTTCATCCATCTCAAACAAAAGGCTTTTCTCATCGATATAATGCCGCACGGTCCAGCTTAAGGCAAACAAAGGCGTATGGTTGCGTTCCAGCTTTAAATCATAAAATTTACGCGTATGCTCCCCTTCCAGGCTGGTCTCGTTTTTAGTCAGGTACAGGGACATGTGCGCCTCGGCAATCTGGTTTAAACGCTCATTGGCGATCCTGAAAAAAAGGCAGGCTTTGCCGTTATGCTTGCCGATGATCGCTTTATTGCTGAAAATGATCCGCGCCGTGGCCCGTGAAAACCTGGCATAAAATAAACCTGTGATGACCGCCAAGGTCAGCAGTCCCAAAAAGGCCTGGATGGTCATCAGGATATAGGGCACTATGCCCACATTCCCCACCCGGCTGTAATCAACAGAACTCATGTTTTCAATGCTCAGGAAAACACAATGCCTGAAACGCTCTCCTGCCATGGAATGCCCGTCTCCTAAGGCATCCACCCCGCAGATAAAATATAAAACCCCGAAAAATAAATTAGTCAGAAAATAAATGGCAGCGACAAACAAAAAGAACCTGGGCCAGGACAGGGAAAAGAAAAAATGATACAGGTCCGCGAAAGGGTTCTGGAGATCACGCGTGCCATGGACGTTTATCTTCCCCTGCCTATTAACAAGGGCATGGAAATGGCTGGACTGCGGGTGCGTTGATGGGTACGGTGTATCCGGATGTGGCGCCATGTATTTTAAAATCCAAACATATGGTCCAGGCAAAAAGACTTTTCGCCCTTCATCAGCCCATGATAGCCGAACAATCGGCAGGTCGTATCGCGGATGATAATATAGGCGTCTTTTCCGGCCTGGTCACGCTCTTTTTTATCAAACATTTCATGATAGCGCCAAAGCAGAGAACCGCTACAGGCGATATGGATGGTTTTCTTTAATATTTCTGTGCCCTTCGAATCTATCAGGAGCAGGTCTGTTTCAGACTGTGCATGCCAGGGGGTGGATGCCGGATAGATCAAATGGCAGATCGTATCTGTGTTTTCATCACGGCCCAAACGCAGAAATAAGCGTGTGCTTAAGCCCGGCGGGCGGCCTGCATAGGACTGAGGTTCATTTTTGTAAACCAAAGCTGTATTAAAAATATGAGACCCGAAACTGGTTTCCGTGTTGTGCCCGCTCCTGGTGTCCTCATAACGCATCAAGCCATGCAGCCAGCCGTCGGTATCTCCGCCCTGGGCAAAATCGTAAACCAATTCAACGTGGCCAAAACCGCCAGGCAGTTCACTTTCCGAACGTTTAGCCAAAAGACTATTGATATTGATGTCCTTGATATTGGCGCGGTCCAATTTTCCCAGAGGAAAAAGCCCCATCTGCTGGCCTTTGCTGTTATAAATCATCAAGGTCAGCGCAAGATCCTGCTGGCAGGTTGACATCGGTGTGGGCAAAACGAAATTCTGAAAACGGCCGATCGGCAAAATCGGTGCCGGCAATATATATACCTTGCCCATCACCTTACCTAAATTACGGATGGCCGGATCATTTTTAAGATCAGTGCGCTCAACGTTGGTATGGGCCATGAGACGGCGGCCTTTAGGGTCAACGACTTCATAACGGGGCCGGACAACATAACGGCCGGCATGGAGTTCAAACTGCTGCGGCCATCTGGCTTTGGGGAATAAAGCTGACACATCAAGAGCAAAGGTCGCAAAAGGAGCAATAGGCTTGTCAAAAAAGACCACCTCATCTGATCCCATCAAACTCAGGCCCATTCCACCGATGGGTATCTGACAGGGATGGCTGTTTTGCACCCACAAAAGGACCTGATGGCCTTCCTTGGGGGCAGGCAGGCCCGCGTAAAGATCAGCAGGCCAGGAATTGGCATCATGCGTGCAGGAAAGCACCGTATCATCGTCGCCGTAGGTGTCCAGTGCGTATTTGACCACGTCATGGCCGGCAATGCCGGTAAAATGAATAAAAAGGCTGCCGCAAAAAGCAGGCAGTTTCAGGCGCAGGCGTATCTCGGCGCTGTCAAGAGTGACGGTATGGACGGATTTTTCAAGTTTTTCATTCCATTGCGCCAGCATCTTGCCGTCTTTGTCAAACATGCAGCACCATAACCCGACGGTCTTGGGGCTGTATCCGGCCCAATAATTGGCCGTGACTAAACGCGTATGATGCCCTGCTTCTTCCCTGAAAAAAACAAAATTGGTGGCGAAATTCAACGGATCAAGATAATTACGGGGATTGGTCAAAAATTCATCAGCCAGGCGCGCTTCGTCAAAAGAAAAAACCTTCATCCCCTTAGGCAGCAGGTGCTGGATTTGAGCGAGCAGGCGTACGGAATCAAAGGCTGTGATGAAAAGAACATCAGCGTCGGTATTCTTAAATTCAGTAATAGGAGATGTGTTTTGACCAAGCAGCGGCTTACCGATATCAGCAACGTTCTGGACAAAAACACCGCTGATCTTTATGGGGGAAATATCATATAAGGCTTCGAATTCTTCGGCCTGCCCCATAGGATCATAGACGGCCACTCTTTCAAATGCCGACAGGGATTTAATTAAACTATTTATTTTAGGCGCGGTCAAAGGATGGCCCAGTGCCTTGAAAAGCGCAGAACTGCCTCCTGCATTACTGAATGTTTTGATCTTAAGAGGAATTTCTTGGACTGATGTCTGCATATTTATTTCCCTCACCTTTCTCACAAAAACGTTCATAAACAAAATCAGCTGCCCTGCGGGTCTCATCCAACGGCGTGTTTTTCCAAATCTCAATGGCGCCTGAAAAAAGACGCGCATGACCGCTTTGTATCAGGTTCTCACAAAATTGTTTGTGCCGGCCTCCGGCCTTAGGTAATTCATAAATATAAACCGGCTTTCCCGTTGAACAGGCTTCAGAGACCATGGAAATGGAATCACTGGTAACAATGATGACATCCGCCAGTGACAGTAAGCCCAAATAGGGATTTTCCCCCTGGCCATCCCAAATAAAAGAAGGAACCCCTTGAAGATCCTGTCTTATTATCGCCTCATTGCGCTCTCCTGTCCGCCGTGAGAAAGAAACAGCAAGACTGCCGCCGGAATTTTGGGCCGCAAGTGTCAACTTCCCCGCAAAATCATGGGCCGCGGTATCAGAAAAATCCTGATGCTTATTTTTACCGCCGACCAAAACGCTGATCAAAGGACGCGGCAAAGATGCCAGTAAAGGACGAAAGTGTCCGGCAGCACCCACGAGTTTCTCAGCGCTGACATGGTGAATGGCCCCTTGAGTGACAAACACATTGTCGCCCTGCAATTTGTCATGGGCCGGCGCAATAACAAGGTCAAAGAGCTTAGGATCAACCAAAGGATGCTGGATATGGGCAGTGAATGTCTTATTTCCGCTGGCGCGGCGGATAAATAGCGAAGCATCCACACTCTGACGTCCGCAGCTAATCAGCAAATCCGGCCACGGAGGGGTAAAATCATGCTTTCCCTTTGAAAATAATTGCCAAAGACCTTTGGGTTTCCTGACTTCTTTTAAAACATAAGAAACCCCAAGCGCCTGGGCCAGGCCAATGGCCTGGTTTTGAAGACCAGCCAACCCTTCCGTCACCACCCAACATGAAGAAACCCGCAAACTATTTTTAATGGGCATAAGGACCGCTCTTTAATAAGAGGGCGAAAACATTTTAAAAATAGCGGACCAGCGATGCCGGTTTTGTTCTTTATCCACGACTTTTTGATCAGTCACCCAATTCATCTGGATGACTTTACGCGGCCCCTCAAAAGGCAGATGCCCGTGGTAGGAGTGGTCCGAACGCTTGAAAACAAGCAAGGTCCCGACATCAGGAGAAATCTCAGTTTTGATATCATCAATATTAGCGCTGTTAAGCACCCGCAGCCGGCCTCCAGCCTGATTTTCCCAGGAAGGGTTCATGTAAAGCAGTACAGTGATGATCTTGGTTTCAGAATCCGTATGGACCTGGCCGTCTTTGAGCCTGCATTTGCCGCGGACGGTGAACATGGTTGGCTTACCCTCCAGATCGAGTGAGAATTTCTTTTCGATGGCATGCTTAAAAGCATCCGAGTTCATCTCATTGATTAATTGCTTAAACTCATTACTGCAGGACACGGTGGACAAAGGGAAACTGCCGGCGGCCTTGACCTGCGGATAAGCTTCAATCAGTTTGTCTTTCCAATCTTCCCTAATAAAATCCGAAACCACAATATACTCATAGGGCGATGTTTCCAGTTTTGTACCATCAACCTTAGACACATCAATCATAGACAAATTCGGACTCTTTTCTGTTCCGATTTTAAATGGCTGGTTCATAGACCTATCTCCCTTGTTTGAAACGAATTAGAATTCGTCAATTATATAATAAGCCAAATAAAATGAACAGGTTTAATTTTGAGGTGGGCTGGAGCTTATTGTGGAGGTTTCATACCGACTAAACTACGCCTTCCCTAACCGCGCAGCAGCTCATTGACCACTTTAAGCAGGTCTTGCGAAGTGGTAAACGGGACAAGCCGGTCTATCCCCTGCTTTTCACCAATTTTTTGGGTGATAATGGTCTTTTCCGCAATTGTATCAGAATATAAAATAAATTTCACACCCCTGGTTTTAGCCATCAATTTTAATTTCACGACAACCAAATCGCCGGATATATCTGTTAAACCCAAATTCACCAATGCCACATCAGGTAAAATTCCGGCAATGAGCTCAATACCTTCTGTCCCGCTCCTAGCCGGGCTGACCGTATACCCCGCACCGGTAAAAACAGGCCCGATCTTGTTCAACATTTCAGGACTGTTGTCAACGAGACAAACTTTTCGGGATTCTCTGGCACCTGAAGGGGACACCCTGATACCGGCATTGACTTCTTTCCGGATAATGGTATCAGCCTCACGCAGCAGATCATCAATCTCAAATGGCTTGGCCATAAATCCATCAATATTCAGTTCCTTAAAAAGTTGCTCCATATTGGCCCGGGCCGTCAAAACCAAAACAGGATACCTTGGCCTGTCCGTACCATCGCAGATTTTCTGGTAAAATTCGACCCCGCCCATTTTGGGCATGTTCATATCAAGAATAATAAGGTCAGGGTTCATCGTTTCTAATTTGGCCAAGCCTTCGAGTCCGTTATTGGCCGTTTCAATGTTATAGCCCTTGGATTTTAAAGCGATCTTGACTAATTGCTGCAAATCAATCTCATCATCGATCAATAATATGGTCTTTGGGTTACTCATGACGTTACCCTCCGCTCCTGAATAGGAAGTAAAAAGTTAAATGCCGTTCCTTCACCCGGTTTCGATTCAGCCCAGATCTTGCCGCCATGGCGCAAGATGATTTCTTTACAGATCGCCAATCCCAAGCCTGTACCGCCTTCTTCATTCTCATGGGCAGATTCAATTTGCTGGAATTTCTGAAAAAGTTTTAAAAGGTCCATCTCATTGATGCCCTTACCGGTATCCCGGATGCTCACAAAAATACAATTCTCCTGCGGGTAGTCCTTGGTCCTGATCATGATCCCGCCTTGCTTGGTAAATTTGATCGCATTGCCTAATAAATTATTCAAGACCTGAATGATCCTATCGCTGTCAAAAGGAATTTTATGCATTTGAGCGCCTAATTCTGTTTTGATATATAACCCACGGCTTTGGACGACGTCTCTTTGAGACTCAACGACCTCCTCTATCACCTGATGGAGATCATTCATCATAAAGGTCATCTTTACCTTGCCCGATTCTATCTTGGTTAGATCTAAAATGTCATCGATCAACCGCTTTAAACGGTCCACATTGCTCTTGGCCCGGCCTAACACTTCATCCTGCTCCGGATTGATCTCACCGACCATTCTTTTGACGACCAAATCAATCGCTGTTTTAATGGATGCCAGAGGTGTTCGCAACTCATGAGAAACCGTTGAGGTGAAGTCTTTTTGCATTTCGTACATCATCGTTAATTTTTTATTGGCTGATTCAATTTCCTCTGCTTTTTTACGTTCGGTGATGTCTGTAAAAAGGACCACACAACCCTCTGGTTTGCCATTATCACCAAAAATAGGCGTGCACGTATAATCGACCGGAAAACTGGTGCCATCCTTGCGCCAAAAAACATCATCCTTCACGCGACGTACAGCACCGTCTTTCAAAGTAGCATAAATAGGACATTGGGTTTGCTCGTGGACACTTCCGTCAGCGTGCGTATGATGCATGGTCAGGTGTGCCGGTTTGCCGATGAGTTCAGCAACTTCGTAACCAAGCATTTTGGCAGAGGCCGGATTTTCATATTTAATTATTCCATTGGCATCCAACCAATGAACACCTTCAATCACCGACCCCAAGACGATAGTATGTTCATTACGCATCCTCTCTATTTGTTCTTGAGCAAATCTTTTCTCAGCAATGCGCAAGAGTTCATTGGTCTTTGTCAACTCGGTCTGTGATTTTAAAAGACCTTCCCGTGCACCTTCCAGCCCGACAGCGGCAAAACCGATTTCTTCCTGTAATTTATTAAAGTTAATGGCCATTTCACTTATTTCATCATGTGAATGGACTATGACCGGTACGAGCTTAAAATCTGCCTTGGCAGCGACTAAATCACCTGCTGCCAGGGCCCGCATCGCCCGGGTAAAATCAGCAAGAGTCCCTTGGACCAATTTTTCAGCAGCATTGGAAATTTCTACAGCTGTATGGGCGATCATCCCCGGCAAAATTAAACCAACAGCAATTGTCAATAGGGCAACGATGACAAAGATGTCTTCAAGCATGGTGATAAGGCTGATGTCCTGTGTGGGCACGTGGCTTACTGCAATGAAATACCCAATAGCGTCCAACGCCAGAACAAGGATCATTGACCCGGTGAGTTTAAGATGAAGGGTGTGCCCCAAAATAGGTAAACCCATTTTTTTATTGTCAGACATCTTGCGCCAGGCATAAAGTATTGAACCTGCATAGGCAAAGGCAATCCCAATGATCACGGTTTTAAGGCCGAACTGTTCAAAACCAAAAACAGTCGTTGTAAGCCAACCGATCGCGGCCAAAAGACCGAGAACGATGGTGCCGTGCGGCGCACGGTAAGGCCGCTCCATTTCCGGATGGTTACGGCGCATCAGCCAAACAGCAACATTGGGCATGGCAATACCGATCAAATAGGTCAGATTAGCCGCTGCAACCAGCCAAATGGGATCCCCGATAAAAAGAAAAGCTATGGCCATGGCTGCTGTCAAAAGTGTTGTCACCCAAGGAGCATCGGAAGGCAGGCGCTTAGACATAAATTCCGGTAACAATCCATCATCGGCAAGTTGTGACAACACGCGGGGCGGCCCGGCCAAGGGTGCTAAAATACCATGAAACATATTAAAAATGATAAACCACGCGGCCACACCTTTTGCCGCTGCGCCAAACAAAGGTGCAAAGGTAGGCCCGAGTTCACTGGAAAGATCTCCGGATAATGGTCCCTGTCCTAATACGCCCAGCCAAACCACCGGCAGGACAATAAAATAAAGGCCGGCCATGGCAGCACTGGCAAAAATGGCCTGAGGGACAGACTTGTTGGGATTGATCGCCTCACCGACGTGACTAGTGGCTTGTTCAAAGGCAGGGGCCGCAAAGCCCACCAGGTAAATCCCTGCCATGATACTGGTCCATTGGCCAAACCAGCCGGGAAAAGGGACTGTCAGATGATAGCTGAAAGCCTGGTGCCAATCCACCTTGCCGCTATAAATAGGAATGATCGCTGAAAGAAAAGCCAGCCCTCCCGACAAGACCGCAATCGGCATGGCCAATCGCATGGCCCACTTGATCCCACAAAGGTTAATGAAGGTAAAAAAAAGTATCAAACATATTCCAATGAATGGTATGGGCATCCAGGGCAGATACCATTGATGCAGGGCTGATGCAGCAAGGAGAGCCGTGATACCGCAGGTTGGTACCCAACCCCACCAATAACAAACACCTGTAAGATTGGCTAAAATTGGACTATACGGCTTAAAAGCTTCTGCACACGTTGCTGAAATGCCTCCGACGCGATTAGGATACATCATCACTAATTCCGTCCAACCGGGTGTCGCCGCCCAACTTAACAGTAACCCGACTATTAAAAGCAATACCGCCGCGGATCCTTGTCCGGGAATCGAACCTTGACCGGCAATCAAAGCACCGATTAGAAACAAACTTTGATTGCAGCCTCCCATGGCGACGGAAAAAATCCCGAACCAATTAACAGTCCGCGGATGGATGTGAGTATTAGTCGCATTATACCCAGAATTTGTCGAAATCATGGATCCTCTCCTTCATGGTTGCCTCTATCCCCTGCCCTGCGGTTATGTCCAAACAAATCCCGCACTTTATTGACCAGGTCTTCAAGCTCAAATGGTTTGGCCAAATAACCGTCGGCTCCTAATTTAGTGATCTGTTCTATGGCGTCTTCATCGATAGCGCTTGAAATAAAAAGTATTTTAACATTTTTGTTATCGGGATTGGTCCGGATACGGGAACATACCTTATATCCGTCTAAGCCGGGCATCCTGATGTCTAAAATGACTAAATTCGGTTTGAAACTTGCGAATTTCTCTCCCGCTTCAAATCCATCATAGGCCATTTCCAGATCATCAATTCCCTCTTTTATAAGCAACCGTCGGATGGAATCAACCATGCCTTTATCGTCGTCAACGATCAAAATACGCTTTTTACCGTCAGCCTGCACGGTTAAGAATCCTTGAGGGATGGGCATATTATATTTTTTAAGAAAATTTAAGAATTCCTCGTTGGTAACTCTACTGTGATTGCCCGGGGTCCGAAACGCTTTTAATTTACCTTCATTGATCCACTGGATCACTGTCCGCGGGGTCACCTGGCAATGCTGGGCGATTTCATATGTTGTTAGGGTGTTCTTATACATATCTTTTTCTCCATACTCTGGGTCAATCCCGCCAACTTCCTGTATATCCTTATATTCCTGTTTCTCCTGTTTGAAGGATATCTGGTAATGGGGGGTTTGTCAAGGTAGACAGGTGAGGATAAAAACTAAAAAATCTGCAAGTATATAAATTGCAGATATTTATGTATTACAAAACGCTCAAAATTTAATTTATTTATGCACCAGCACCAATAGGCCAATAAGTAAAATCATGCCTGAAACGATTCTTTTAAACAAATTCTCCGGAATTTTGCCTAGTGCCAATATGCCTAGCTCAGTGCCCATCAAAACACCTGCCGCGCCAAATGCTATTAAAGGCCAAATATGTAAAATATCCTTCCATTGCGTAAAAAAATAAACCGGCATACGGGCACAATCAACAGCCAGCGCGATTCCTGTGGCTGTCGCCACAAATTCTTTCCCTTTAAGATCAAAACCAAACATGGCGGCACTACGGATGCCTCCCTGATTGCCAACCAGCCCGCCAAATACACCGGATAATGCCCCGGTAATCCAAGCCGCAGCGC
The DNA here is from genome assembly GCA_013286575.1 of Candidatus Omnitrophota bacterium. Lineage (GTDB taxonomy): Bacteria > Omnitrophota > Gorgyraeia > Zapsychrales > Fredricksoniimonadaceae > JABDGZ01. The sequence goes on from JABDFL010000002.1 coordinate 20,654, forward strand.
CGCTCAAACGCCATTTTTCTGAAATCCCTGTCATACCTGAGAATCCGGCGAAGACCAATAATAAACCAAAAATAATGGTCAAAATAACATTCTGAAAAATATTATGGAACAAAGCACCCGTCAAGCCTCCGATGGCGCTCGTTAAACCAAAAGTAAAAAGGACTCGTTTGTTAATATATTGTTTCCACTTCCAAAATCGAAAGGCCGTGCCTAAAAAATGGACAATGGAAAGACCGGCAACGGCAATACCCGTGCCGCATTTAATGGCCAGGACAGGCGTCAATAAACTGCCAATCCCAAACCCGCAAATGGAAGCGATCCCTCCGGCTAAAATACTAACCAGGATTAAGCTGATATTAAAAATGAGCATAATTTAACCGGCACCGATAAGCCACCCTGCCAGAAAGACAAGAAGGCCGCCTACAATGACTTGAAATGAAGCGGACAAGAAAGGCGTGTCCATATACTTCCAGCGGATTAAGGAAATGATCGATAATTCAACAACAACCACCACCATGGCAATGCTCATGGCCAAACGGAAATCATGGATCAAAAAAGGCAGGGTATGGCCAAGGCCGCCTAAGGCGGTCATGAGCCCGCAAACCAACCCGCGCAGCCAGGGAGTGCCGCGGCCGCTGAGTTTTCCATCGTCAGATAAAGCTTCGGCAAAACCCATGCTGATGCCGGCACCGACGGATGCTGCAAGGCCCACTTTTAAAGCATCCGCGGTACTGCTTGTAGCAAAGGCGGCTGCAAATAAAGGCGCCAAGGTTGAGACAGAACCATCCATGAGCCCTGCAAGGCCCGGCTGGACAATATGCAATACAAATTGCCTCCGCGCCACATTCTGTTCAATACCCACTTCACCGGCAGCCGCTTGGGCGTCATTGATTTGCTCGGCCACTGCCTCATGCCTGCCTTCCTCATGGGCGAGGTCCCCTAAAAGCTGGCGCACCGCGGCATCCTTGGACTTCTCGGCCGCAGCTTCATAAAATCTGCGCGCATCCACTTCCATTAAAGCCGCTTGCTCACGCGCCTTTTCAGGACGCAAGGTGCGCACCAGCCACGAAGTACGCGGCACCATAAAACCCTTCACATCCTGCCTGCGGACAAGCGGGATATGCTCGCCGAATTTCTTTTGATACAATTCAATCAAACGATGGCGATGACCGGACTCTTCATCCGCCATGCGGTCAAAAAGTTCTGCTGTCGCCGGAAAATTTTTACGCAGCTCCTGGGCAAAATCACGGTAGATACGCCCGTCTTCTTCCTCGGCGGTGATGGCTAAAGCCAATAATTGGGATTCATTGAGATCGCAAAAACGCATAGTTTAATCATCCATTCCAAGGGTGCCTTGGGCTGCGATTGTTCCGGCGGCAGTGGCTCTACCTTTCAAGATCCATTCAAAGAAAACTCCAATCAACGCTCCCAACAGAGGCCCAAGCACATAAATCCATGACGTGCTTAAATCACCGCGAACTAAATCAGGAGCTAATGACCGTATGGGATTCATCGATGCACCGCTTATAGGAGAGGCCCAAAGCCCCGCTAAAATGATATAACCTCCTACAGCAATAGCACCATTGCTGCCGATATTGCGCGCGCCTGATGCTGTGCCTAAAATTGTATTGACCAGCCCTGCCGTCAAAAGGACTTCCATGGCCAATGCCCTTGCATCATCAATACCGTTTCCCGGAACAGTTGCCCCCAGATGTCCAACCGTACCAAACATGAACTTAAGAAATAAAGCCGCTGTAACACCGCCGATGATTTGGGCAAAAATATAATTAGGCACCCGACTCCAGGGAAAATTACGGCGTAAGGCAAAGGCCAGGGTGACTGCCGGATTCAAATGGGCTCCGCTCACCTCTCCCATAAAATAAATAATAGCCATGACCATAAGACCGGGTGCGGTCACTGCCATCGCCTGCGTGACGACACCTTTGCTGATGACAACCATCATGGCACCACCCGCCGCAACCACCACCAGCAAGAATGTTCCCCAAACTTCAGAAAAAATACGCCGCCATTCAAAAGTCGGGTCCAAAAAATCCGGAGACACTGCTTTATGCAGCATCCGCCTCTTTTGTGATGGATCCAATCCTTCTTTATGGAGTGATTTCATACTATAATCCCTGGCAATACAGGAAATATATGACCACTGAAGCGCACAGACAATAAATACCGAATAAATACCAGCGGCCATTCTCCAGCCAACTGGAAAGCCATTTAAGAGCGAGAAGTCCGGAAATAAAACTTAACACCATACCAATGATGCTTGGTAAAAACAGTCCTAGAACATTTGCCCCATGATGAGCATAGGCATGCTGCGCCTTCAGAAATCTTAGGCCTTCCATCAAAATAACCGGTGGCGTCAAAATAACAGCAAGGGCAAAACTAAAATCTTCCAACTTTCTTTTCTCAATACCTAAAATAAGCCCTGTCGATATCGTTGCCCCTGAACGCGAAAATCCCCGAAAGGGCAAGCAGATACCTTGCACCAATCCGATCAAACAAGCAGCTTTAAAATCTAAAGGGAATTTCTGTTTTGATGCCCCGCCTTCAATATACCCTGCCCAAAGTATCAAAATACCGACGGCCCCAAGCGCCGCTGCCATCAAAGGCAAATTGCCGAAAAGCAATTCGATTTCAGGATGAGAAACGCCTTTTAATATCACTTTCTCAATTAAAATTTTTAAGAATAGGCCGACTAAAACTGTCGCTGCTGTTGCGGCGATGATCAGTTTTACCGATTCCCGGAAAACTTTTTGCGACCTGAAAAAATTGGCTTTCCATGAATTCCAGAAAAAAACAATGACCGCCAGCATCGTACCCGTGTGCAGCATGACCAACAAAAGCGTCATCTGGGGACTGGACGGGTTAAGACCCATTAATTTTTCGGCAACGATCACATGGGCTGAGCTTGAAACGGGCAATAATTCAGCGGCCCCTTGAATGACAGCCAGGACCAAAATTTTTAATAAGAATTCCATTTAAAAATTATACCTCAATTCTCTAAATTATTTTCTAGAAATAAAAAAAGTTACGACTGAAAGAAAAATAATTTCAACTGCAGCGTAAACGATAAGGCCCGTAGCAATACCGGAGGTAAAGCCGTAGGAGTGAAGGCCTACACTTAAAAGATTCACCCCAAACCAGGCCCACATCACCACCATCATGCCGATGACAGCACCGACGGCAAGGCCCCGCGGACCTATCATCTGGGCGAATTTGGCATGGAAAAGTATCGCTGTCCAAAGAACAATCATCAGGGCCCCGTTTTCTTTAGGGTCCCAACCCCAGAACCTGCCCCAGCTTTGGTCAGCCCAAATACCGCCGAGATTGGTGCCCAGGAAGGTCAGGCATAGCGCCACCCCTAAAATACCAAGGGTTGTTTTGTAGGTCTTATCTAAAGTCTCATTGTCTTTTTTAAAAACAGCCTGCAGCAGCCACATATGCCCCAGAAGGCCGCCGACACAGGTGGCGGCATAGCCCATAGTTATCGTTGTCACATGGGTGGCCAGCCAAAAATTGGAATTGAGCACGGCAACAAGCACCTTCAGGGTGTCGCCTTCAGCGCTGTATTTATTTGCAATAAACAACAACGCCGTCCCGCTGATGGCTGCTGTGACAATACCCAACCATTGCCGGTTGTAATACTCAATCAAAAGCCCCAAAAAGACGGCAATGAGTCCGACAAAGATAAATGTCTCATAAAGGCTGGACACCGGCGGCCGGGCCATGATGATAATACGCATCAGAAGGCCCAGGATGTGCGGGATAAAACCTGCAACAACGCTGAGCAAACCGAGATTATACCAAAGCGGTTTTGATGAGCTAAAGGAGATCACGAAAAAGATAAAGGCGAACATATAAAACATAATGGACCAGCTGAAAGGACTGCTGGCCTGGTAAAACAACTCCAATGGAAATTTATCTACTTTTTGAATGTCTTCTTTAGACAACGAATAGCGAATGCTGTTAAGATACGAATGTGCTGCCCTGTTAAACGCCGCATCATTGCCCTGCTTGTAACTGACAGCCATGTCTCTCCAAAGCATGATCAGCCGGCGTGTTTGCTCATTACCAAAATCTTTTGTCACCGCGTCCCAGATGTTAAACCATTCCTCACCCTTGCTGGAAGGGATCACGGTAAAAAAACTTAAAAAATCCGTGTAAAGGGCGACATTACCGGACACCCTGACGATTTCATTTTCAGCCAGGCTGCGTTCTTTCTCAGGGATTTTTTCTGCTGCCTGGTCGAGTTTGATCAACTGCTGATAGCTTTTCTGTAATTGGGCAGGACTATAGCGCCTGTCCTGCTGTAGTGTGATCCCCAAAGCTTGCGGGATATCAGGATTATTGATCAGAAAAATCCTGTCATTAAGGGTTGCCGCAGGATCAAAAAACAGCGACGCAAGCCAGACAGAGGCTTCCTGATTGGCATAATGGTCCTTGCCTGAAAATTGCGTCAGCAAATTGCGGGCAAAGGTATCAAGGGGCTTAAGGCGGCCATTATCAAGGACAGGGATTTTCTTAAAATTACTGAAATCTTTAATGCCCGGCTGGGCAAAAGCCGCCTCCCCCCAAAATAAGCATAAGGCTAAAATAAAACATACTTTTATTTTCATAAACGGGCCTTTGCCATCAATGCTTGAATAAGAAAATGCAGGGCCAGCCCCAGAAAAACGACAAAACACGCTAAATACGGCAAGACCCTGGCGAAATTCTTGACCACGGCCAGGGTCGAGTGCTGCCTTCCTGTGCTGTCGGTATCATAAGAAGCCTGGTAGATGGTGTAATCTTTGTATCTTAAAGGGTTATTCATATAAATACGCACCTGGCGCTGTAATGAACCCGTGGTGATGGTGACCAAGCTTTCAAAACTACGGGCCACATCGGTGCCCGGATGAAACTCTGCTTTAAAATGGTCTAATCTGAGCGTGAACGGCAACGGGAACTGTTTAAAAACCGGACGATCAGTGACAGAGATATCCGTTGACTCACCTTCTGCCAAACGTATGCTGGATTCCTGGGCAAAATGAAAAATCATGAAGGCTGCGACAAAATATAAAATAAGGCCCAAATGGATAAGAAGAAGCCCTACGTTGGTCCATTGGGTATATTTTTTGAAAGTCACGATCAGCGAGGAGATCAAATTAACAAAGAGCACCCAAAGGACCAGCTGTGCTCCGGGAAAAGGGATGAATCCGGCGGCCATAAAGAAAAAAGAACTAAAATAGCGCCCCTGGGCCGCATATAAGCCATGCTGGACCTGGGCAATGGTGCCCCAAAAAGTCAGGATAAAAAGCAGAAATAAACAGGCAACCGTGATACGCACTGAACTTAAGAATTTAATCATCATTTTATATACGCCCTGATTCCCCAATCTACAATAAAATCATCAGACACCAAAACACCCCCCTGGTCAAGGTACTTGTTCCAAATAATATTAAAATCCTTGCGGTTGATGACCCAGCGGCCCCTGATCTCAAGTATCTTTCGTTTGGTCTCTTCATCAATTGCAATTCCTGCCTTGAAAGGAAAAAGCATTCTCCTTTTTATCCCACGCATTTCCAAAACACCTTCGACTTTATAACCACTGCCATCCCGGATGATTTTATCGCTTTTAAAAATGATCTTAGGGTATCGTCTGGCATATAACAATCTTCTTGAAAGGGCCAATCTGTCATACCTCGGATGTTCCGACTTAATACTGGCGGCTGTTATGTTTAAATAAACTGACCTGACCTGCCGGGAGTTTTCATCCCAAATGACCTGTCCTTTAAAATCTTTAAAGTGGGCGGTATAATTACCCAAAGCGAGGTACTTGATCGACCCTTCTATTTTAGTTTCACGGGGCCCAAAAGTGATGCTTTCATCGGCACAAGATGGGGGCATGCCTGCGCCAAGCAAAAGAATGGCGCCAATAAAAATAGCCCGGAATTTATTCTTTCTTTCTAACATATGCCCCTGCGCCCCCTCCATTCAAACTTAAAATTTCAATGCTTAGTATACAGAAATATTCTGATATAATAATTAAAAATTTCTATTAAGGGGAATATTTAATGGATTTCATAAACGAATTACTGATCATCCTTGTCATGATTAGCCTCAATGCTGTTTTTGCCGGCTATGAAATGGCCCTGGCCTCTATCTCACGGACCAAGCTCACCTATTTAGTGGAAACCGGAAAAAAAGGGGCCACTGAGGCTTTATTCATGAAAGACCGCATGGAAGCAAGCCTGGCCGCGGTGCAATTAGGGGTCACCCTTGTCGGGTCCATCGCTGCGGCCATTGGCGGCGCCGGTGTCACGGAAGCGCTTAACCCTTATTTTGAAAAGACCCTGGGGCTTTCCAAAGCAATAGCGGAAGCTTTGAGCCTGGCTGCCCTGGTCATCCCTTTAAGCTCCTTTACCATCATCTTCGCCGAACTTATCCCTAAGACCTATGCCCTTAAGAATAATGAATGGGTTATCCTGAAACTGTCAAAAACGATGCTCTATTTTACCTATATCGCCTATCCCGCTATTTCTGCCCTGGAAAACATCGTTAAAGCTGCCAATAAATTCATCAGCAAAAGATTGCCGAATAACAGCTCGGTTGCTGACACGCAAAGCAGCCTGCACGAACTTACAGCTGCCCTGGCCTTGGCCAGGACTTCGCGGTTAATCGATGCCCAACAGGAAAAAATCGTCATGTCTGCCGCCCAACTTTCCTTAAGGCCGATCAAGGACATTACGATCTCCATTGCCGATATCTGCATGATCCCGCAAAACAGCACCCTGGCAGACGCCCTGATCCTGGCCCATCTGGACATGCACACGCGCTTTCCTGTTTGTGAAAACATTAAAGATCCCCAAACGATCCTGGGGTATATTAATTTCAAAGATATTATCGCGGCACTTAAAATCAATCCGGAAGACCCGACGATCAAAGGCACCATCCGTCCCATTATAAAATTTATGGATTCGACGCCAATTTCAAAAGTATTGGAACGGATGATCCAGGAAAAACTCCACATTGCGCTGGTTGAAAATGCCCAAAAGCAAATCATCGGCATGATCACCCAGGAAGATATCATTGAAGAATTAGTCGGAGAAATCGAAGATGAATTCGACCGCCTTCCCAACCATATCCATCCCTACGGCAATCAATGGCTGGTGGGTGGAGCGGTCACCATGTCTGCGCTGGCCAAAACACTGGGAGGCGACCGGACGCTGTTTGGCGGCAACGAAAACGATTTAAAATTAGCGGATTGGTGCCAACGGCAATCGTCAAAACCTTTCAATGGCGGTGAGGTCATCTCCGGAAACGGTTTTCAGGTCACCGTCAGAAAATTAAGAAGAAAGAAAATCAGTGAGGCATTTGTAACTAAAAGCACCTAAGAAATTTACTTCTTTCTTAGCACCTTTTGCTGGTTTTTATGGCGGTATTGGGTGGGGCTGAGCTTCATCATCTTTTCAAAAATACGGATAAACGATTCTAAATTCTGATATCCAAAACGGTTCGCGATTTCCGTGACGGTGTAATCCGAATTTTTCAAAAGTTCACAGGCCTGGGCGATCTTGACGGAAAGCCGGTACTCATTAAATCCCTGCCCGGCGATTTCTTTAAAAATCCGGCTGAAATATTTTGGACTTAAATAAACCTGCCCTGCCACATCCTGCAGGGTAATTTTCTTGTCAAAATTGCGTTCAATGAATTGCTTGGCCTGCTCAATTTTGGCATGGATACCGTGAGTATAGGTAAAGCCCTTCCGGGCTTTTACAGCAAGGGTGGATTGGATTATTTCCAGGAATTTACCGGGATTGACAGGCTTCTCAATATAATCATCAGCGCGGCCTTTGAGGGCATCAATGGCAATGTCCTTGCTGCTCTGGCCGGTCAGCATGATGATGGCAAGGCCGGGCTTGATTTTCTTGATTTCCCGCAATACTTCCGTTCCTGATACCTGCGGCATGACAGCATCAAGGATCACCAGATCAATAGCATTGGGTTTTCTTAATATAGCCAGGGCTTGCGGCCCATTGGCTGCTTCTATAACAGTATACCCCTCCAGGCAATCCCGCAGTTCTTCGCGGAAGTCCGCATCGTCATCCACCATTAAAATTTGATACGCCATAAATCAAGTATACTCATATCTGCTTTTGAAACAAGCAAAAAAACCCGGCCCCAAGATGTCGAAAGTGGATGCGCTTACTTGAAATAAGGAACCCAGCCTCATTGCGAGGCTGGGTTTTTTCGACGAGAACTGGTTTGTACCATTACTGTTCATGTCCCGTCGGTTTCGTATTCCTCCAAACGATTCCCCAGGGCAAACTCAATTTTAGTGATGAGATTAAGCGGCCTGAAAGGTTTCAGGATAGACGTCTTAATACCGCATAATTTCATCATCAAAAAATGCTGTTTCTCCGTGAAAAAGCCTGTCATGGCAATGACAGGGACATCTTTCAGGATCAGGGAATTCCTGGCCTCATCAGCGATCTGAAACCCGCTTTTGGGGCTCATTTTTAAATCCAGCAAAATGAGATCAGGCTTGTTCTTTAGAGCAACTTCAAAAACCTGGGTGCCATCGCTGATAGCGATAACATCATAACCTCCCAATTTTAATAAATTCTCCAACTCTTCCAGGAGTTCAACATTATCATCTACGATCATGACAAGAGGTTTAGTCCTTGTGGTTGTTTCCTGCTTCTCCTGAAGAGAATCGATCATCGTACTTGTCATAAGCGCCTCCTGCTTTTTCATCACCCAAAGATTGGTCCGCTTTGGATGAATATTACTTCTAATAATAACTCCAAATGGGGGGATTGCTTTCTCCACTTCAAGTATATCTTTTTCAGGCAAAGTGGCAATGGCATGGTTCTTCTTTTTACTGACTTTGTTCCACTATCGGTAAAGCCAATTCTTTGACCTTTTGAAGAAGATTCTCTACCATAAAAGGCTTATTAATGACAATATCCGCCATATTTAAGACTTTTTCTTCCTCATCCTGAGAGACGCCATCTTCTTTAAGTAAGGCATCCCCTAAAGGCCGTCCTGAAAGCACCAGGACTTTTAGAGGCTTGACTGTTTTCCTGATATCTTTAAGGATCCCGTATCCGTTCAGGCCCGGCAATTTCAAATCTAAAATAATAATTTGATATTGCCTCTCTTGCAGATACCGCAGTCCCTGCAGGCCGTCCAAGGCTATGTCTACTTTAAAGCCTTCTGCTTCAAGGACTTCTCCCAGTTCCGCGCACAACTCTTCGTCGTCGTCAATGATGAGTAGTTTCAGCATAATTTCTCCTGTGCACCGGCAAAAAAACACAGACCGTGGTCCCTTCTCCCAACCTGCTGCTAATTTCAATTTTACCTTGATGCAAATTGACCAATTCATTGCAAATAGTAAGCCCTAAACCAGTCCCCTTGGATTTACGGGTAAAAAACGGCTCAAAAACTTTATCCAAATCTTCCTGGGCAATACCTACACCTTTATCCCGCACGCTGACACGGACCTGCTCCCCTTCAAGCCGGGCACTTACTTCAACCTTGCCGCCGGGTGCCGCAAAAGCCTGGCAGGCATTATTGATGATATTCAAAAAAATCTCCCGGATTTGATTGGGATCAGCCTCAATGAAATCCATGCCGTCATCATATTTTTTTTCAATAATAATGCCTTTCTCGGCAAAACGCCCCTGGGCTGATGCCACGCACTCATCAAGGACATTCAGGATACGCACATTTTCATAATTAGGGATTTTAATGCGCGCGTAACTAAGCAAATTGTCGATGATCTGATTGCCTTCCCAAACTTTCTTTTCAATGTTCACCAAATGTTTATTGGCGTTCAACTCGGCCTTTTCTTTCTTCAAATTATAAGCGGCCAGATGAATGACCCCCAATGGATTGCGCAACTCGTGGGCCACGGTCGCGGCCAGGGTCCCTATATCTGCCAGACGGCTGAACTGCTTGAGTTCTTTCTGTGTTTTTATCAATTCTTTGGAGCGTTCATCCACCAGCTGTTCCAGGCTTTCCTTGTCCCGCCGTAAGATTTCTTCGGCCATTTTACGCTCCGTGATATCGATACAAGAACCGATAAAACCTCCAAAATAACCATTGTAACTGAAACGCGGCACCCCTGTATCCAATACCCAACGGTAAACACCGTCCGCCCTTTTAAGCCTGTAATCCAAAGTGAATTCTTCGCGGGACTTAAACGCTTTTAAATAGACCTTCATGCAGCGCGAGAGATCATCCGGATGGATCCGCTTTCTCCAACCATCCCCAAAATCATCACCGACGGACTGGCCGGTAAAAACCAGCCAGGCCTTATTGCAGAAACTGTAAAGGCCGTCCTCTCCTGACATCCAGATCATGACAGGGGCCGTATCAGCCATGGTCCTGAAGCGACGCTCGCTTTCTTCGATGGCCAGCTGCGCTTTTTTACGTTCCGTAATATTGCGCGCAATGGATGAAGCACCGATAAGCATGCCTGCATCATTGTGTAAGGGGGAAACAGTCAGCAACACATCAATAAGGCTGCCATCTTTACGCTGCCGTATGGTTTCCAGAAGCTCTATCTTCCTTCCTTCTTCAAGGTCCTGAAATATTTCCGCCAATTCCTCTTTTTTATCTTCAGGGACTAAAACTTCAATAGATCGCCCGATCATTTCTTCGGAGGTGTACCCATAAAGCTTCTCTGCCCCTCTATTCCAGCTGGTGATCGTACCATCCAGCGATTTAGAAATAATAGCTTCATCCGAGCTTTCTACGATGGAAGCAAAATGTACCCGCGCCTCCTCATATTTCTTTCTTTCCGTAATATCACGGTAATTGATCACCACCGCTTCGACAGCCGGTTGGTGCAAAAGATTGCATCCCGAACCCTCCAGCCAGCACCAGCTGCCGTTTTTACGCTGCATACGGCATACGGTATGCACGATCGCCCCCGGTGTTTTTAAAAGCCCTTCAAATATTTCAAGGATACCGGGAACGTCTTCCGGGTGCATCCACTCAAACATGGAATGGCCTATAAGCTCTGAATTATCATAACCCAGCACATTTTTCGTCGGAGGGCTGGTATAAACCACCTTGCCTTCCCTGTCAACCATCGCAATGACTTCGAAGGAATTTTCCACCAGGCTCCTAAAACGGGCCTCATTATATTTTATGTCTTCCTCTGCTTTCTGACGCTCATACAAAGCCGCAGCCAGGGTCAGGACAGTCACCGCGATAACACCCATGAAACATTGCACTATCACCAAATCTTCCTGCACGCGTTGACCGAGAAATGGCCCCAGATGGTTGATGGAACCGCAAACCGCGACGATCGAAGTTGTTAAAATAGATAAAATCGCCCCTGGAAAACCAAAACGATAGGTGGACCATATGGCAAAAGGCAATATCAAATAAGTTACATGGGAATGAAATCCATATTCCGGGAATCTCCCCATGAACACTCCGCCATTAACTATAATTAAAACAATGCCAACCAGCACAACTTCCAGGGCCTGCTGCACTGAACTTATTTGCCATGATTTCCTGTGATAGGTCAAAAACATGGAGGCTATGACCAGTATGCCGATGACATCCCCGAGCCACCATGTAAACCAAACCATATCAAAAGAAATACCTGCGGCGGGATGGATGAAATAAACAGCAGATGTCCCGATGGTGGCACTGGATAAACAAGCCACCAGGACGGCGAAAACAAATTTAAAAATGTCCCTGATTTTAGACAACGGCCCCGTTTCTTCGGTAAAGCTGCGCAGCAAGAAGACCCCAAACAGGGCCTCCACGCTGTTTCCGGCACCGATCAGCGCTGAAACAGGGAACGCCGGAACAGGTGTCCATCCATTATGGATAAAGACCAGCATATTCGCTATAAAAGCCCCCAGCCATATGCCCGGCCAAACCCTGTATCCCAAAAACCAGATAACGCTAAACGCTATCCCCGACGGAGGCCAGACAGGCGAGGCATTGGTGCCTTCAAAAGCCAATTGCAGGGAGCCATAGGCAATAAGGGCATACAGGATGGCGATGGCAACGCAAAGGCGGCCTGTAGATACCTGTTGAAGTTTTTTTAAGGACGTCATCAAAGCTCCTATGCTTTATTTACATTACGGCTGACCACATCCAGCATATTGTCCACGCCGCTGGCTTTATTTAAAAAGCCGCTTGCCCTCAACTGATTGACCTTCATGACGGCATTCCCGTCAGCTGTAATCACCACCACCGGTATGGCCGCGATATGCTCATCCAATAGCTGTTCACGGCGGAAGCGGTATCCATCCATCACCGGCATCATCAGGTCTAATAAAATAAGGTCCACCTTGGCCTGTGTCTTGCGAAGGAAATCCAGCGCTTCCTGGCCATTATTGGCACAATAAACCTTATAACCTTCCGACTCAAAAAGCTCCTTTGTCAAATCCTGCAAATCAACAGAGTCTTCTACCACCAATAGTGTATTCTTTTTATTTTGTCCCACTATTGACCCCTTTCTTTTTGATGTTCTCAGGCTTAACAGGCATTTCCAATATGAATTTAGCCCCTTTGCCCTCATCGCTCTCCAGGCGGATAGTACCTTGATGGGCCTCGACTAAATTTTTGACGATAAAAAGACCTAGCCCCATGCCGCTTGAATGGGTGACCGGTGAGGCCCGTCCAAACCGTTCAAATATCCTGTGCTGCAGATTAAGCGCAATGCCCGGGCCCCGGTCTTCCACGCTGATAAGGACCGTTTTATGGGGCGTTTGATTGACCGTTACCCTGACTGCCGCACCCGGCGCGTATTTAACGGCATTCGAAAAAAGATTGACGAGGATTTCCTGGAACTTAGCCTGGTCCCATTCCACATAAATGTCTTCCTTCATCTTGATCAACTGGGCAGGGCACCCGGCAATAAAAAACTGGACCGCAAAACTCTCAAAAGATTCTTTAACAGCGGCGGAAAGGTTAAACACCGCCGGCTGCAGGACCAGCCCTCCCAGGCGGATCTTTGAGACATCCAGCAGATTATTGATTAAATCCACAAATATGTCCACCTGCTTTAAGGACATATCAAAAGACTTTTTTAAAGCCTCCACCGAAGGCGCCTGGTTGACCTGCGGTTTGATTTTCCTGTCAATCATCTGCAATTGGAGTTTTAAAGCACTCACCGGCGTCTTTAATTCATGGGAAGCGATGGAAAGAAACTCATCCCTGGCCTGGATAGAATCCTGCAATACCGCATTTAACCGTTCCAGCTCTTCCGCTTTCATTTTTAACTGGCGCCTGTTTTTTGAAACTTCGACCGTCAGCATTTGCAAGTCTCTCTCCGTGCTTTCCAGTTCGTGCTGCAGCTGTTCCCTGGAACGTTTGATGGCCACCAGGTTATGGACGCGCGCTAAAACTTCTTCGGAGAAGAACGGTTTTAAAACATAATCCTGTGCCCCTTTCTTAAGGAGCTGGATCCGTAACTGTTCGTCGGCCTTGGCTGTTAAAAGCATGATCGGTATGCCGTCCAATTCGGGCATGGTCCTGATTTGAGTGACCATGTGCTCACCGCTCATCCTGGGCATCATGATATCGCTTAAGATCAAATCCGGTTTCAGGTCAATGGCTTTTTGCAAACCCTCCTGCCCGTCAAAAGCTGTTTCAATATTAAACTCGGCTGATAAAATATCCGTCAGGAAACGGCTCAAATCAGCATTATCTTCAACAATCAAAACAAGTCCTTTGGCATTTTCTTTTCTTTGAAAATCCTTTGGTCCCGGCGAAACCTCTTTTAATTCCGCCAGACTTTGGACCACCTGGTCTAAGGACACTACAGAATCAACTCCGTCCGCAATGACCACATGTGACGGGGCTTTAAGCGGGAGCTTCATCGTGAATTGGGCCCCGTGACCAGGGGCGCCTGCCACCCCGATAGACCCTTGATGCAACTCTACAAATTCCTTGGCAATGGCAAGCCCCAATCCTGTCCCGCCAAAACGTTTCGTCATATGGTCTTCACCCTGCTTAAACCTCTCAAAAATGGCCTCACGCAACTCCAGGGGGACACCCGGACCGGTATCTTTAACGCTGATCAGCATGTCCGCATCCTGTTTTTCGGCGGAAATACTAATGGCCCCTCCCTTTGGTGTGAATTTAAAAGCATTACTGATCAAGTTTAACAAAACCCTTTGGACCATATTCGGGTCTGCCTGCAGTATTAACGCATCTGAAAATTCCATACTGAAAAGAATGTCCTTGTCACGGGCCAGGCCGTCAAAATTACAGGCGATGGACCTGATCATAGCGCCCAAATTAAATGCCACATAACTGGGCGTAATTTTCCCGGCTTCAAGACGGGCCACATCCAGCAAATCATTGACATGTTTAAGCAAAAGCCTGCCATTGCGAATGATCACTTCCATCGCCTGCTTCTGTTGCGGGTCAAGATTGGAAGCTTCCCTGATTTTCTCCGCCGGCCCCAGGATCAGGGTCAACGGCGTTCTTAACTCATGGCTGACATTGGCAAAAAACTGGGTCTTTAACTGGTCCAGTTGTTTAAGCCGTTCATTGAGCTGGTTTAACTGGATATTTTTCCGTTCGATTTCAGCCTCGGCCTGCTTTTTTTCCGTGATATTCCGTCCCTCACCCAAAAAGTACGCGATCTTACCCTGTTCATCACGGATGGGCATCAAAGAAAAATCAATGGTGATCTTTTGTGTGCCTCCCGCCCCGGCCCATAGTTCAAGCTCTTCCCTGACAAATTCCCCCCGGGTCGCTTTCAAATAAGCGTTATGGACCTTCTGGGGATTGTCTTCCGATACTTTCCAGGGGGAGACTTCCCACAGATAAGAACCGACAACATCGGATTTTTGTAAACCCGACCCATCGAGCGCGGGTTTATTGATTTCCAGGAACCGGCCGTCCGCGTCAAGAAGCCCCACAAATTGATACATGCGCTCAAGGATGATCCTGGCCGTGGGCTCACTCACATCTTCGACCCGATGAATGATATAGAGGAGCTTTCCATCGGGTCCTAAAACCGGTGAATTGATCGGAGTCCAATACCGTTCTTCAAATCCTCCGCCTTGGGAGTCCGGACGAGCAATGTCATATTTCTGGACAAGCATAGCATCAGTAGTTTTGTTTAAAACGACCTTTTCCAAAGATGTCCGCAGATTACGCACTCCTGTGGCATGAGGGTCATCGGGATTATCAGGGAATGCCTCAAAAATTCCTTTGCCTAAAATGACTTCACGTTTAGTCATCGTTGCCTGAAGATAGGCATTGCTGACAGCAATGATGGTAAAGACAGGTGTATTGGGAAGCAAAACGAGGTACAAGCCGGGGCAGGCTTCGAACAAGGCCTGAAAATCAGGCTTTATTGGAGACATATCCATAAAAACACCTCCATTATAAATATACCATACCCCCCCGTTATTTTAAAGAGCAAGCTTCTGTCCCTGCCAATCACGTCCGGGCCGTTAAAGGCTGCCTTTGCCCATGGTCTGCCAGCCAATTCTTGACACCTGAAACATCGCTCCAGTTATAATCCGTTTCCAAAAGAAGGACCGTCTGGATAAAAGCCAGATGAGAGTATCCTTGCGGAAAATTTCCCGTCAGCCGGTGGGTCGTGACTTCGATGTGCTCTGAAAAAAGCCCCGAAGGATTGGCACAGGTCAATATGTTCTCAAACATCTGCCGGGCCTTTTCTTCTTCACCGATAAGGTATAAAGCATTGATCATCCAAAAAGTGCAGACAATAAATGCATTTTCAGGGATGCCGAAATCATCGGCCTCCACATAACGGAAAACAAAATCATTTTTGACCAGATGTTTATAAATCTGTTTGACGGTGCTGACCATCCGGGGGTCTTTGCGGTCGAGAAACCCGTAGTGGAGCATTAACAGGGCCGAGGCATCGAGCTCGGTAGCGCCATAATACATGACGAATGATTGCATATCCTCACTCCAGCCATTCTTTAAAATGTCCTCTTTGATCTGTACCGCAAATTTCTGGCAGCGTTGGGCATATTCCTTCTTTCCCACAAATTGGGCAATTTTGGCGGCCCTGTCCAAGGCCACCCAGCTCATCATCTTGGAATGCACATAGTGCTTGGGCTCTCCGCGGCGCTCCCATATCCCGCAATCAGCTTGCTTCCACACATCCTCGATGTATTTAACCAGGGAACACACCACCGTCCACATCTCTTCTTCCATGTACATCTGTGTGCGTTGATTAATGAAAAAATACGCGTACATAGTTTCCATCAATTCCCCATAAACATCATTCTGTTTCTGGCGCCAGGCGTCATTACCGATGCGCACCGGCCGGGAAGATTCATAACCGTTTAAATGACCCAGCTCAATTTCCGTCAGTTCCTTCTCTCCATTGATACCGTATAGGACAGCAATATTGTCGTGCTTGAGCAGCATGCGGTTGAGGATAAAATGGATATAACGGGTGGCCAGCTGCAAATGCCCCATGCGCACATACAGGTCAATGATCATGGAGGCATCACGCACCCAGCAAAACCGGTAATCCCAGTTGCGGCTCCCGCCGATGATCTCCGGCAGTGACGTCGTCGGTGCTGCAATGACCGCCCCGGTCTTTTCATAAGTCAGCAGTTTGAGGGTCAACATGGAACGGATCACCATCTCCAGGTATTTTTCCGGAAGGTCCGTACGCAAAACCCAGTCCAGCCAATAACTTTTGGTCTTTTCATACTCCACATAAATCTTATGGAGATTGCTGTCCTGTAATTTTTCATGGTAGGAAAGCAGGAAAAAAGATGATTCCTTAAGCTCAATGGGTTCACCGGAAATTATTTTTTGGGCGTCTAAATTGGTGTAAAGAAAGAAATTATCGTAATCCCCTTTCTGGGAAATGATCTCTATGCAGGACTGGCTGCAGGCAAACCGCGGTTGGCCGAGGGCATAATTGGGCATGGGTTTAAATTCAACAACAATCTGCGGATTGCCGTCGATCACCCGGATATTGCGATGGATTTCAGGGGGGTAATAGACCTGCCCTTGAGATGTGTGAAAACGGGGCATATAATCCCTGACCTCAAAGGTACCCTGTTTGGTTTCAAAAACAGTTTTAAGAATGACCGTACGGTAAATATAACTTTGATAGGTCTTGAGCGTGTCCACTCCGGAGATTTTAAAATAACCCCCTTTTTCTTCATCCAGGATGCGCGCAAAGAGAGACGGCGAGTCAAAAAAAGGCAGGCACAGCCATTCAATGCTGCAATCGGAAGAAATCATGGCCGCGGTCGTGCAATTGCCTATGATGGTATAAGAATCATATGTTTTAATAGCTCTGTCACCTCCTGTGGTCCTTCCAGACAATACTGGGCCGCTGAAAATCTTGGGGTGCCCACAAAAGCGGTAATCCCTCTATTTTTGAGCGCCGCGAAAGCATCTTCATCGGTGGTGTCATCCCCGATATAAACCGGCAATACGTTTCCTTTACCTTTAAGGATTTCCTGTTTTCTTAAAAGCCACAGGGCAGCTTTTCCTTTATCCCATTCCACGGGAGGCTTTATCTCAAGCACCTTCTTTCCTACATGGACTTTAATTTCGTTTTGCCTGCGATAAGGCATGCAAATGTGATCAAAAATCCTTTTTACCAGGAATTCTTTATCCTGCTTCACCAAACGGTAATGCACGCTAAATGTCACACCTTTATCTTCCACAAAAACGCCCTGAATATCGGAAAGTTGCGTGACCAATTCATACTTGATCTTTGCCATGATTGATGCAATCTGGACAGGAACAAGGCTTTCAAAATGCATCGAAGAACCCTCTATTTCCCATCCGTGATTGCCGATATAAAGAACGCCTTCGATACCTACCATTTTTTTGATGTCTGCCAGTGCCCGGCCGCTGATAATCACCACCTGAAACAAAGGAATTTTGACTAAATGACCGATCAATTCTTTATTTTCCATGGATAAAACCGCCTGTGACGGACTTGGCGCAATCGGCGTCAAGGTGCCGTCATAATCCAAAAGTAAAAGGATATTCTTATCAGCCCATGCCTGCACAATACGGTCCCAGGATTCGAGTAAATTTCTCATACCGCGACCTCCTGTTCTTTAAATTCGATCTTCAATAACCCGGAAATAAATTTCCCGGCCCAACGGTATATATTATTTTCATGCACGGTCTGGCGCATTTTAACCATACGTTTACGGCGTTCTTCCTCAGGCATGGTCAAGGCCTGGTAAATACTGTCGCTGAACTGTTCACTGTCATAAGGATTGATCAATACTGCCTCCGCCAATTCCCGGGCGGAGCCTGCAAACTGGCTTAAAACCAGGACACCGTCTTCATCATAATGCGCAGAGACAAATTCCTTGGCTACCAGGTTCATCCCATCGTGCAAAGCACTGACAATGCAAACCTGGGCCATGCGGTAAAGCAGCTGCAGCTTGGCCGATGATATGTTCCCGCGGATAAAAATGACCGGACTCCAGCCATCGGTAGAATGCTTCCAATTTATTTTTTCAACCAGGGCATTGATTTCATCATTCAGGGCCTTATATTTGGCAATATGGATGCGGCTTAAGACCCCCAACTGCAAAAATATGATCTTTTCTTTTAATTCCGGATGCTTTTCCAGCAGACGGTCAATGGCATCTAATCTCTCGGGAATACCCTTGGTGTAGTCAATACGGTCAACCCCCAGTAAAAGCCGGTAATTGTCCAAATGGAACTCTTCAATCAATTCACCTTCCATATTTTTAAAATCATTCTGCTGGACCTTGCGGTTGATCTCCTCAAAATCCACACTAATGGGATAGGGCCTGATCAGGGTTTCATGGTCATGGCGGATGACGGAAAAACGTTCCCTGTCAATTTTGCTTTCCAACTGCCGGTCCACCACCTCAATAAAATTATTGCAATGATAGTGGGTATGAAAACCAATCATGTCATTGGCCAGCATCCCCTCCAGGATTTCGTCTTTCTGGGGACATATACGAAAAGCTTCATAGCTGGGCCAGGGGATATGCCAAAAATGGGCGATGATCAATTGATTGGCTGCGGCCATGTCTTTTAATAATTTAGGCAGCAGGCAGAAATGGTAGTCCTGGATCCAGATGAAGGCCTTGGCCTCTCCGACTTCATCCATAACGGCCTTGGCAAATTTCTGGTTAACGTTAGTGTAGTGCTGCCAATCTTCCTGATTAAAAACAGGGCGCTGAAAAGCGGTATGGCAAAGCGGCCAAAGGGCATCATTGGAATATCCGTAATAATATCCCTCTACTTCCGGCTTTGTCAGCCATACCCTTTTGAGCGAGTAGGCAGGACTATCCGCCGGAACTTCAATTTTATTAAAACGGTCCGTGACCCGGTGGTCTGCCTCGCCGCTGCTGGCCGCTATCCATAAGCCGTGGCAAGCCTGCATCACAGGATCAAGCGCGGTAATGACGCCCCCTGATGGCCGCTGGCATTCGATTTTGCCTTTTTTATAGACATGTTCGTACGGCTGGCGGTTGGATACAACGACAAAAAGATAGTCGCCCAGCTTTTCCTGAACAAATGCCTGTAAATCTTCTTTAATAAGCAATATTCCCTCCCTCTTGCCCGTCAATAGTCAACTTTTCACAACACTTTTCGCATGTCCCCCATCTTTTAATGTTAAATATTGCACCACTACACCGGTCACCATACTGCTGATGAACAGAAATTCACGGAACTCCTGTGTCCCATGAAAAATATGAACAATCAATGTCGCCCCTAATAACGAAGAGATGATAATTAATGTCCAATCAAAAATGATGATCATCAAACACATGCCCACAATGCCTCCGACTACAAAAATCAGCCATGAATACGGGTCCTGTTGGGCTACTGAAGGAAATGTATTCATCAATAAATATCCTCCCCCTAAAAACCCCACCCCGAATACCACTGCAAACCATTCGAAACTGACGGCCAGCAGGGCCCCCAGGGTGCCCAAAGCAAAGGCGGCGAACACCGCCACCAAACTGTCGGAAAAACCCAGTGCCGCGGCACATTGCACACCGAGCAGGAAACCGACGATGCCCACACACAACCAAAAAAGATTTCTGCCCGCGAACACAAGCAAAAAACCGAATACCAAATCAAAAATCATCATGGCAAATCCCTTGCCCCCCGCCGCCCCGATTCTTGCTTGGGCAAGAGAACATCGAGGCAAGAAGCGAGGTGGCTTATCTAGAGAAAACTCTGTATTTTCCTGAGTATTAAGCTGGCAGCTTCTTTGTCTGGGCTGACACCGCCGACCCGGACTTCCACCTTGGTGGAATGATCGGTCACCCGATGGATATCAATCCACATTTCCCTTCCGTCGCTATAAGAACCTTTAATTTGTGTTGTGTTTTCATCCTGCTTTTCTGAAACCACTGTTAAGTCAAGTGCCTGCAACGCTGACTTGGCTGAGTCAACGGTCGCCTGGTAAGGGGCATGAAATTCCTGCGTCAATTTTCCCGAAAGCCAAACCGCTGTTCCTGCCCCTCCTACTGCCCCGACAAATAAAGCAAAACAACCACATAAATTAAACATCAGCATTCCCGATACAATCAGAAGCATGGTCTTTCTGAGCATAGGCCCTCCTCTGGTTTACTCGTAACAAGTATAAAATAATGAAGATTAAAAAAAGATGAATTGAATATTAGTTTTAATAAGGCAGGATGACTTTGAAGGTGCTTCCCTGGGACATCCGGCTTTCGACCTGGATCTCTCCCTGGTGGAGTTTGGCGATCGTATGGGCAATATTCAGCCCTAAACCGCTGCCCGGGGTGTTTTTATCCGCACGGTAAAACTCTTCAAAAATCTTCTTCAAATTTTCAGGGGCGATGCCCGGCCCCGTATCGCTGATACAGCTTATGACCTTGCCGTGGCTGATCTCAATGCGCATATCAACACAGCCGCCTTCCGGCGTAAATTTGATGGCATTGTCGATAATATTAAAAAATAACCGGCGCAGATGAAACCTGTCGCCTGTGATCATCAAAGGCGGCGTGACGTTTTTGGTGTCCATCCTGATCCCGATCCCTTTGTTGGCGGCCAAAAGACGGTTTTGTTCGACGATTTCATTAAAAAACTCGATAAAATCAAATTGCTCAAATTTAAACACCTCCTGGCTGTAACCCAATTTGGTCAATAATAATAAATCATCCACTGTTTTAAGTACACGTTGCGATTCTTCCATAATGATCCGCAAAGCCTGCTTGTACTCATGGATGGAACGGTCACGGCGCAATAAAAGGTTCGCCTCCCCCTGAATGATCGTCAACGGGGTTTTTAATTCATGGGCCACGTGATAGCTGAATTGTTCAATATGTTTAAAAGATTTTTCCAGACGGGCGATCATCCCATTGAAAGATTCGATCAAAGACTCCATCTCCCGGTCAAAATGTTTGGTTTTGATCCGGGCAGACAAATCCTGCTGTGTGATCCGGTCAGCCATATCGGTGATTTCATAAACCGGCTGCAGGATCCTGGCAGCCAATAATCTCCCGACAAAATTTGTCAAAAGCAGGATCAACGGCACGCTGATGGCAATGGAATACAGCCAGTTGCGCAGCTGCTGCAAAATAGGGTCCTGGGCGACACCTACCTGTATCAAATATTGACCAACGGCCCTGTCGGTGAATTGCTCACTGATCACCCGGATATTCTTATGGTCCATATTCAAAGTCCTGAAAATGACCCCGCCGCGTTTAGGAAACTGCGTGTCTTCCAGAAAAATGGACCGCAGGCCTTTGTCCATATTGGAAGAACTAAACACTTCCTTCTGGCCTTTACTGACAAAATTGATATAGTCCCTGCTTAAATTAAAGGATTGCGCCTGGGCCCTCCATTTCTGGGAAACTTTCCAGGTCTTGAACTGGAGGATATTATCATTTCTCATGGCCATGGTTTTTCCAACGGCCTCTACCAAGGCCTCATGACTTTCCCCCAAAACATTTAGATAAGACCTGATAGTCAAATCAACAGCCTGGGCCTTGATTTTAAGCTGCTGGTCTGTTTGCTGTAAAAAGGCATTGGAAATAAGATAGAGAACGCCGCTGAAGGCAATGAGGATAAGGCCTAAAATAGCCGTGTAAAGAATGCTGATCTCGAATTTAATGGAATTGAATTTCATGCGGAATTTTTCAGCATATACCCTGATCCGCGCAGGGTGTGGATCAACTTCTTCTTAAATCCATCGTCGACTTTATTGCGCAGATTGCGGATATGGACGTCGATGACATTGGTCATGCTGTCAAATTGTTCATTCCATACATGTTCGGAAATCATGGAGCGGCTGATCACCTGGCCCGCGTTGAGCATGAGATATTCCAGCAACGCAAATTCTTTGGCCGTTAAAACCATCATTTTTCCCGTTCTCCTGACTTCGTGGTTGAGCTGGTTTAATTCCAGATCAGCCACTTTTAAAACAGAGGTCTTGGTTGCGGCCGGACGCCTTAACAGGACCTTGACCCGGGCCAGCAATTCTTCAAATGAAAATGGTTTGGTCAAATAATCGTCCGCACCGGCGTTAAGCCCCGTGACCTTGTCCTTCACTGCGGCCCGGGCGGTCAGCATCAGGATGGGAGTATTGATTTTTTTTGAACGCAGCTGACGGCACATGTCTACCCCCTCGTATTTAGGGAGCATGATGTCAAAAATCATCAAATCATAAGGGTTGATTTCAGCCAGGTACAGCCCCTGTTCTCCGTCATAGGCGATGTCCACGGCATAATGTTCTTCTTTGAGCCCCCGTGCAATGAAATCTGCGATACGCTTTTCATCTTCCACCACAAGGATCCGCATTATCCACCTCCTTCAAAAAGATTTTCAGGTCAAGAAATATTCTACTGTGAAAATACGTTGGGGCAAGAAATAATAAATGGGGAGGCGTCCCAATTTTTGCAGCGATGGCCTTGGAGCCATCTTACAGAGCCGAAGCAATTGAGCCTTTAGCAGCCTTGAATTTATTTAAGATATACGGGCCTTTACTGCCGGATATGAAAAAATTGCCGTGAAGGACTTCTTTTAAAGCCCTGACAAGGTCTGTGCAAATATAATTCTTACACACATAACCTTTGGCCCCATATTGAAGGCATTTGAGGGCATAATCAGTTTCGTTATGCGCGGACAATATGATGGCGGGAATGCCCATCTCTTTGTCTTTCAGGGTTTGCAGTATGTTCAGGCCCCCTTCACGCTGCCCGTCGACAGAAATGTCTATCAGGGCCGCGTCAAAACGGCCTGTTGACACCAACCCCATGAATTCATCTTTTTGCCCCGCCACTGCCGCAATCTCCATTTCCTTAGACTCTTCGATAATCTCCTTCATCAAAGCAGGGATTAAAGGCTCGTCATCAATGATAATGATTTTTCTTTTCATAATATAAATTCTCTGGATTCCCGCGTCCGCGGGAATGACATAAGAAATTTATTTAATGTGAACAGTAACGGACCATTTTAAACCAGAACATGTCAATAATTTGTGCCAAGTCAATAAACCCCTGGAAATCAACAGGCTTACTGAGATAGGCATTGCCCCCCAACGCGTAACACTTGCATATGTCCCCTGAAAACTCTGAATTTGAAAAGACCAAAACCGGAATATGCCCCCATCTAGGGTCGCTCTTAATATCGGACAAGACCTCCAGACCTTTTTTTCTGGGCATGTTCAGGTCAAGGATGATAAGGTCAGGTTCGGGGGCATTGGTAAAGGCCCCTTTCCCGCCGAGAAATTCAAGGGCTTCAATACCGTCCCTGACCATCAGTAAATCATGTTCAACCCTTGCCTCCTTAAATGCCTCTTTCATGATTTCCTGCTCGGGTTCATTGTCCTCAACGACTAATATGTTCATATGCCTTCTTTGACGGAAAAATGAAATGTCGTTCCTTCATCTACTGTTGAATCAACCCATATTTTCCCGCCATGGTTTTCCACAATTTTTTTACATATGGCAAGCCCTATGCCGGTACCGGAATATTCGGATTTTCCGTGGAGCCTTTGAAACATATCAAAAATACGTTCCTTAAACCGGGAGTCAATGCCTATGCCGTTGTCCCTGACTGAAAAAACCCAGCCATTCCCTTCAGATCTGGCGGCGATTTGTATTTCCAGGGGCCTTTGACTCCTGTATTTGACTGCATTGACTATTAAATTCTGAAAAAGCTGGACCATTTCCAAATGATTGGTTTTTAGGACGGGCATTGCACCATATTGGATGGCTCCACCCGCTTCATCGATAATCATTCTTAAATTGGCCAATACTTCCGTTAATACAGAGGAAACATCCACCATCTCAAAAGACTTCACTTTACCTATACAGCTGTATTCCAATAGATCTTTGATCAGCCTTTGCGCCTGGTCCACGCCTTCTTTAATGAATTTTAAATATTGCCGCCCCCGGTCATCCAATTGGGATTGAAAACGTTTTTCCAGAAGGAAAACAAAAGAAGAAACCACATGCAGCGGTTCTTTAAGGTCATGGGAGGCCACATAGGCATATTCTTCCAGTTCTTTATTTGACCGGTTGAGTTCCTGGGTGAGCACCTTGAAGGATTCCTCCGTGCTTTTGATCTTGTCTATATCGGTGCAACTGGCGATCCAACTGATATTTTCCCCGTTCTTTATTTCGGGCACGACCCTCACTAAATGCCACCTGTAGATGCCGTCCCGGGCGGAACGCAGGCGCATTTCAATCTCGCCAATCTGCGTATTTTGACGGGACATACGCAGCCAAAATGCCAGGAATTTCCTTCTGTCTTTGGGATGGACCAGTAATTTCCAATCTACGTCCGATTTAAATCCCGTATATTCCAGCCACCGTTCATTGCAATACTCGACAAACCCTGAAGGTTTTATCTTAATAATGCTGTGCGGGACCGCGTCGGCCAAATGGGCGTAACTGCGGAAGCTTTCCTGTTTTAATTCAAAGATCTGCCGTTCTTTTTCCTGTGACTCAATCTGCCTTAATAAAACGGCCTGGCGTTTGATCTGCAAATTTTTTTCGAAAAGATCGACAAATATGTTTATTTTTGATTTGAGAACAAACGGATCAAAGGGCTTAAAAATATAATCCACTGCCCCGCTTTCATATCCCTGGTTGATATGGCGGATTTCTTTGTTGATGGCCGTCACAAAAATAATGGGAGTGTCCCGGGAACGGTAATTTTCCCGCAATAGCTTGGCGGTCTCAAAGCCGTCCATCTCCGGCATTTGAACATCAAGGAGGATCACTGCAAAATCATCAAATACAGCATGCTGCAAAGCTTCCTGGCCGCTGCCGGCTTTAAAAAGATTATACCGGTCACAGGAAAGCACCGCCTCCAAGGCAAGCAACCCATCCGGCCGGTCATCCACCACCAGAATATTGGTCCTCGTCAACGGCTGGGTCTCAACTCCTGCCTTAGTGTCCGTTATTTGTTCAGCCATGAATACATCACCGACAGAAGACGGTCTGTGTCTACAGGTTTAGTAATATAATCAGAGGCCCCGGCGTCCAAACACTGTTCACGGTCCCCTTTCATTGCTTTGGCTGTCAAAGCAATAATAGGCAAAGATTCAAATTTGGATATTTTTCGTATCATTTTAATGGCATCAAAACCATTCATCTCCGGCATCATGATATCCATCAATATTAAATCCGTGTCCGGTTTTTCATTTAAACGGCGGATCCCTGATTTACCGTTATCAGCATGGGTGACAATCATCCCCCAAGGCTCAAGGACGCTTGTCAATGCATAGATATTACGCATATCGTCATCCACGATAAGGATCCTTTTGCCTTTAAAATCAGCGTTCTTCGGTAAGGTTGGGGCAACAATTTCCCGGTTGTTGCTGCTGCTTTTGACGGTTTCCGCGCCGACATATTTCTCCGGCAAATAAAGCGTGAAGACACTGCCCATGCCAGGAGCACTTTCCACCTTGATAATACCTCCCAACAAACGGGCAATTTCACGGCTGATGGTGAGGCCCAAACCAGTACCTCCGTATTTACGGCTGGTCGTCCCGTCAGCCTGCTGAAATGCCTCAAAAATAATATTTTGTTTGTCCACAGGGATACCGATACCGGTATCTCTGACGGCAAAGGCAAGGACAGAAGGGCTTTTATCCAGGGTCTCTATGCCGAAGCGCTTTTCTCTTTCCACGACCTTGATGTACATCTTGACTTCACCTTTTTCCGTGAATTTAATGGCATTGGACAGGAGGTTCTTGAGGATTTGCTGTAAACGGTTATTGTCCGTAAAAACAGTTTTAGGCAGGTTCCCGTTGGCATTAATAGTGAAGTTGAGGTTTTTGTGCTCTGCCAGCGGACGGAAATTATGCTCCAGGTACTCATAAATCTGGGGCAGCTGGATTTCCTGCGGTTCGATGGACATTTTACCGGCTTCTACCTTGGAAAGATCAAGGATCTCGTTGATCAGGGTCAGCAGGTCCTGTCCCGTCGAGTGGACGGTCGAAGCATACTTGATCTGGTCCGGCGACAAATTATTATCTTTGTTTTCAGACAGGGCTTTGGAAAGGATAAGCAGGCTGTTCAAAGGAGTGCGCAGCTCATGGGACATGTTGGCCAGGAATTCTGATTTGTATTTGGAAATCAGGGACAGCTGTTCGGCTTTTTCCTCCAACGAGAGGCTCGCCATCTCAACTTCTTTATTCTTTAACTCCAAGAGCTTGGCTTTGTCTTCAAGCTCCTTGGCCTGGTTTTCCAATTCCGAGTTGGAACGTTTGACTTCCTGCAGGAGCTCTTCGGTCCTCATGGTGGAAGAGATCATGTTTAAGATGACCCCGACGCTGTCCATGAGCTGGTCCAAGAAGTTGAGATAATTGACGCTAAAAGATTGGAAGCTGGCCAGCTCAATAACGGCTTTTAACTCTCCTTCAAAAACGACCGGCAAAAGAAGGATATTTTGCGGCGTTGCTGCCCCTAAGCCGGAGGTGATGGAGATATACTCTTGAGGTGGTTTAGTGATTAATATCCGTTTCTTCTCAAAGGCGCACTGCCCCACCAGGGATTCCTTGAGACGATAGGTGCTGGAAAGATTTTTACGTTCATTAAACGCATAACTCGCAATGAGGGTCAATACGGTTTCATTGTCCTCCTGCTGGGCCACAAAGAAGGCCCCGTGTTGAGCGTCGACGATGGGTGTTAATTCCGACATGATCAATTGGGCCACCGCAGTCAGGTTTCTCTGGCCTTGCATCATGCCGGAGAAGCGGGCCAGGTTTGTTTTTAACCAGTCCTGGTCTTTGTTTTGGGCGGTGGTGTCTTTTAAGTTGGTAATCATCTGGTTGATATTGTCCTTGAGCGCCGCCACTTCCCCTTGGGCCTCGACGGCAATGGATCGTGTCAAATCACCCTTCGTAACAGCGGTCGAAACCTCGGCAATCGCACGCACCTGGGAAGTCAGGTTCCCTGCCAGCTGATTGACGTTGACAGTCAAGTCTTTCCAGATACCGGAGGCGCCGGGGACCTTGGCCTGGCCGCCGAGCTTTCCTTCAATACCTACTTCACGGGCCACGGTTGTTACCTGGTCGGCAAAGGTACGCAGGGTGTCTGTCATGCTGTTGATTGTTTCCGCCAGGCCTGCCACTTCTCCTTTGGCTTCCAAAACGAATTTTTCACTTAAGTCCCCGTTAGCAACAGCAGTCACGACCTTGATGATGCCGCGTACTTGTTTGGTCAAATTACCGGCCATGAAATTGACGTTATCCGTCAAGTCCTTCCACACACCGGAAGCTCCGGGCACCTTGGCCTGGCCGCCGAGCTGGCCTTCGATACCCACTTCACGGGCCACGGTCGTTACCTGGTCAGCAAAGGTACTGAGCGTGTCGATCATGTTGTTGATGGTTTCTGCCAGGGCCGCCACTTCTCCTTTGGCTTCCAGAACGAATTTTTGATTCAAATCGCCGTTTGCGACGGCGGTAACGACCTTGACGATACCGCGCACCTGTTTGGTCAAATTACCGGCCATGAAATTGACGTTATCCGTAAGATCCTTCCAGGTACCGGAAACACCTTTGACGTCCGCCTGACCGCCTAATTTCCCTTCTGTACCGACTTCCTTGGCCACACGGGTAACTTCCGCCGCAAATGAATTGAGTTGGTCCACCATGGTGTTGATCATGTTCTTCAACTCCAGGATTTCTCCCCTGGCGTCTACCGTGATCTTCTGCGACAAGTCCCCCTTGGCAACGGCGGTCGTAACCTTAGCGATGTTACGCACCTGATTGGTCAAGTTACCGGCCATGAAATTGACATTTTCCGTTAAATCTTTCCAGGTACCTGAAACACCCTTGACCTCTGCCTGACCGCCTAATTTCCCTTCTGTACCGACTTCCTTGGCCACACGGGTGACTTCCGCTGCGAAAGAGTTGAGTTGGTCCAACATGGTGTTGATGGTGTTTTTTAATTCCAGGATTTCTCCTTTAGCATCGACGGTAATCTTCTGTGACAAGTCTCCCTTGGCAACAGCGGTCGTAACCTTAGCGATGTTACGCACCTGATTCGTTAAGTTACCGGCCAAGACGTTGACGTTATCCGTAAGATCCTTCCAGGTACCGGAAACACCTTTGACGTCTGCCTGACCGCCTAATTTCCCTTCCGTACCGACTTCCTTGGCCACACGGGTAACTTCCGCCGCAAATGAATTGAGTTGGTCCACCATGATGTTGATGGTGTTTTTA
Source organism: Candidatus Omnitrophota bacterium (assembly GCA_013286575.1). Lineage (GTDB taxonomy): Bacteria > Omnitrophota > Gorgyraeia > Zapsychrales > Fredricksoniimonadaceae > JABDGZ01. The sequence goes on from JABDFL010000002.1 coordinate 49,299, forward strand.
AGTTCCAGAATTTCACCTTTAGCATCGACGGTAATCTTCTGTGACAAGTCTCCCTTGGCAACAGCGGTCGTAACTTTAGCGATATTACGCACCTGATCTGTTAAGTTCCCGGCCAAGACGTTGACGTTATCCGTAAGATCCTTCCACACACCTGATACCCCTTTGACAAAAGCCTGACCGCCGAGTTTACCGCCGGTACCGACTTCCTTGGCCACACGGGTAACTTCCGCCGCAAATGAATTGAGTTGGTCCACCATGGTGTTGATCATGTTCTTCAACTCCAGGATCTCTCCCTTGGCGTCTACCGTGATTTTCTGCGACAAGTCCCCTTTGGCCACAGCGGTCGTAACTTTAGCAATGTTACGCACCTGATTGGTCAAGTTACCCGCCATGAAATTAACGTTATCCGTAAGATCCTTCCAGGTACCGGAAACACCTTTGACGTCCGCCTGACCGCCCAGCTTTCCTTCTGTACCTACTTCCTTGGCCACACGGGTGACTTCCGCCGCAAATGAATTGAGTTGGTCCACCATGATGTTGATGGTATTTTTAAGCTCCAGAATTTCACCTTTAGCATCGACGGTGATCTTCTGTGACAAGTCTCCCTTGGCAACAGCGGTCGTAACTTTAGCGATATTACGCACCTGATTCGTCAAGTTACCGGCCAGCTGATTAACGTTATCTGTGAGATCCTTCCAGGTACCGGAAACACCTTTGACGTCGGCCTGACCGCCTAATTTCCCTTCTGTACCGACTTCCTTGGCCACACGGGTAACTTCCGCTGCGAAGGAGTTAAGTTGGTCCACCATGATGTTGATGGTGTTTTTAAGTTCTGAGATTTCTCCTTTGGCGTCAACCATGATTTTCTGCGACAAGTCTCCCTTGGCAACAGCGGTCGTAACCTTAGCGATGTTGCGCACCTGATTCGTCAAGTTACCGGCCAAAACATTGACGTTATCCGTCAGGTCTTTCCATGTACCGGACACTCCTTTGACGTCTGCCTGACCGCCTAATTTCCCTTCCGTACCAACTTCCTTGGCCACACGGGTGACTTCCGCCGCAAATGAATTGAGTTGGTCCACCATGATGTTGATGGTATTTTTTAATTCCAGGATTTCTCCTTTGGCGTCTACCGTAATTTTCTGCGACAAGTCTCCTTTGGCAACGGCGGTCGTAACTTTAGCGATGTTACGCACCTGATTCGTTAAGTTACCGGCCAAAACGTTGACGTTATCCGTAAGATCCTTCCACGTACCGGAAACACCCTTAACATCGGCCTGACCGCCTAATTTCCCTTCCGTACCGACTTCCTTGGCCACACGGGTAACTTCCGCTGCGAAGGAGTTAAGTTGGTCCACCATGATGTTAATGGTGTTTTTAAGCTCTGAGATTTCTCCCTTGGCATCGACGGTGATTTTCTGTGACAAATCTCCCTTGGCTACAGCAGTTGTAACCTTAGCGATGTTGCGCACCTGATTCGTTAAGTTACCGGCCAAGACGTTGACGTTGTCCGTCAAGTCTTTCCAAACGCCCAATACCCCTTTAACATCCGCCTGGCCGCCTAATTTACCTTCCAGACCGACTTCCTTGGCCACGCGCGAAACTTCCGACGAGAAGAAACTCAACTGATCAAGCATGGAATTAACGACTGTCCCGATCCTTAAATATTCCCCTTTCAAAGTCCGTCCTTCAATTTCCAAAGGCATTTTTTGGGACAAGTCGCCTTTAGCAACCGATGTGATGACACGCGCAAATTCATTGGTGGGTTGGACGAGGTTAGAGATAAGAGAATTGATGGAATCCATCCCCGTGGCCCAACCGCCTTTGACCGGCCCGATGGAAGCACGCTCGGTTAATTTACCTTCTTCGCCGACAATAGCGCTGACACGGGCAAATTCATTGATCATATTTTCGTTCAAATCCAGGATATCATTAAGGACTTCCCCTATTTCACTGGGCAAGCCATCTTCCTCAACAGGAAAACGCACGGAAAGATTTCCCTGCCGCACGGCTTTGGCTATATGCAGCATCTTCCTTAATTGGTCCTTTTTAGGATCTCCCCCATTCCCGTTCTCAAAAACAGGCGCTGCAGGCGTTGCTGCCCTGTTATTTTCTTTATTTTCATTCTCTAAAAACCGCACTGTTGGGGGCATAATTTCTCCTTGCTTATTTAATGGTACGCTCGAAATTTAAATAGGAAAAAAATGAAGGAAAAAATATTTTTATCATAGTTAAAAATATGGATTGATATTTAGTGAGGCTAGTTTACTGATATGCGGAGAATTGTGTATGGCTTGCTTCTACTTTTTACTGACTTTTTTCCACCAAAGCGGTCTTTTCAGGATTCCAGGACTTTTTTCTTTTGTGCGAATTCTTCCGCATCAATTTCACCGGAAGCAAATCTTTTCTTTAAGGTATCCATGGCTGAATCCTGTTTCTTAGGATCATCCATTGGCCTTCCTGTTTGAGATTTTGAAGAATTCTGGAACAAATAGACAAAACCGAATACGGCCAGTAATAAAATAATAAGAATGAATAATGCCCCCGTATTATGCCAATAATCCTGGTACCAATAAACATCATGCCAATGACCGAATTCATCGTACATAAAATGATCCTCCTTCTTTAACTTATTCTACCTGTTCCTCAAAACCTTCCTTAAATATCATCTCCCATACATCGTTTGTAATTGTGAGATCCTTGGGAATACGGAATAAAATTCTCCCTGAGGGCCCACATACCCATTACCCGATCTCCTAAGAGTGACGGCCACATACCCGCCGCCATGACTGGGTACATTGACCGTAACAGCGTTGGGTGTATTGATGACCGCTACAGGCGCTGCCTGGACAGGCTGTGAAACGACCTGGTAGCCGCTGGGAGTTTGTACATAATAGGTCCCATTATTCACATAATAAGTGGCACCGTTAATCACGACCGGTTGAAAATCCGGCGGGATGGTGGCCACTACAGCCCCTACAGGAGGAGATACGATCACATAATCCCCGTTGACGTAGCTGTAATACAATCCGTCATAATAATAGTATCCCACACCTCCGACCCAAACCCTGAAATGCCTGGCCGGGAGATAATGGCTGTGCCAGCCGTAATGCGGATGATCATGCCAACGGTAATAATGATGGTTGTCATGATATCCCGGAGAACCCAAACTCACTCCCACCCCCCAATCGGCGTAAGAATATTTGGGCCAAACGCATAAAATCAACGCCCCTAAAACAACAGGCAAAATATACAAATTTTTCATTTTGACCTCCTTGATTGATGTTCCGTCTGCAGTGTAACAAAATCAAAATGAAGACAAAATGAAAACAAAATTAAACCCAGGCATTTTATCTCAGGGAGGATTTTTTGCCTGGTTATGTGTTGGGACATAACCAGGCAAAAATGGGGAAACAAACTGATTACTCATGGTGCGGATGATGGCGGGGGCTATTGAATTGATTTTTATCCATTTCATTTTTTAGAATAACAAATCTAAGATTAAGAGAAGATGAAAATAAAATGAAAATAACCATTAATCCTGCCTACCGGTAAAGATCATTCATACGGACCAGTTCCTTCGGCGGATGGATTTCCACTTCGGCCTTAGAAGCTGAAGATACCAATCTTACAAGTTTCTGCACCAAAACAGCCAGGCGGATTTCCCGTTTCATGTGCCAGGCCAGTGCTTTCTGCATACGGTCCTCGGAAATCCTGCCAAGTCCATTACGCAATAGAATAATCATTTCCCGCTGTTTACGATGGATCTCTACAAAATACTGCCGATAAATCTCTTCAGTAAACATCTTTTTCCCCCTCTTTGACCTGCTCAATGAGCTGCCTCATGAATATTTTATGTTCGTAACTTTCTCTATGAAGAGTGTTTAATGTCTCTTTGATTTTATTCCTTAAATCCTTATCAAATCCCGAAAGATAAAGGGTGTTCATAATATGCTCTGAATAAAGCAATATGCCCTCTTCAATCTTGCGGCCCTGCTCTAAAAAAACCAGCAATTCATCTCTGGTCATAGGTTTCTTCCTGGTTTAAAAGTTCTGTGACCCAGACAATGCTGTTAACATAATATTCCCTGGGATTTTGATAATACGCCCCTTTAAACCCCCTATGGATCGAAGCGCGCAGTTTAGTAATGGCCTGGGCCGCAAGATCATGGTTATCGGTCAATTCAAAAGTGACATAGGCAACCGCATACATTAATGGGCTTTCCTGCGTATCTTTTAAAGGCTTTCCGTCATAACTGTACTCGCTCATCAATTTGCCCCTGTTTTTTAACTCCCCTTCAAAAAAATTGGAGAATTTTTCCAATATATCAAGCGCCCGCGGGTCTCTGTTGAAAAACTCATCAATACCGATGCGAAAAGGCACGCGCACAGCTTCCCAGGCAAAATTACCGGATTTCCCGTCATAAGAAGAAAGGTTTCCGCTGCGGTCCACACTGACCCAATCAGGCACAAGACCGACCCCCGCCACCCCATTAAAACTCTTCTGGGCTTGCGCCGACAAAATATAGGAAGTATTGACAAGCTCAAGCCAGCGCGGGTCATGGTCAAAGGCATAAAATGATTTAAAATAAGCGGGTGAATAATAAGAAAGATTTTGCGGGATTTTATCCAGCGAAGATGGAGAGTCGATGATCCAGGGAAGAAGATATCTGTGATACTTGAAAACGACCGTCAATATATTAAGGATATCTTTGAGCGACCGCCCTGCCATGTCTGCGTAAGAATCATTCTTCCATTGCTGGGAAGCAAGGACCAGGGCCATGGCATAATCGATGTCCGCATCAGTGGCCGGCATCCCGTCACGGACCGAACCGTCGATATAATGCCATGATAAAAGATGGTCGCCGAATTTTTCCTGGCGCGAAAGATTATCTTCGGTCCACCGCAGCAGGTTGTCAAAGGCCGGGCGGTCTCCCATCACCACAGCCCTTAACATGGCATTGGCCTGGCCTTCGGAGGTGGTGTCCTGCTCAGGGAAGCGCAGCACCCTGCCATCGGATTCTATAAAATAAGATTTATACCCCTGCCATGTTTCCGAAAGGATATGGGAAGACCGGCGCGACTGGCTGTCCTGGTGCGTCGATAAAACCCAGGCAAATAAAAGAAACGCCCCGAAACCGGAGAGTAATATCAGGAATATCGACCTCATAACTCCTCCACTGTCTCTTCGCTGCCGCCGATTTCGTTGAAATAAAACACGGCGGAAAACACGAGCGCGTGATAAAACAGCCAAAAAACATTGCAAAGTATTCCGGGGTTGCGCTCATAAACCCATCTTAAAATCCCCCAGGTCATGGCGACCAAATTTAATGACCATAAAAAGATTTGCACCCATAAAAAAGTATACGGCACTTGTGTTGCACCGCTTTTGTTGGTCACTTGAAAACCGACAGGAACGTTAAAAATCCCGAACAGCGTCGCCCTCAAATAAATCGGCACGGACAGCATAGTTAAAAGGTGGGTTTTTAAAATATAGGAGAACTTATAGTGGCGCAAACCCATGCTCGAATAAAAAACAGCCAGCGCCATCAGGAAATAAGGCACAAAGGTGAGGGAATACACGTAAGGGTCCATAAAAAATGCCGGGACATTAAAAAATGTATAGATAAGCTGGCAGAGAAAAAGACACAGGTAGGCCCACCCGATAAAATAATAGGTGCCGGTGATGAAATAATCAAACCATTGCATAAAACTCAAACTCCACGGCCTGGTGAAAAAACTTTTAACGACTTTCTTAAAGACCTGGGTATTGCCCAAAGACCAGCGGGATTGCTGTTTAAAATAGGCCACCAGATCTTCCGGTGCCATGCCAAAAACAAGGGGCATGTTGACATAGAGGCTCTTCCATCCCTTCATATGCAGTTTTAAGGACGTCGCAAAATCCTCCGTCACCGTGTTCTCATCAAACCCTCCGACATCCAGGAGCGCTTGCCTGCGTATGACGACATTAGTCCCGCAGCACATCATCGCCCCGTTACTGTTTTTCCCTTCACAAATATATTCATAGAAGATCGCTTGTTGAAAATTTGTCGTCAATGAAACCCTGTTGGAAGAACAGTTTGTATAAAATTGGGGGGTCTGGACAAAGGCCAATTTTTCCTGTTTTTCCAAAATGGGCACCAAAACTTTCAGGAAATGCGGCATGGGGTTTTGATCAGCATCAAGAATGGCGATGTATTTCTCCGTTATGATTTTGTTGACCTCATTGATGATCCCGGCCTTGGCACCCCGGTGCACATCCCTGGAATATATTTCTGTCCCGAATTCCGATGAAAGTTCCCTGGCTTCCCGTTTAAACTCTTCAATGGAGGAATCATCCAGAAAATAAATCTTCTTGTTTTTATAATCCAGGTTGTAACACGTGACCAGGGTCCGTTCAACAACCTCCCTCGGTTCATGGCGGGCCGGGATCAGGATCGCCACCGGCGGCTCATTAGCCAAAGCCTCTGCCGGGTACCTGTCCGGCCGGCGGTCCAGGCGCAGGACATTGAAAAAATAGCCGATGGCATGAAACATAATAAAAAATTCCGAACCCAGGAATAATAAGGCCAATATCCTCTCTTCCAGGTTGCAACTGGCGTAATACAAAAAGACAGAACGGAAGAACACGTAGTTGACCAGAAAAATCAACACCGTAATGACCAGCACCTGCGAGGGGGCGGGTTTTAGGTCGCCCTGGCGCGGGAACAGTACTTTAGAAAGCAAAGATGAGCGAGACTGTTTGTTCATCGTCTTTATAAATCCCCGGATGATCATAAGAAAGATGCTGCGCTTCCACCCGAAGCGTCAGCCTTTTATTGATATACCAGTTAAATCCAATGCTGCCTGAATTGCCGCGTTGATTACCGGTATCATTAATGAATTCATAACGCAAAAAATAGGAAAATTGATTGGCCCCCCAGTAGAGATTGTTCTTGTTTAAAAACTGCTCCCATTCCACGGATATCCGCTGGGAGGGAAAATTACCGGGTGAAAAATAATCCGGCTCTATTTCCCTGAAACGCCAATCCTGCCAACGGTATTGTACCGTCAAGCGGTTGGGATCAGACAGCAGGTTCCAGCCAATGTCCCCGCCAAAATTATCCAACCTGTTCGAATCGGTAAAAACTGAATGGGCCTCATCCACACCGATCTCAAGAGGTTTAATCGGTGTCCATGTGGCACGCGCGCGGTATTGATCTTGCTGCAGATGCTCCGCCAGCATGGCTTCATTCTGGATAAAATCATCCCGGTCATAGGAAAGGTTTAATAACAAGCGTTCGGTTAAAAGGGGGAACTGGACTTCGGCGTTACGGTACTGCAGGTCTTTATCATCATTTGAGGAATTACTCAACCCATAACCCAATTTCCAAAAGGTGTCCGGGGAAAAATCCTGTTCTAAAGACATCGAATAACGGTCCCGTCGGACACTGGAAAGGGGCCCGGGAAAACCATAATCCATTTCATCCGTTCTGATGCCAAAAACCATATTACCTAAAACTGATTTTTCCAGACTTTCGTAAGCATCATAAAGCCGGTAATCGACCTGGCGGGTTTTGCTGTCTGCCTCATCATGCAGGAATCCGGTATCTATGAACCAATCGTGGTCATACACCCGGGCTTTGTCCAGGACGGCTTGGGCTTGAGCATTATTGGGGAATTTATAGAGAAGTTCATCGTAATCCTCCTCGGTAGCACGGTACTGATCGCTTCTGGCGTAAATCTGCCCAAGATCAAAAAGCGCCTCCGGATCATACGGTTCAAGGGCCAGCCATTGACGATAGGCTTGTTTTGCCGGAAAATATAAATTATTGTAATAATCTTTCTTGGCGCGGGCTTCTGCATAAAGTGCTTGATCATTGGGGAAACGCCGGCAGGCCTCATCATACAAAGAAGCTGATTCTGCGGTCCTGTCCGCCCAACCCATGACACGGGCACACTCCCGGTAATAAAGGACCTTGTCCGGATGTTCCTGCATCAGTTTTTTATAAATATTGATGGAAAGAGCGGTCTGGGCCTGCCAGCTCAAGATCCGTGCTTTCCATAACAAGGCGTTTTCATCGTCAGGCGAATTCTTTAAAATGATCTCCAATTGGCCAAGGGCCTGGTCGAATTTTTGTTCTTCAATGTATGTTTCTGCGGTAACCGTCTGTGGGGCCCCTGTAGCCCCGGTCGATGTTGAGGCGGCCGCGCTTTGCTTGTTCCAGATCAGCATGTTGATATATATCGATTGGATCTCTTTTTGGTCTTTGTGGGCGTCTGCCAATTTTTTCATATATGCCAAAACCTCCGGATTAGCGCCCTGCGACTGAAGCACATGCGCATACGTCATCAGTTCATCGTTACTGCATCCTTTCGCGCATAATTCATCAAAGGCCGCCACAGCTTCTTTCCAATGGCCGCCAAACCCCAGGACCCTGGCATATGTCCACTTGACTTCCAAATCATTAGGGTAACGTTGATATAATTCAGTAATGATGGGTATTGCTTCGGCATACCTTCCCAGCCGCTCTAAGCTGTAAACCCCTCCTAATCTTGCCCTGTCCCCTATATCCAGGGGTTCTCCGTAAGAAGACACACATATAAAACACGCTATGATGAACAACAAAAGAAAAACCGGCCTATTTTGCATCCACCACCTCCTGATAAACTTTTAAAGCTTCTTCATCCCGGCCTAAAAGACGCAGTTCGTCACCGAGCATGATGACAGCTTCTTTCTTGGTAAAACCATCACTGAGCAGACCCTTGAGCTCTTTAACAGCCTGTTCGTGATTTCCGGCAGCAGAAACAAGCTGTGCATGCTGATAACGCAAATCCTTATCATCAGGATTGCGGGAAAGTAAGGCATTCATCCGGGCGATCGCATCAACATATTTCTTCTGCTCCACCAGTACATCGGCATAAGCTTCTTGTATTCTCAGATCATTAGGATATTTGGTGCTTAATTCTTCAATGATCTGTTGGCCTTCGGGATTTTTAACATTCCAGGACAATATTTCTGCATAGACTGATTGAATTTCTTCCTGGCCTGGGTGCTGATCAGCCAGTTTCTTTATGTATTCTAACGTTTCTGAATGGGGGCCCTGTGCTTCAAGGATATGTGCATAGGTCACGAACATATCTTCGCCGCACTTAACGGCACATAACTCATCAAAGGCTTTCGTTGCCTGCTTCCAATGACCTCCAAACCCCAAAACCCGCACATAGCTCCACTTAACCTCCTTATTATCGGGATAACCTTGATACAAACCCTCTATCATTGGTATTGCTTTAGCGTATTGCCTGAGCTTCTCCAGGCTGTAGACTTCTCCAAGCTTGGCCCGGTCATCAATCGTCAGCGTACTTTCCGCATGACTTTTAAAGGCAAAGCTCATGAACAAAACTGCAAGTGCCGCCATAACAATAAATTTATTATCCATTTTCCGCCCTCTGATAAACTTTTATGGCTTCTTCATCCCTGCCAAGGAGACGAAGCTCATCCCCCATCATCGTGAGGACCTCTTTTTTTGTATCTCCATCATCCAACAAAGCCTGGAGCTCCCTTTCGGCACGTTCGTGATCTCCTGCCGCAGAAACAACCTGCGCATGCTGATAACGCAGATCATTGTCGTCCGGAGCATAGGAAAGCAGAATGTCCATCTGGCCGATGGCATCAGCGTATTTCTTCTGCGCCAAAAGCACATTGGCGTATTTCCTGCGGACTTCCATGGATGGTTTTTTGGCCAAAACCCGTTCATAATATCCCTGGGAAAGAGTGTATGCTTTTTCGGTAAAAGCCATGTCGGCTAAAGACTCACTTACTTTAGGGTCAGTGGGGAATCTATTGTTTATTTCTTCAAGGACACGGCGTCCTTCACCCTCCCGGTTAAGGTGTTCATAAGTCCATACCAGTTTCCAGGCAATATTTTTGTCTTGGGGATTCATACGGTAGGCGGAAAGTAAATAAGGTAAAGCATAGGAGTATTCACCTTCTTCAAAAAAACGCCCTCCTAATAAAGAAAATTTATAAAAAGTATGCGTCGCATTAAAAACTACGTATGTAGCGCTAACAATTGACACAGCAACAATCATCCAGACTACCGTACGATAGGTTTGTTTCATCTGCCAGCTCCGGACTGAGATTTCCTTAAGATCCGCCTGAACGGTGTTTTTCTCTGAGCAGCCGTTCAGCTTCCAGCCAATTATCCAGCTCGTCACCTCCCTTTTCTTCATGGATCTGATGAGCCAGCAGTTCTATATCACGGTAAGAGGGCACATATTGCTCCTGCACGTTCTGAGAATTTTTCAAATCATGGGCCATCGCAGGATTATTTGAATCATTGGATTGCTGTTTGTTTTTCTCGTTTTGTTTTAACATTTTCTTCTCCTTTCCCCCCAATGCCCTATATACATTCCTAATTTATTCCATTGGTAATCCTGCCTCTTTCCATTCCGTAATGCCTCCTTCATAAGCAGACACTCTAAAACCCCGGGTAAAAAGTTTTTCTGCGGCCTTATGGGAAGCCGGACAATCATAACTGGCACAGTAGGTCACCACTTCGATGTTCCTGTCAAGTTCCCCCAAACGGCTGTCCAGCTGGTCCAACGGGATTTTCTTGGAACCTTTAATCAATCCCAAATTATATTGTTTGGGATCAAGGACATTGACGATTTGTACCGGTTGAACATTTTTGATCTTTTCAGCAAGCTCTTCCTTGGTAATGGTCCTGATATTGGATTTTGTCATATGTACTGTCATAATATTACCTCCATGGTTAATTGATCATTTACCCTTCTTTAATCATGCCATTGATTTACAGATGCACTTTAACAAACCAAAAATGAAAAGAAGATGAAAATATAATTAAGACAAAACCGTTTTTGAGGAAGGGTCAGTAGTGGTACTCCAGCGATGTCACCCAGGTATAGTCCTGCCTTTTGAACCCCGGCGGCGGGTCTGAATTGAAATCATCAACGTAGCTGATCTTAAGCGCCCAGGCCCGGGTGATTTGATTGACCAGGTCGGTCTCGGACCTCACACGGTAGTCATTGATATTCTCCAAAGACGGGTAGGTTGTCAGGTCTTCGGACAAATGCAAATTCCCTACCAGGCGTTTATCGATAAAAAATCGGGGCACTAATACCGGCGTTCCATTGTCAGGGGTCGTCTCAATGCGGTAAGCGGTGTACTGATACCCTATACCGACCTCCGCCATGGCCTTTAAATCGTCCGTGTCAGAAAACCAATAGCCCACACCGGTCGACGGAGTCACGCGGTAATAGATATCGGCAAAATAATCCTGGCTGCCTTCAACTTTATAAAAGTTGTACCATTTTAAATTGCTGCCGAAACTGTACGCATAACGGAGCAGCCCATAAAATTTCTTGCCGTTCATAACTCCGTCGGAAGAAGAATAAGCGGAATCAAATTTCACGGTCTCTTCATCAGCGGATGTTTTCCGGTTAATCGAAGTCGAAAACTGTCCTGATTGGCTTTTGGTATTGCCTCCATTTTGGGTATAGCCCAACGACAAATCCCTCTTCCATTCAACCGCGGGGACGGCCGCCGTTGGTTTCTGCTGCGGGATTTGGGGAGGCGCATATTTTTCGGGATACGTTTTAGGGAAATCAATAAAGGATTTATTTATTTTGATATTCCCTGCTGCCAGCGTCTGCACCACCATCGATTGGGCATCTTCCGTCACAATGACACCGGTAATTTTATCCCCGTTCTTTAAGTAAATCTCCATGCCCCAGGCCGATGATGCCCATAAAAGACAAACAACAAGAATATACAGCAGGGATGCTCTCATCATTTCCGTTCATAACAGACACAGCTTAAAGGATTGAGGGAAAAATTAACCTGGGCATGCAGGATTTCCGGTGCTGACCTGCCCGGTCCCAGCCAGCGCTTATCACTGGAGTCCAGGACCAATTTCCAGGACTCATCAGGGTTCTTCCATACGACCGGGTTGACAGAACGGCTGAAATTCAGGAAAATCTTTGCTTCACTGTCTTTATACCGCCGGGTTATCTTCAGCGTTTTTTTATCTTCCATGACCTTTGTGTCCAAAAAACCCTGGGGACCGCAGCAGGACAGGACGGGTTTGTTTCTTCTTAATGAAATGATATGCTGATAAAAAAGGAATAAGCCCCTGTGCGTGGAGGAATTTGATCCTTCCCAATACAATTTGCTGCGCCGAAAATCGGAAAGACCCGTGAAATATAAAAATGGCGAATCTTCCCCGAATTCCTCTCCCATAAAAAGCAAAGGGATAGAGGGCGAAAACAGGACCGCCGCAGCCGCTAATTTAAGGGCTTCAAAAGGGACCAGGGCGGACAATCTCTCTCCAAGGGGACGATTTCCCGCCTGGTCATGATTTTGGGAATAGGTGACCAGTTGATGGACGGGCGAGGCAGCGTCTGAAGCACCGCCGTGACAGCGTTTGCGGTAGCGGGAGTATTCTCCTGTATAAACGAAACCATTTTTAAATGCCTTGGCCAGATGGTTGATTTCCCCGAAATCAGTATAGTAGCCCTGCCTCTCACCTGTCAAAAGAGCATGGAGGCTGTGATGGAAATCATCGCTCCATTGCGCATCCATGCCATGACCTCCCTCCTTGCGGGATAAAATGACACGCGCATCATTCAAATCGCTCTCAGCGATCAGGTAAAACTTTTTACTTAGCTGCATGGAGAGCTTATCCACTTCCTGCGAAAGTTCGGTAAGGAAATGCCTGGCCCCCGTATCATAAATCGCGTGGATGGCATCCAGGCGCAAGGCATCCACGTGATAATATTCAAACCAGTAAAGCGCGTTGGAAATAAAAAAATTCCGCACCCCGTAGCTATACTCTCCGTCAAAATTGATCGCCTGCCCCCAGGGTGTTTTATATTTTTCGCTGAAACAGGGCATGAACTTCTCCAGTGTATTGCCTACCGGACCCAGGTGATTATAAACCACATCCAAAATGACCGCTATTTTAAGGGTATGGGCCGCATTCACCAGGGCCTTTAAACCATCCGGCCCCCCGTAGGAATGCTGCACCGCGAAAGGGAAAACACCGTCGTATCCCCAATTGTGTTCCCCCGGAAATTGGGCCACGGGCATGATCTCAATGGCGTTTACCCCTAATTCTTTCAAATAATTCAATTTGGAAATGACACCTTTAAAATTCCCTTCCGGCGTGAATGTCCCCACATGAAGCTCATAGATGACCATCTCCTGCAAAGCCATGTCCTTGCCGTTTTTAAATTTCCAGCTAAAGGCGCCATGGTCCACCAGGCAGGACGCTCCCAAAACATCTTCAGGCTGATAGTAAGAAGCAGGGTCGGGAAAATCCTCACCGTTAAAATGATAAAAATAGCGCGCACCGGGGTCAATATCTTCCAGGACAGCGCTCCAATATCCCCACTCGTCTTTTGCTAAAGGCACAAGCCGATCTGAAGGAGAAACGATATGCAAGGACACCTTCTCTAAAGCCGGTGCCCAGATGCAGAATCTAGCCTTTTTATTGCCAAGATAATGAGCTCCTATAAGCTGGACCATATTTTCCTACGTTAAAAATTATTTTATATACACTGTTTTAACATTAATAAATTCTTTGATGCCCGATTCTGCCAATTCACGGCCATATCCGGACTCTTTAATACCGCCGAAAGGCAGGCGCGGGTCGGATTTAACGGAATCATTCACAAAACAGCCTCCGGCCTGCAGCTCCTGGACGGCAATGCGTTCCCCGCGTTTGGTATCACGGGTAAAAACAGCAGCACCCAAACCAAAAACCGTATCATTGGCCGTACGGATAGCTTCTTGCTCATCCGCCACTTCAATAAGAGCGGCCACCGGCCCGAATAATTCTTCCTGGTAAGCGGCCATTCCCGGACGTACACGGGTCAGCACTGTCGGAGGGTAAAATGCCCCCGGCCCCAAAGGGATCGCCCCGCCCAAAAGAAGCTTGGCACCCTGTTTGACGCTTTTGTCAACCTGCCGGTGTAATTGAACACGCAGGTCATGGCGTGCCAAAGGCCCCAGATTGACCCCTTCATGCAAAGGCGGCCCCATGCGCTGCATCTGCATGCGGGCCGTGAATCTTTCTTCAAACTCTTTAAAAACAGACGCTACCGCAATAAAACGTTTGGCTGATATGCAGCTTTGCCCGCCATTGATCAGGCGGGAATTGACACATATCTCTGCAGCGCTTTCCAAATCAGCATCTTCCAAAATAATATAAGGATCGCTCCCCCCTAATTCCAGAACAGTCTTCTTGAGAACTGCCCCGGCATGGGTAGCGATGCTTTTGCCCGCACCCGTGCTTCCGGTCAGGCTCACCGCCTTAATAAAAGGGTGATCGATCAAGACTTTGACTTTTGAACTTGAAATGATCACATTGGAAAAAAGCGCCGGCGGAAAACCTGCATCTTTAAAAATCTTTTCTATGGCCAACGCACAACCGCATACATTGGAGGCATGCTTTAAAATAACGGCATTACCGGCCATGAGGGTGGGAGCAGCACACCTGAAAACCTGCCAAAAAGGAAAGTTCCAGGGCATGACAGCCAGGACAATACCCAAAGGTTCATACGCGACAAAACTTTTACTTGCCTCGGTCCTGACAGGCTCGGGAGTCAAAAAAAACTCCGCATGCTCGGCATAAAAATCGCACACAAAGGCGCATTTTTCAATTTCCCCCTGGCCTTGCATCAACGGTTTCCCCATTTCCCGGGCCATCAGCCGGGCATACTGGTCCTTATCCTTCCTTAGGATTTCAGCCGCCTTTTTCATCAATAAACCGCGCTCCTTAAATGAGGCGCCCCGCCAGGACTGAAAAGATTTCTCGGCATGGTTTAAAATACCGTTTATCCTGGGCAATGAAAACTCAGGATAGGATTTTATTTTCTCACCTGTCGTCGGATCAGTGGTTTGCATGGTTTTCCTTCCTACGCCGGATTCAATTTCCTGATGAGCTCCTGATTGACGCTGACATCAATAGGTATTTCAAAAACACATAATTCCTTTAAACTAAGGGACCGCTTTAACTGCCCTGTGAGTTCACGCAGATTGCCCGGCCTGTAGCCTTTGATACCAAAACTTTCGGCGTAAGCCTTAAAATCCGGGTTGGTTATTTTTGTTCCTGTGCTTGCCCCCTTGCTCATCTGCTGCTTCCAGCTGATCAACCCGTAATCATTGTCATTAAAAATGATGACCGTAAAGCCTACATTCAAACGTTTGGCGGTTTCCAATTCCTGAGAATTCATTAAAAACCCGCCATCTCCCATGACCGCGACAATCCGCCGGGCAGGGGAATGCAAAGCCGCAGCCACCGCGCCGGGTAAAGCGATCCCCATGCTGGCCAGACCATTGGAAATAATGCATCCATTGGGGCAACATGCCGAAAAATTCCGGGCCACCCATATCTTATGGCTGCCGACATCGCTGATAAGCAAATCATCATTGTGCATGAGTGACTGAAGGATATTCAGCACCCCGGGGACCGTAAAAGGCTGTCCTTCTTTAAGTGCATAGGTGCTTCTGTCTTTGATGATGCGCCAACGGACAATCTTGTACCAGCTGCTGTCGAAAACAACACCATTGCTGTCTAATTTTTCGTTCAGCGCTTTTAAAGTAGCAGGAATGTCTGCCACTATTTCCACATTCGGCTGATAATGCACGTAAACCTCTGCCGGTGTAAAATCAATATGGATGATTTTCTTGGATTTATCAGGGTTCCAGGCATCGGGCGCATACTCGGCGATATCATACCCGACCGCGATGATCAAATCCGCCTGGTCAACGGCATCCATCACAATATCGCGAAAACCAAAACCGATGGTAAATAAAGACTGCGTCTCCAAATCTGACACTGCCCCCTGTCCCATAAAAGTGTGGGCCACCGGAATATTGTGTTTTTTGACCAATTCAGTTAACTGTTCCGATGCCATTTTACGCACAGCGCCATTGCCCGCGATGATCATGGGGTGCTGTGCTTTTTTCAAAAGGCCCACCGCTTCCTCGAGCGCAGCATTATCAGGGTCCGGCCTGCGCACACGCTTGGAAAGAATAGGCTCGCCCTGAATTTCATCACCTGCCACATCTTCAGAAAACTCAATATGGGTGGCCCCCGGCTTTTCACTCTCAGCAACTTTAAATGCTTTACGGACAACTTCCGGTATCACCTGGGCCGCCGAAATTGTCCCATTCCATTTGGTGACCGGATGAAACAAATCAACAAGATCAAGGTACTGGTGGCTTTCCTTATGGAGTTTTTGTATGCCTGCCTGGGCTGAAATAGCGACCACCGGGCTTTTATCCAAATTAGCATCAGCGACACCGGTCACCAGATTAGTGGCACCGGGCCCCAGGGTGGACAGGCACACGCCTGCCTCTCCGCTTAAACGGCCCCACATATCAGCCATAAAAGCAGCCCCCTGCTCATGCCGGGTGGGGATAAATTTAATGGAAGATCTTTCCAAAGAAAATAAAATGTCCTCCATTTCCTCACCGGGAAGGCCGAAAACATATTGGACGCCTTCATTTTCCAGGCATTTAACGAACAGATCAGAACCTTTCACCATGTCCTCCCTTTTTTCGGTCCGGTACAGCAACTATCTTGGTCAATATGGCCCCGGTGGCTTTGGACAAGTTCCTGACCAAACCCCATTGGGCCTTCATCAACCGCATCTTACTTTCCCAATAACTGTGTTCAATGGACTTACGGGCAAAGCCCTGGATGCATAAGGAGGTATATATATCTAAAGCTTTTTGAACGCTTTTATCCATGGAAAAAAGACCTGCTGTCTGCCTGCAAGCCTGCTTGATCTTTTTTAATCTTACGGCCGGTTGTTTTTGGACCCATTCCAGACCGGAAACGAAATCATCAATATTTTCATCAGGCACCAAACACCCATTAACGCGGTCCTGGACAACTTCACGTACTCCAGGCGCATCCACCGCCACCACAGGTACTGATGAGGCCATGGCCTCATCCAAAACAATCCCCTGTGTTTCACTTTGCGAGGAAAAAACAAAGACATCCATGGCATGATAGGCATCCGCCAATTTCTTTCCTTTCAATACTCCTGCCATATGCAGGCAATCCTCAAGGCCCTCTTGAATAAAAATGTTACGGATCATTTCTTCCGATGGGCCCTGACCGCCCACCAAAAAATGGACCCTGGGATACTTTTTCATGAACGCGGCCACGGCCCTCGCTAAAAATTCCAGGTTCTTCTCCGGTGCCAGACGGCCGACATACCCCACCACAAATGCATAAGAGGGTATGTGTAATTTTTTCCGCAAGACCCTGCCGGCCCCATGGGCAAAATGTTTCACATAGATGCCGGTGGGGACGACATGGATGGGGGTCTGCACCCCTCTTTCCCTCATCATCTGCATGACACTTTCACTGGGGGCAAATACGCAATCCGCCAAATTGGCATATCCCGTCGACAATTCAATCACGAAACGTTTTAACGCTTCTTCGTTACCCGGCAGATAATGCACATTTTCTTCATATAAGGTGTGGTGGGTAAACACCAGCGGCACATTAAATTTGGAAGCGATCCGCAAAGCAGTGTCCCCGACCAGATAAGGATGCTGGGAATGCACGATATCAGGACGGAATTCCCCCAGGGCTTCCTGCAGCACGCCGGGAAGGGGCAATTGCAGGGAAAAATCCGTACCGTTAAAATTCTCAACAGCAGGGACACGGACCACATCCTTTTCAGCCTTCATGCCCGGATACTGGGGAGCAACAATGATGACCCGGTGGCCGCGTTTGCGGTATTCTTTGGCAAATGACTCTATGGATTTTTCCAAACCGCCCACTAAAGGTTTATACGTGTTGGTCATCAGCAGGATATTCATATAAGCGCCTCCATCATTCCGATTTTCACAGAGGTGACATTACCATCAACTATATGGGACTCATGGCCGGGCAACCGGATTTCAATGCGGGGCGCTTTACCGTGCCACTGCGCCTGCCAGCTGATCTCAATGCATTCCTCAACCTTGATAGTTACGGAAATCTCACCGTATAAAGTCCTGGTGGGCCCTAAAAAAAGATTTTCTTTAGGCTTAATCCATTCTTTGGGGATCCCGGAGCACAAAACCAGCATTCGCTCCGCCTGCTCTTCACGTACAAACATATTGCGCAGCATCATCACCCATTCCGCAGAAGCCCATACATGCTGGCCATCCCCCATGCAGCCGCCCCTTGTCCTGGGATGGATGGCTTCCGGCCATTGGCCCGTCGGGGTCGCCAGGTCAGCAACGGATTTGACGATATTAAAGAACCTTGGGTTCGCGGCACGCAATAACACCTGTGCTATATGAAGTGTCAAATAAATATTGATCCCTGAATGGCTGATCTCATGATAAAAAGCCCCTTGCAGGAAATATTTATCCATCAGAAATTTAGTGGTCTGCAGGATGCGCTCATCCCGGGCATCATAAATTTGTAATGGATAGCTGGCAACCAGGCAGCCGATGGCGCCGGCATCCATACGCCGGGAAGGAGAAGCCGGAATACCAGGGCAACGCAGACGGTTTTGAAGAGAGGCCACGCTGTCTTCAATGGCATTGAGCAAACCATCCGCCTCACGTTTAAAATCCTCCGCCAGCTTCGGGTCGTCATGGGTCGAGGCCAGTGCAGAGGCATCCCTCAACCCCGCAACAGCCCAAAAATTGTCCCAGTAATAAAAATCACTGGGGCCAAAATGTTCCGCACTGAAACCGGCAGGCAAGAGGCCCGTATGCAAGGGATCATTGTCAGATGTACGGCGTTTGCGCTCAATCCATTGGGCGCCCCGGTAAATGCTTGCCATCCATTCTTTCTTTATATCTCTATTGATGGTGTCCCTAAACCGCTTCATGATCCAAATTGCCTGTCCGTTGGAATCCCATTCTCCCTCTTGGGACACAAAATAACCCAGGGGAGTCTGCCGTGCCGGAAAACGGTCCATGATCTCTTCCATATGCCTGGACAGGCCTGCCGCCATCATGGCTTGCAAAATAAAAGCGGCATCCCGGAACCAAAACCGCTTATACGTAAAAGGCCCCGGGTATATGTCCCCCGGGGAATGCAGAATCATTGTTTTGACAGCAACATTGAAAAGAAACTCGAATTTTGGGTCAGGGACCTTCAATGAGCAAGACCGCTGCACATGTTTTCCCCAATTGCCGGATGCCCCTGCCGCCGATGGGGAAAGCGGGACCCTGACCGTCACCCGCTCTCTCTGACCGGGAACAAGGGAATATAGTGCGGCACTTGTAGCCATGCCGGTATTGCATGAAACAGACACCGGCCCCTGCTCTTGGGCCATATTTGCACAAAGGTCACCCGAGGCATAATTGGCAAAAACATACCGGAATGGTTTATGATCCAAATGGACTTCTTCTTTTTTATTGACCATCCACCCTTCAACGCCGTCAAGCCGCCCGATATTCTTTATAAAACTCACCCCCTCAGGATTATACGGCCTTATGCAAATCATTAACCATGCGGGCTGGTCTGTCAGCGCATTAAAAGAAATAACACAGACCGGTGGCCCTCCCGGCTTGACTTCAGCGCGCGATTCTAAAAAAAATTTCTCGGATTTTGAAGTGGTTAAAACGGCAAAGGTATTTTCAATATCCAAATCCTGGTTGACATAGGCCAGACGGGAAGGAATAAGGCTTTTTTTTTCATCGATAATCCATGCATCCACTGACCATCCGTCAAAAAAGGGTGTCACTAACCCGCAGGGGTCCACTATGGGAAAATCTGAAAAACCGGGTAATCCCACCGCTGTCCAATTACGATGGGTCAAATTGATATGCGTCAAACTAAATGCCCTTGGAATAAACGCCTTATCGTTTGGATTAAATTGTCTTTCCACCCAAAAAGGCCACACCCAGTCCAGATTATTCTGGATGGCCTGGCTGTTAATCAACCCCCTGGCTTGCAGGACGGCGCCTGAACGCAACAATTCTACCGGGACCCATACTTCCGAAGGCTTGGAAAAATGCTGCAGATTAGAAATCACCACCATGGGATCCAGAAATCCCTGGGCACGGGCCAAACGTCTTAAAATAAATTTCCATAAAGGCCACATATATTATCCCATACACGGGAAATATTCCCTGTAACTTGCTCATCTTTGAGAGGTTTAGTAAAAACCGGGCAAGTCATAGGGAATATTTCCCCTACTGCCGCCACTGATGCATGGCTACCATTATGCGGCAGGTGGTGCACAATAATTATGAAAGATCCCCTTGTTCTTCCGGATTTTCCAGATTAGGATTTCCTTCGCTGATAAAACGGGAAACATCCGTATTTTTATTTTTCTTCTTGATGCCTCCCCTGCGGAACTTTTCCTTAGGTATATAAAACCCTCCTTGCTGCCGGTCGAAATCTTTAGGGTCTATGGTCTGGATGTTAATGATGCCCTGGGCCAATTCGTTTAAATGAAAATTCATGGCCCGCTCATCATTAAGGGTCTTAGTAAATAATTCCACGATCTTCGTGTGCCCAAGATCAGCCGCGTGCTCGCGGACCTTTTTATATTCGGCAATTTCGTATTGCTCCATCCGCTGCGCCACCCAGATAATGGCAGCATCCCGGGTTTGGGACTTTTCTGTTTTCTTTATTACATCTTCACTCTCGGCAATAAGTTCTTTCATGGTTTTACAGTTCGACTTTTGGGGGGTCTGTCCGGTATTACTAAAAATACCCTGTAAGCGGTCAATATGTTCCCTGGTAATTTCCAGATAACTTCCCAGGGTGTTCTTTAATGCCGATGATTGGCTGGCCTCTGCCATTTTAGGCAGGGCCTCGATCAGCTGGTCCTCCGCGTCTAACAAATTAGCCAACTCTTCCACTAATAAATCGCTCAAGGATTCTGTTTTTCTCATAGTCTGCCTCCTCTTTAGATTCACACCATATCTTCACTTTCCATTGGGACCCTTGTGATTATAATCGCCGTATTTTTATTACGGGCCGTTTGATACTCCACCTGGACATTGTCTCCTTCTTCAAGATCTGACAATCGTTGCATATTGCTATACCGGGTGTTCGGGTCAATTTCCACGCGGACTTCTCCGCCATCGAAATCATCTGAGACCTTGATGGAACGGGGATCTATGTCTTTGACGCTCCCCGCCACCACTCCTCTGGTGTTAAATGATTCTGCCCGGTCGCTTACGGCAAGGAAAACAACACCGACCGCAATTACGAACATTGTAAATAATAAATTGATTTTCATAAATCCCGCCTCTACAAAGAGTGTCCGCATCTTTTTTTCCCACCCCTACGCTACCAAAAGGAAGATGAAAATCAGATGAAACCAGAATTAATTTTGTGTGTGAGCTTCCAAACCAGCTTGACTCATTTACGGATTTTCAATAAGATGTGAACGATGAAGCGCATCGATCTCCCACAGCTAAGCCGCGAGGCATGGGTTTTCATCTGCCTGACAATCACCAGCGCCCTGGTGCTTTTTAACTATGTCAATCTTGTTCCCCGCGTAGATGATAATTTTTTCTTTTCCAGCACCGACCCGCAATTTAAAGACGAAAATTCGATTTCCCGTTTGTTCAAAAGAAAAGACACCTTATTGATCATCAATGCCGCAGGCCCGGTCAGGTCCCCGGAATATCTGCAAAATGTCCGTGAGATTAGCGCCTCTCTTTTAAAATTAGCAGGGATCATTGATGTCAAAAGCATAGCGCGCGGTCCCAACGGACTCGAAGATGCCATCAAAGGCCCCTTATGGGACCGCCTTTTAATTTCCCGGGACCTAAAATCCACCAACATTGTTGTCTTCCTTAAAGGTTCTTTTTCGCCAAGCCTTATCTCAGCCATCGAAAAACTGACCATCAAATATTCCCGGAATAATTTTCATTTAATCATGTCCGGCCCTCCCTATATCGTGGAATTGATCAGCCGCCATCTGCTCAAAGATATCCGGGTCTTCAGCCTTCTGGTGCTGATCATATTCGGGATGGTGGTGATGTTTATTTTCCGTTCCACCGGCATCCTTCTGGGGGCCGTAATCAGTTGTATCGGCGCATCGATGTGGACATTGATGATCATCCACATGCTGGGTATCAAAATCGGCCTGTTAACGGCCAACTTGGCCACCATTGTCTTTGTTTTGACCCTGTCCCATATCATCTTCCTGACCTATAACTGGAAATTTATCTGTTCCCAGCATGAACATGAGTCACCTGTAGTGGAAGAAGCGGTTCATATCACTTTTTCCCCCTCTTTTTGGAGCATGATGACAACCTTGCTGGGGTTCTTAAGCCTTCTTTCTGTTCCGGCACAGCCCTTAAAAGAATTAGGGGCTTCCGGTGTCGTCGGTGCCCTGGTGGCCATTAGTGTCGCCTACAGTGTTTACCCCGCTTTTCTTCGTCTGGTCGAACCGTCATTCTCGAAAAACAACAGCCTCGACCGTTATCAAAAGAAAGTCGAGCAATTCCTTGAGAAAAAGAAAAAACTGACGGTCATAGGTATTTTCGTCCTGTTTGTATCGGCTTCACCGGGATTATGGAGGGCCAATACCGATCCCAGCCTGCTCTCATTCTTTAATAAAAATAGCAGCCTCGAACGGGGTTTGGTCTACATTGACCATCATGGAGGCAGCAGCCCGCTGATCCTCGTCGTCAAAAGGACCAACGGTGAAAAACTCGATACTGATGATTCTTATGGTAAACTCTGGGACTTAGAACTTTCCCTGGAACACGACAGGGAAGTGGGAAGCATTATTTCTTTGCCTGTGCTCATGGCTGAGGCCAAACGGAATATCCTGGCTTCCCTTCTGTCCTGGGAAGGTCTCCTGGATATACTCGGACAACCCCAATTCAACGGAATTGCCAAAAGCTTTATCACTGATGATCACAAAGAAGGGCTTTTTCTATTAAGGATGAATGAATCCAACCGGAAAATTTCCCGGCTTAAGGTGATCGGTGAAATCAGAAAAATCGTTAATGCCCATGGATTTACCCTGGCACTGACCGGAGGGATTTATAGCTTGCAGGGACATCTATCAAAACTGGTGGCTTCCAGCATCATCTTCGGGCTCGGGCAACTGATCATCATTTTTTCCCTGATCGCGTGGGTGGTCTCAAGATCGGTAAGGATTGCGTTTGCCATCACCTTAAGTATTTGTGTTATTCCGGTCATTGTCCTGGGGATGATAGGATGGTTTCGCGTTCCCCTTGATGTTATATCGGCGCCGGCATGCAACATAGCCCTGGGGCTGGGCATTGATTCCATGATCCACATGGTAAGGGCGTACCGACGGCAAGAACGTCAAAACAATAAAGATTCCGAAAGCTGGGCTAAAATCAGGCACCGCTTCTGGCAGCCTGTGCTGACCTTTACCCTGGTGATGGCCCTGGGTTTCGGCATTTTCATGTTTTCCGAATTCCCCTCGACCCAACGTTTCGGCGTGGCCGTTGTCTTTGGCGCGCTCATTGCGTGCATGACCGCTTTATTTGTTATGCCTACGACAGCTCAACTTAATATTAAAAAGCAGCGTTGACTAAGGTCGCCGGTTGCTCTTTGGAATCCGGTTGCGCCTCTGAGGTGCTTGAATTAACTGCCAGAGTTGAATCAGTTGCTGAAGTTGAATTTACCGTTTGGTTTGAATTGGCATAATTCTTAAACCCGTCTTCATTCACAGAAGAAACCTGCTGACGGCATCCCTGCAGAATGATGAAACACAAAAGACACATAAGAAGAACAATATTCACCTCACACCTCCTTTCCTTTGCTTTACCCATTTTTACGTTAACAAACAGAAGATGAAAATAAAATGAAACAAAAATTAATCTTGCTGCAGGCGGTCCCCTAAAATTACTTCTCCTCACTTTGGGCTTTCTCGGTCTTGACCGGAATATTAAACATATAATTCGTCCCTTCCGTGACATCTATTTTATTTTGCAATTTTATAAGCGGCACCATGTTAAGCCCCAGGGTGTTGATATCGATAGAGATGGTATGTTCTCCGGGTTGGACTTTTCTGAAATAAAACGCCCCGTGGGAATCGCTGTGCTGGATGACTTTTCCGTCCAGGATCACCTTGACCTTGCCGATGAATTGGTCACCCGAATCAGGTATACCGCTGCCGTTTCGATCCACAAAGACGATGCCATAAATCCCTGTCTGGCTGATCAAACCGAAATCAGCGTGACTTGTACGGCCTTGAATGATCTCAATATTCAAGGTTTGCGGGGTCGAAAAAATAAGCCCGCCGGGAATAGTATCCAGTACCGGGACCACATCCACCCTCTTAGCGCGTATCTTTATATGGTAACGCCCGTATTGGTCTGTGGTGGCTTCTTTATCGCCGACCTTGATCTTAACACCCGGGATGCCTTCATCCCCCGGAGCAAAGCGGCCGTCGCCGTTGCGGTCCTTAAATACAATCCCTGACACAGTGCCCAGAGGGTCCCAATACGTTGCCCCTCCAAAAGTAATTTTCACACCCAAATGGACTTCGAAATCATCATAGGAAGGGTCTCCTATATGGGACAAAACCTGGCTTGCGTCACAGTCACCGAAAAAATTCACATCCGGTGTGGGGTTATAGTTAAAACCGGCAGTCACAATCACGCTTTGTTCTCCGGAAAGAAAACTATTACTGCCGGATTTGACCCCCAGCTCGTCGTGATAATCCAATTGGGAGGTAAAAGACAATTTGGGGTTGACCTGCTTGACATATTCGAGACCCGCATTGATGACACCGGGATTAGAATTACCGCCGGCATCAGGCTGGTCCAACCAATAATATTCATAGTTGGCATAGGTGGATATCTGATGGTTTAACGGCAGTTGAATACCGGCAATCACGTCCTCAGCGTCATAGTTGGAAATATCTGAACCTGAAGAATGGCTGTTTTGATAACCTGCCCCCCCGAAAACAGTACCCTGCAGGGAATTCCAGATGCCGAATCTCCTGGAAAGACGCTCATTAAAACCAAGACTGCTCGAAGGTGAAAGCTCTCCGGCCGTGTTCACATAATTAAAATCAGAATCACTCCAGAAATCAGGGTTTATATTTGCTTTCAGGTGCCCGTTGGCATCATAATTAAAAGCGTTGGGCGCATCGGGATTGGAATACAGATGGTCCTGGTACGCCTCAAGAAATGTACTCTCGGTATAATTCTTAAACTCTCCGTCGCTTGTCCACACAGCCCCTGTCTCTCCTTGGTAAGAAGGCAGGGTTGAAACAGTGGAATAATCTTTATCAATGCTCCTGAAATTAAGGCCTGTCTTAAAATCCCGGTCCTCCCATTTCAAGGACGCCAGTGACGCATCATGGCTGCTGTCAGAGCCTTCTTCTGCATTCATGATAAGGTTCTCGTTAAACTGGTGCTGTGCTTGCACGGAATAATTATGATCGGTTAAATACGCCGGATGGTCAGGGCCATAGGCCGTGGCAAAATTAAAAGAATATTGATCGTTGCTTTTAGGAAAAAGGGTTATTTTAGCGGCATCGACATAAGAATCGCTGAATTGGTTTCCGCCGATGGGAATAAACGCCAGCGGCTGTTGTTCCTGGCCTTCACTAATGGACAAACCTAAAGTATCATCCATCAGATCAACATCTGCGAAAGCGCCTCTTAAGCGTGTGCTAGGCATGGTCAACGGTGATAAATACCTTAAAGCATCAAAACCGCGCAAATTAAAATCGTCCGTACCTTCAAGAGGAATGTGGCTTAAGCCTATCGTATACGTGTCAAACTCGGAAAATGAATCAACATCCGTGTAGCTTCCGGAAGTATCAAAAAAACCATAGGGGGTCTCGCCTTTAACAGCCAACGATTGGTCTAATTCATAGCTTTGACGTTTAAGACCGGGAATATTCTTTCCGGAATAATAGCTGTTCCAATCATTGGAGTAAACACCTGTAAACGGCTCTGAATGCCAGACCCCATTGGCCCCTTGAGCCGGCCCGGAAGAGTTGACAGGTTGGGGGAAAACAACTTCCACGAAAAAAGAATGCCTCCCCAAATCATCCCAGATATGCAGGTAGGTAGTACCGATGCCTAAAGCATCAATCCCCAGATGGTCAGTATCAATTGTCCTTACCTGGATAAAATTCTGATCTACTACCAGGAATCTTTGTATGTTCCTGCCTTCAATGATAAGGGACGAATGGTATTCGATCTGCAGCTTCGGCTTCATTGGGCCGCTATTGGTTATTTGCTCAAGCGATATTATTTCCGGCGGTCTTTTGGGTGCCGGGGCCGCAACATAAATAACAGGCGGGGGCGCAACAGTGACCGGTTGCGGTTGAAGAACAGCTTGTGGCGCAGGCATTGAAGGAGCAGGTTGGGTCGCAACAGGTGCCGGTTGCGGTTGAGAAACGGCCTGTGAGGGAGGCGACGGCTGCGATTGAGCAATGACACTTGAAGGCTTTAGTTCTAAACTATTTATATATTTGTTATTGTCTTTGTCATTAGGATCAAATATTTGGGCGATCTCAAAACAGCGTAAAGCCCTTGGGTAATTGTGTTTTTTAAGGGCTTTAACGCCTTCTTTGAAATAATACCGGAAACCTATGGATTGGTCAGCAAACGCAGGAAAGGACAAGGCCGCCACAAAGATTAAACCAAAAACCCATACTGCGAATTGTTTGATCATAAACTAACCGATCAGGGTGTAACGCATAATGGGGGCTGCATAATTTAATCCTGAGAGTTTTCTATTGTTATTTGACCGGAGGCATCCACGGTCAATGCTATTTCCTTAATCACCACATCTCCCTCTTCCAAATCGGAATTAATGACCAGGGTATAATGCCCTTGCTTTAACTGCTCACTGATAGGTATTTTTACCCGCGCAGATGCGCCCGGCGGAACATATAACTTTTTGGTCTCCCCCCGAAGAAGGACCAATCCGCCGTCCTCCATAACGTAATATGTCGTCCGGGGGATAAGAATAACATTCCCCTGGTTGACAAACCTGGCTGTGACATCATTCCCTTTCAAAATAATGTTTTGTAAATCAGCTTTCTTGAGTTTATTGCTGGGTTCAATAAAAAAAAGGCAGCCGATCCTGGTGACAAGATTGACCGCTTCATCATTGAGTTTTCCGGCAACGCTTCTTTCAAAAAACAGCACCCCATAATGCCCTTCCTGTATTTGGCTTGGGACAGTGAGGGTATAATCGATTTTTTGCTGGCCAAAAGCAGGTATAAGGAAGGTCTGGGGTGAAAATGTGACCCATTGGCTGGCAGACCCCGGCGCTGTCCCTGCCGGCAGAAAACTCTTGGCACCATCGTAAGGGGGCTTATATTCAAAATCTTCCCAATAAGCCCTGATGTTTATCGGATCGGAAGACGTATTATGGACCAGCAAAAACCCGTCGTGATGCTCTCCCGGGGAGACATCCAAAGACACTTTCGCCTGTTCAAGAAATACCTGGGCCTGCGCCTGTGCGGTGAGTATCCCCACCGCACAGAGGACCACAAAAATAATTCTGACAATCATAAGTGTCAAGCCCTCCTTAAAGTGATGTCGCCGTGAAAGTCAGTGTGCCTGTATACGTGCCTGCAACATCAGTATTGGAAAACGGCTGGCCGTTTGAAGGATCGGCAGGTGCCGTTGTGCTTCCGGTCCAGACACCCACATCAACCTGCTCATAAGAACCGGAAGGCGGCGTGCCCATGGCCCCGGTGCTGCCGGTCAGGTCGATAAGTCTTTTCTTACCCAGGGAAGATACTGTCTGAGCGCCGGTAGAAGAGTTCACTGTAAGAAACGTGGCCGTGGTTTTGGTCCCCAAGCCGTCGGTGGTGGTGCCGGGATTATTGGGGTTATTGCCTTCGGCATAAGTTACAGTTACGGTCGGTGTCCCTGCCCCGCCTGTTGTGCCGATAGCCACTGTATAATAATCAGTCGCCGTATAAATGTTATTGGTACTATTAAAAGTCAAGGTACCGAAGGGGATGGTGGTCGCCGTGGTGGATGAGGTGCCGGCGGTATTGGTTGAGGCATTGACCGGGGTTACGGTCAACTGCAGGCCCGATGCATCCGGGATGGAGGCTGATACTGTTAATGTGTCTGTTGTTTGTGCCATTGCAGCTTGATTCAATAGGAGGGAACCTGCCAAAATAAAACCTAACCTTTTTCTCATAATCACCCCTTTCTAAAATAACACTGTTGTTGATTTATAATAAAAGACGCCCCGCCCTCATCCCTTACCCGGATACGGCGCATCGGGTAAGGGACAATGGAAAACCCTAAAGCGATGTTGCTGTGAAAGTCAGGGTACCCGTATATGTACCCGCGACGTCGCTATTTGAAAATGGCTGACCGTTGGAAGGGTCAGCAGGTGCTGTTGTGCTTCCGGTCCAAATACCCACATCGACCTGCTCATAAGTACCGGCAGGCGGCGTGCCCATGGCCCCGGCGCTGCCAGTCAGGTCAATAAGCCGTTGCTTGCCCAGAGACGATACTGTCTGCGCTCCCGTGGAAGAATTCACGGTGAGAAAGGTGGCCGTGGCTTTAGTCCCCAGGCCGTTGGTCGTGGTACCTGGATTATTGGGATTATTGCCTTCGGCATAAGTTACAGTTACGGTCGGTGTCCCTGCCCCACCCGTCGTACCGAGGGCCACTGTATAATAATCCGTCGGTACATAAATATTATTGGTACTATTAAAAGTCAATGTACCAAAAGGGATGGTGGTTGCCGTGGTGGATGACGTACCGGCAGTATTGGTTGACGCATTGACCGGGGTAACGGTCAACTGCAGGCCCGTGGCACTCGGAATAGTCGCTGACACTGTCAATGTGTCCGTCGTCTGCGCCATGGCAGCCTGGTTGAACAGGAATAATCCTCCTATCATTAAACTCAACATGGTTTTCATCGTTTTCTCCTTTCGGATCACTAATACTGCTACTTTTGATCTAATGAAAATCTGACCGGAGCCAGAAAATTTCCGGGACTCATCCGGTCATATCCCTGCAGGCGGTACACCACTTCAAAAGTGGCGCTGCTTCCCCCGGCGTCCGAAGAAAAGATCGGATACTCCCCTGTTTCCATGGGGGAAAATTCCGTAAAGTTTGTTTGACCTTCCTGACCTGAAGGGATTTGGACCTGAATGGTAAAATACTTGTTATCGAACTCCTTTCCCTGGTTGTCGGTCATATTTGTCTGAAGGTCTTGAAGGACCTGGTAAGGTTTATGGAGATTAGAGGTGACTGTCACCAGCACTTGCTTATCCTGAGGGGGATTGTTGGCCAGTACATGGGTGAAATTAACCCCACCGGGAGGCGGTGTTATGCTGATGGAGAATTCCGGCGGTACATCACACTGTATATCAATAGGAAATTCCTGGGCACCCCGGCTGGTTTCCACTATATATTTGATCCTTCCGATGTAGGAACCGGCATCCTGCTGCTGGATCTGACCGCTATCAACCAAAAAATAAATGACAAAATTGTCTGCATCTTTATTACTGGAATAAATGAGCGTTTTATTGTCCCTTAACGAATTAAGGCCCTGAATGCGCAGGGCCTGCGCATCATCACTTTCAGCATCCAGTTGTAAAACATCCCCGCCCAATCCCCGGCCTGATCCGTTTTGCGGCATAATTTCGACTTCCTGATAAATACGTATGTCCTGGCCTGAATTGCCGGAAAATGACAGGTTGACATAATCTGCTTCTTTTTCAGTCGTGTCAGAACTCCGGACATGTATACGGATTGGATCATGGGCGCCCTTAACCGATACTTTCAAGTTTGAAGATGCATCCATAAATATATCAATGGTCGCTTGATCACTGTTTCCGGACACATCGCGGACTGTAAAGATCATCCGCCCCCTGAAACTTCCGACGGCATTGATTAAACCCTGGTTGAGAAAGTATCCGATCATAAACATATCGCTCTCTCCCGCCTGGCTGGAAGAATACAACAGTTGATCGCCCATGCTCAAATGATCTGAATTCTGCAGATAGAGCGTTCCGGAACTGTTGGAATTAGGCAAAGTTTGGGTTTCCATAGCTTGTAAATTTAAAGCATCCCCCTTTTCGTTCACCACAGGTTCAAGGATCCTTTGAAAGACCTGATACTGCCTCCCGTCACTTGAGTTGACCCGGATATGTATTTCATTCCTGTCTTCCAGTCCCCCTACCGGCATATTTTCAAAACGTAAACTGTTGCTGCCGTCAACCGGAACAACACTCAAGCTGATAAAGGCAAAAGCAGCTGGGGTTAAACTTGAACCCCATAATAAAATTAAAAGGACAATCCTTATCAGCATAATCAATGCCAATAACCATGCCTCCAAACATACCGTTGATACCTTGGACGCCACACCCATCCCCCTGCTATCCATACAGCCCCGGGCCACGGAGCAGCACTATAAACCTCAACTTGCGGAGGGGGCGGCGGAGGCGGCGGTCCAACGGGTGTGATTGTTGCCACACAACCGCTTAATAAAATTCCCGTCATTAATATCATTAGATATTTTTTCATCCATTCTCCCTTATTCTTCCTCTTCCCAGGTGTTCCCTAAATCCTGCGGGGTTTTACCCATCAAAAAATCATCTTCCACTTCTTCCTGATAAAGCCAATCCAGCATTTTGGTTTGACTGCGCTGATTCAACACCGGTGTCCTGTTTTTCATAATCCCTCCTTGTTAAAGGGGCCAATACTGTTTTTTCTGCCTTTAAATTACCAAATGGAAGATGAAAAGAAGATGAAGTCAGAATTAAAAAATTTCTGCTAAATTGGGTAAGTGTGTTGCAGGAAGATAACTGCTTGCTGCGTTTGGGGAAAGATCCGTTATTTTCTTAAAGCGTAATAAAATCCGTCTTTTTTCTTTATGGCCACGGGTGCCTCAAAAAGCCTGCTGATATTGCGGCCCGTCAGCATGGATTCTTTGGGGCCTTCCTTATAAATATTGCCGTCTTTCATCAGGATCACACGCTTTATTTCCGGGATAATATCAGAAAGATTATGGGTGACAAGGATGATGCTCGTCCCTGCTTTCGCTATTTTCCGTAAAATATTACTGAACTTATAAAGCGCGTGTAAATCAAGGCTATTGGTCGGTTCATCCAGAATAAGGGCCTTGGGATCGTGGACCAAGGCCCTGCCGATTAAAAAACGCCTGGCTTCTCCGGATGACATCTCATTCATCTTCCTGTCTTTAAGATGGCCTATTTCCAGGAATTCAATCCGCTCACCGGCTTTCTTGATCATGCCAGGGGTAATTTTCTCTTTAAACAGGCCGATGCTGCTGAAAAATCCTGATAAGACCGTCTCCATGCCTGTTATGTCCCTGGCACAGGTGTATTGTAAATCATTGGAGACGATGCCCAACAGAGAACGCAAATTAAAAACATCCCAACGGTCCTGTCCCCAAATCTTAAACGAAGAGCCGTTATCTTCAGGTATCGGATAATATTCCCTGGTGATTGTTTTGATTAATGAAGACTTTCCCGCACCATTGGGGCCTAAAATCGCAATGTCCTCCCCCTCATATATCTTAAGGGACAGGGAATCCAGCACCTTCTTATTGTCCCCTTTGAGGACTGTAATATTGTTGAATTCCAAAAGGGGCTGATTATTTTCTTTTATACTCATTGAATGTTATTGAAGAGAATTCTTCTCAAGATCCAGAAGCTGGCGCTTCATGGCAATTCCGCCCCCATACCCGCCGATGGAGCCATCAGCAGCAATGACCCGGTGACAAGGGACAATAATACACATGGGGTTCTTTCCATTCGCCGTACCAACAGCCCGGACAGCATTCGGGTTTTTGATCTTTCTGGCAATGTCCTTATAAGAAACAGTCTTACCAAAAGGTATCCGGGACAATTCTTTCCAAACCTTCATTTGAAAATCGGTACCTGAAGAATTAAAATTAATATCAAATTTCTTTCTTTTGCCTGAAAAATATTCTTCCAACTGCTTAACAGCATCGCTTAATATACGTTCTTCTGCGCTGGATCGATTGAGGGTTTTAACTGATTTAATTGGCTGTTTACGCAAAAATACACCCTGCAAGCCATTCTTTGAGGCCACGAGATAAAGAGGTTTGACCTTCGTTCTCATTTCATACTGGATTTGGTCCATTTGTCCACCTGCTTTCTTTTTGCCAATTACTGAAGAATTCAATGAAATAATATACCATAAATGAAAATCCCGTCACTAAATTAAACAGCAACGGGACCGAAAAATGATGCGCCTATTTATCCGCCCTGCGGTTTTGATATCTCAAATAATACGCATGTTCCCACACATCCATGCCTAGAAATGGCCTGTTCTTTTACTATTTTGGGAAGCCTGTTGATTTTAGTTTTCATAAAACCCTCCTTTTCACTTAGGATGCTATAGGTTTATTATCCACAATACTAAACACGACGTACTTCCCCGGAGATGAGGCATAATATTGCACGGTCACAGGATCAGTCGCTCTGATCTCCATAAGGCCGATATCATGTGTTTCCTGGGTAATACTTACCTTATCGGGAACAGAAAATGCCATTTGCTGCTGGTCATCCGTTTGTATTGTGATGATATTGCCGACAGAATCCACGTTAATCACTTTTCCCCCAATAATACTTATCTCATGAATATTTGATTTTTCCTGGCAATACGCCTGAGTAACGACGGACACAGTTGCCAGCAAAAGAAGCATGATCTTGCATATGAACATTGCCCTCTCCTTGCTTTCCATAAAATAAAATAGCAAGGCGGAGATTAAGGGAGGATTAAAATAAAATGAAAAGACCGCATGTCTATCAAGCACATTTAATATTCACTTCATGTTTGGTTAATGTTCCGTACGTCAGAATACGGTTGTATGAGAGGGGATGTTTATTCAAGCTAAGGGAAAATAACGAAAAGGAGAGAAAATGAAAAGACTTTTGTATGGTTTGATGTGCTCAACGATCTTTATTTCAGGATGTTTCTGGCACTCAAGTACGGAACGTGTTGTGGAAGAACCAAGCGGACAAAGCAGCACGACTGTAACGACTCCGCCCCCGTCATCAACAACGGTGACCACGACAAGCCAGTAAGATAAAAAATTGCCGTGGCGCCGTGCCGGGAAGCCATTAGGCCTCCCGGCTCATCACCAAGAACTTTTCCCTTAAGTCACGATCACTGTAATTACACTCACGGATGTACAACAACGACATCTTCATGGTGATGCCACCAGGGATGGTAATGATGGTCGACATCGACATAACAACCTGTTAACTGCATCGTCAAAGCAACGGCGATCAACATCCGACAAACATTCTTAAATCCTTTGAACATATGGCCTCCTTACAACTTATTTAGGGTCCTGCGCCAGCAACGATAATGATGATGCGGGCACATTCTTCCCTTAAGTTAATACGTACTGTTTTCAGTATTACCCTGCGCTCCTGTTTCACTGTTGTCTTGCGCGTTTTCACTATTGATGTTGTTAGCAGTCGTATTGCCCATCGTAGTTGTATTTCCCACAGATGGCGTATTTTGCCCCATAGGTGAAGAAGAACCACTGCTTGAAGGAGATCCGTTTGCAGGTAAACCCGTACCGATATTTTGCGCCAGGCAAACGCCGGCCATGCCGGATAAGATTAAGAAAGCAATGAACTTGATCTTCATACCCATCCCTCCTTTTAATAGCCCGCGTGTACGCCGCTTTTGGGGTTTCTCCATATTCTGATTTGAAAATGCTTAAGCCATTTGATTGGCCTCAGCATTGACTGAGTCTTTAGCAATATCATTGAGCTTGTTGTTGGCTTCTTTTTCTTCCCCCAACGTTTCTTGCAATAACTGCTCGATCCGGTTATAGCCCAGTTCTGAAGCATGACTTTGGGCGGTCCCATAAGCCGCAATCTCATAATGTTCCACGCGCTGGGCAGCCCCGATAATGCCGGCATCACGGGCCGCACATTTCTCTGCCTTTTGGACAACTTCCTCACCTTCTTCAATGAGTCCCTTCATGGCCTTGCAAGTGACTTGCGCAGGCTTGTGACCCAACTCTTGGAAAGCTTGTTCCAGGCGGCTGGCATGGTTCTTAGTTTGTTCCAAATGCTTTTCAATGGCGCTTTTAAGTTCATTTGAAGCAGTGGCGTGGGCCATTTTAGGCAAGGCCCTGATCAATTGATTTTCAGCGCTATAAAGATCTTTTAATTCTTCCAAAAATAATTCTCTCAAGGATTTGATTTTAGTCATACACACCTCCTGATTGAACACGTTATTATCCATTCAGTCGACACCAACTCAATGTATCAAATTAAAAATGAAGAAAAGATGAATCCACAATTAAGAATCATTGCGGGCCATTTCTAATAGAGTTTGTTGCCCGAATTAGGGCCCTAACTGTTGTGGCACTGCTCCAGATACTCAGGATGGTCTTGGATGAACTGATGGGCGACGTTCAGAGCGGCGTAATAGTTATTTGTCTGGTAGGCATGCCAGCGTTTGGAGCTAAATCCTCCGTCAAGCTTCCAAACCCTGTAGATGTAATCTAAACTGCATTCGGGATTTAAACCACAGCGGTGAGCCAGAGGGTTGCGCTCATCTTCCCGCCCTCCACTGCCATACTCAAAATCCAAATTCTTCCTAAGATCGTTCATCTGCCATAAGCCTGAATCCTCGCTGTAGTCGGCCATTCCCGAAACATTATTCGAAGATACGCAGAATGGCTTAAAGCCGGACTCTGCGGATGCCAATGCGATGGCCTTGGCAAGATCTTCACACGAGAACTTTTGACTTGCCAGGCCGGCAACCTCATCAATCGACCACACAACACCTGTGGTACCTGGCAGGCAATCGCCTCCAAATG
>JABDFL010000003.1 GCA_013286575.1 Candidatus Omnitrophota bacterium
CCTCGCTGCTGGCGTCAGAAGTTGCCAGCTATGGCGAACAGCAGAAGCAAACGTATTTAAATGATACTAATCAGGTGGTCGCACAAACCGGGATTTTAATGGCGATTATCATGGTCATCGTGTCGATTATCATAATCGTCGTTAGTTGGGGAACAGCGACTGCGCTGGGGATAGCGATGGACACCACCATTTTAGCGCTGGAGGCAGTTGCTGTTGGGATGGCTGTCCTGAGTTTGGTCCTTCAGGTGACCGTGGTCCAGCCGGGGATAACAGCGTTGTGGAATAAATTGCAGAAGGACCAGCCGGTGCAACAGCAGTTTTTTGAGCAGGGGCTCAGCACGGCGCTTCAAAGCAGTGTTACGGACCAGGTGAACATCACGGATTATTTTGATTCTAACACCAACGGTATTTATGGGACCACTAATGGCGTGCCCAATGACAGCATCAGCCGCTTTGCGGTTTATTATACGGAACGCTTGAAGATGCTAAACCAGCTCAATCCCCTGATCCCCCAGGTGGTGTTATTCTATAATCAATTGGGGGAATTAATGAATGGTGAAACCTGCGATCAAAACGCGAATGATGTCAGCCTTAATTTGGGCATTGCGCCCAATCCTGCCTGTGCTGCTTTTGATTGCGTTAATGACCCTATAGATCCGGCCTGTCAGGTAAAGATACCCAATGGTTTCCAGTTAAATGATGCCTGTACCTCTTCAAACCCGGCCAATACTTCGACGTATAATCCTTATTGCGACCCATGCTGCCAGTCTTCCGGCCGGCCGGCTAATTGCCCGGCAGACGTTACCGCAGAATGTCAGACGAATAATCCATTTGGGGCCGGGTACCTGTATCTTTATGACCCGAGTTTTCAGAATAACTATACAACCGGCGGGCAATCATTTTTGGACCAGTTTGGCCGCGACCAGCAAATGGGGCCGTTTTCCACTTTGACGCCCGAAGTCATGAGCCCTTCGGGAGTGACACCTGTCTCGGAATTCCCCAACGGGATATATCCGTTTTTCTGGCTGATGAATAATTACAGTCCGCAGGTGGATAATATTAATCCAGGCTCTTCCTTACCATCATCGCAGGTCCACTGGTGCGCGCCAGGAGGAACCATCCCTTCATCAGGGACCCCTGCGGGATTTTTGGACCTGGCCCAGTTAAATTTGGCTCAAAGCGCGCCGAACAACTATACCTGCCAGGGCCCGGACTGTTGTGTCAACTATCTTGCTAATAACCTCGTGAATGTTGGCGGCGTCTTAACTCCGTCGGGGAGCGGCACGGCAAATGGGGCCATTGATATGGTTGGAGATCCCTCGTTAAGCGGGAATGCCCCTAACCCCGTCCTTGACCCAAGCTTTGGAGAAGGAGGCTCCGGTTCCTGGCTGCCGGGAGACAATCAAATGTGTTCAGCCAGCTGGCCGTATAATGGAGGGAATGGATTTGCTACGGACGGCACTTGCGAGTGGACCGGCAGCACAGCAGCCCCTACTTCCTTGACTTCTGCCAGCACAGTTGACGGTTTGGATGACACCATGCACGCTTTGTCGGATTTTGTTGATTTCGCCTATGTCCTTCTCAGCAATGATGTCCAGACACTAAGTTCAACTTTTCAGACCTGGTATCCTCAGGCGGCTGGATGGATAGCGCCCGGCGGCGGCCAATGTGATGATAACAGCGCGTGCACCAATGGTCAATGTTCAGACGGCAGCGCGTGCGGCGCGTCGGCCAACGGCCGTTTGCTGGCTTTGCCGGCCGCCCTTAATAAATGGAATACAGTGATTACAAATTGGATGAACAACAACTACGCGAGCGCCAACGCATGGTGCGTTCCACCACAGGATGACGCAAGCATGAACGCCAACGGCAGTCCAACGGCTGAAAGTACTGCTATTGCCTCCGGCGGGACATGGGGGAACATATCTTCTGTTATTGCCTGTTTGAATTACAATGCGACCACGGCTGTAACTAATTACCAAGCCTGCCTGGCTGCATTGCCGACGGCAACATGCCCGTCCTCATTGCCGGCCGCGTGCGCGCCTTCGATTTTGGGACGCTCTCTTGCAGGGCCGGCGCCTGCCTATGACGGTTGCGCAGGCAGTTATGCGGCATGGGTGAACAACAGCCTTACCCTGGCCACCGACGAGGCCCCGAAATTCGCGCTGCGGGCAGCGTTTTTAACGGATGTTTCGGGCAGGGCCCAAACCATGCAATCAATTTTTCCGCAAGCAGCGGGGACGATCCAGAATTTCTTGAATGTACCGGCAGCCCAGCTGACCGCCGCATATAATCAGGGTGTAGGCGCTTCTTCACAGTCGGGAGGATTGCCCAACTCCGTCATCTATGGCTGGGTGGATAATAACCATAATGGTCTGCGTGGCTATGCGCACATTGTTAAAGTTACCGCTTATTCACCGGGCCGTGGCGGCAACAACGGGCTTGGCATAGGGTCCTTGTTACCGTGGATACAAACCAAGACCAGCGGGTTTCTCGGTATGACCCGTAGTTATACCCTCGTGAATCGTGACGGATTAGTCTATGTCAGCGTCAAGCGTTGGGATGAAGACCATAACCCCATTCTTTTCCCTAATGGGCATACGTTGTGGCAACTCTTGTTCCATAATCCCGGCGGAGTTACCACCGTAGGGCAAGACCTTATGCAGGCATGCAATGGCTTAAACGTGACAGGCGCAGGAGGGTCTATTAGCAGCGCCATTGGGTTTGGCCTTTTACCTCAGACAGTCACAGGGTTGGGGGATGCGGGGATATCAACGCAAGACCAGACCTCTCTTTCAGGATCGTTTATGTTGAATGACAGAGGAGACGGGAATGTTGACCCCAGCGCCGGAGGCGCCAGCGGCACCAGCGCTGCCTATAGCTCATGCCTTTCCAAGGCCAATGCATTGTTAGCTAATGGCCAGGAAAGCCATATCTGCGCGCAATACATAGCGTCCAGGAATGCCTCAGGGCCTTCTTGTCCTGCGAGTAATTGTACGGGACAAACTGATTATTCTTTGAAATTTGTTAATTGCAACGAGCAGCCGGAGGATTTGTGAAGCAGTAATTAGTGTCTTGTGTCATTGCGAGGAGCGTAGCGAAGAAGCAATCTTTTATCAGGTGATAAAATGGAAATTTTAAATAAAAAAGCATTTTCTGTCATCGAATACATGCTGCTCTTTGTCATCGTCATTGGGGCATTTTTGGCAATGAGAACCTATATCCAGCGAGGGGTTTTCGGCATGTGGCAGCAATCAGGGCAGAGCCTTGCTTATGGGAGGCAGTATGATTCACAAAAAACTATTGAATGTGATTTTGATCAACAAAGCGGTGTGTGGTATGATCATAATTGCGCGCAGTCCCTATGCAGCGGAAACAGTGCCTGCATAGAGAGTGCCGTGGCCAGTTGCCAGACAAGCACGTGCAGTCCGTCTAATCAGTAACAAAATTAATTCTAAATCAGGCCCCCGATTAAAACATTCGGGGTGACATGGCGGTTTTCCATGCTTATATTTTCCCTAATTTTAATATTCGTTTCCATCACCCTCCTGGGCGTTACCCTGATGCCGGTGCTGGTGGCCAAGTCAGGCGAGATAAACAAGGACCAGGCCCAGTCCGTCGTCGGAAGGGTCGACCGGTACATGCGGGAAGATGAGCTTAAGAAAATGTACCAGCTGGCGCTTTTAGGCCCCATTGCCTTAGGCATAGCCGGTTTTTTATTTTTCCCTGAAGGCAGAAAATTTATCGGGCTTATTGTCGGTGTCGTGTTCGGGTATCTTTTGCCGCGCATGTATGTCGGCCGCCTCATCACAGTCCGCAAACAAAGATTTAATGACCAGTTGATGGACGCGATCATGATCATGTCCAGTTCTTTTCGCGGAGGCCTAAGCCTGGTCCAGGCGTTTGAATCAGTGGCCGATGAAATGCCGGAACCGGCCAAGGGTGAGTTTGGGGTGGTCTTGGGGGAAAACAAGATGGGCGTGTCTTTGGATGAATCACTCAACCGCCTTTACATACGCATGCCTTCCCCTGCCATGCAGCAGATGGTAACAGCCATTTTGCTGGCGCGTGAGACGGGTGGTAATTTGCCGGTCATTTTCACGCGCATTGTCAGCACCACCCGCGAGCGCAAAAAGATAGAAAAGAACCTGCAGACACTGACGGTGCAGGGAAAGATCCAGGCGGCAGTCATGACGGGCTTGCCCGTGTTTTTCTTTTTTACCGTGTCGGGGACAAACCCCCATTTTTTTGACACCATGTGGAATTCTCCCAGGGGCCAGCAATTGATGATGTTGTGCATCGTCTTATGGGTCGTGGGGGCGCTAAGCATCTGGAAAATATCCACGTTTAAAGATATTTAAGTCGTGTCATTGCGAGGAGCCCGAAGGGCGACGAAGCAATCTTTTTAGACAGGGAGTTCGAGAAATGCTGTTACCTTTATTATTTGCCTTTTTTGCCGGATTTGCCCTGATATTGGGATTTTTGCCGCTGGGGCTGGATAACCGCCCCAAATTGCAATTGAACCTGGATGATCCCATGGCAGGTTTGGCGACCAAACCCAGCATCGAGGCAAAGAAGAAGGAGCCGCTGGATTTTATATTTTCGATAACGGCCAAACTGGCCTTATTTAACAGGCCTCTTGCTGCCTCCCCCATAGGCCGGCGCATGTATAGGGACTTGAGGATGGCCAAATCCAGATTGACCGTCGAAGAATTCTTCCTGGTCAAAGAGATTTTGATGGGCGGTTTTTTGGTACTGGTCTTTGATCTCAATGACAACAGCGGTTTTTTCATGTTTTGGATCTTGCTGGCCACGGCCCTCGGGTATATGCTTCCCGAGTTTTGGCTGAAGGCGAGGATTAAGAAGATCAAAGAAGATATTTTAAGATTTTTGCCGGACACCGTGGATCTTTTGGGGCTTTGCGTCAATGCCGGCCTGGACTTTATGATGGCCCTTAAATATGTGGTGGAGAAATCCAGCCCCACCGTGATCATTGATGAGCTAAGGAACATGATGCAGGAAATCAATGTGGGCAAGCCCAGGCGTGATGCGCTAAGGGACTTGGCTAAGAAGTATGAATTGCCGGACCTTTCCACTTTTTCCCGCACCCTTATTCAGGCTGACCGTATGGGGACCTCCGTTATTGATGCCCTGAATATCCTTTCCGAAGACATGCGTGAGGCCCGCTTCAGAAGAGGCGAGGCCATGGCCTTAAAAGCGCCTTTAAAAATGCTTGTACCTCTCTTGTTTTTTATATTTCCGGTTGTTGCCATCCTAGTCGCCGGACCGGTATTCCTGGACTTCTTCCAGAACAATCCGCTAAAAAATCTTGGCCATTAATTCAGAATGGAAATTATTAATTTCCATTCTGAGTAAATTTCCAATCTGATTTAATTTCCATTCTGAATACATTCTAGCATCACTCCAGCTATCGATAGACGCATTCTTGGGTAAATTTTATCCGGAATGACATGTTGAAAATCCTCCCAAAAAACGTTTTCTTTTCTTGCATCTATATAAAAAGCCAAAATTAAAGAATCATTATTTATTATTTTTTGATTAAGAACGTAAGTATATAAATTATAAGCACTTATGGCTATAAATAAATTTGCTAAAATTTGCTTTCTGTATATAATATGTTATACTTCAATTGTCGACGAGGATTTGGGTTCAAAACAGTCAAAAAATATGAGCCAAAACTTAGAAAACGCAGCTGAAAATTCTAACGAAGGGCGTAATTTTTCAGAAGCCCCGGAAAATGCTGTGAATTCTTTTGTCTCAACCCCCGTAATTCCCGCAGCAGATAAAACCCCCTTTGTAAGCCGCTTCAATCAGTGGATGAAGGTAATTGCCATCGTGGTTATAGCCGCCTTTATTCCGGACCAAGTCAGCTGGGCTTTTGGCTATAATCCAGCCGTGCTTTACAGGAACTTACCGATCTACAACACCATGTCCGATGAAGACATGCCGATGCCAAGACCGGCCATGCAGGTTGCCGGCAGCTTGGAATATTTGCTCAAGCAAATCCAGGACAAGCCGCGGCTTCATTTACAGTTGAATTTAGATCCTCAGAATGTCATTCCCGCGAAAGCGGGAATCCATAACAAGAACATCCTTGAAATCAACACCAAATCCGTTTTCACCGCGGATAAAATTAACCAAATTACCCAATGGCTCAAGACCCCCAATCTCAACGTCCTTAATTGCGGTGTCTATGCCCTGAAAGATGTTTTAGAAGCCCGCGGCATTAATCGTTCTTTGTCCGAAATTTCAGTGATGACGCTTTCAGTGGACGTTATGGCTGACATCATTAAAATCGGTGAACCAAAATTAAAAACAACCCTTTTTGCCATCAATAAAACAGCCAAAGCGCTGGGCCTTGATTATCAAAGTTTGAAAGTGGCCCCCCCAGATGAGTTCAAATTAAAAACCCCGTTTATCGCCCATTTTAGAAATGAACATTTTGTCACTGTCCAAAAAGCCATTGGCGGAAAAGTTTATTACACAGACCTTGATTATCCGCGCATTGTTGACCAGAAAGATTTCCTGAAAAATATCGACGGTTTTGTTTTCGCTGAACCTCCGGGCGTGTCATTGCGAGGAGGCGCAGCCGACGAAGCAATCTTTTACCAGAAAGTCCCCGAACCTTTACAAGCCTTTGTCTGGGGCGACAAATGGCGTGATCTTTCCAGCTCCTTGCCCGGGCTTATGACCTCAAGCCAATTGAGTCTTCAATTGGTTATTATGATTGCCATGATAGTGATCAAGATGATTCCGGTAATTGGACAAGCTGCAGATGTTGCCGATGCTACGGCAGGTGTTGGCCAAGTTGCGGCAGGGACCATGGACGCAGCTGAAGCAGGGGCAAATAGTATAGGCGCAGCCGAGGGCGCTTTAGCCGCAGCCCAGCAGGGATTGGCATTAGCTTCTTTTAGCATGTCATTTTCTTCGCTAATGAATACGATGGCAACTATCTGCGTCATGAAAGGCGCTTGCAGCGCGGACTCAGCTTTTATTTTAAGCTCAGCTCTTTCCATGGCAGTGAGCATGGGTATCGGAGGGTTTATGCCGGACAGCAGTACGGTTGCCGGCGCAGGAGCTGCTGCTGTTCAGACAGGGACAGGCGGGCTAACGGGACTTATTAACCAAGTCAATAGTTTTTTTCAGAGCATAAAGGATTGGATTACAACCAATATAACAGATCCTGTGCAAAACGCGATAGGAAGTGTTTTTAGCGAGATATTTGGAAGCGGGGCAGCCTCCAGCGGGTTTGAAGCTGCTGCCCAGGGCACCTTTACCAGGGCCCTTGAGGATTTTGGCACGGGCCTTATCTTTGGTGCTTTGAAGGGCGCTGTGGAATTAGAAATCACCAAGACCGTGGACAATGAATTTTGTCCCCCTAGTGCCGCGACATGCAGTGATAAAAACCAGATCATGGAGCAGGGTGTCGGTGCCATTGCCAATGCCGTAGGCGCGCAAGTGGCGGTGACCGTTGGGGCCATGGTGGCAGGCAACATTTTGCAAACAAATTATTTTTCGCAGGAATTCGGTTTAGGACAAACCAATGCCCAGGTAGCAGCGGCAAAAGACAATAGTGTCGTTGCACTAAATCAATCCCCCGCAGCTTTTGCTCTACAAACCGGAGGGGAAGCGGTTAGTGATACGGCGTACAATTATCAAGGACAACCGGATTCAGTTGCTCAAGCGGCAATTGTTGCTACATGGCAGGCAGAGAATCCGGGTGAATCACTCCCGCAGGCCCAGGCAAATGTCGTACAAAATGCTACTTCGCAAAGCATGATCATGGCGACAGCCAATCAAGCAGCAATCAATGTTGCGTTGGATGATCCGGGTATGCAGAGCGCAATAGCAGAAAATTATAAATCTTCTCTCGGTGTTAATGGTCTGGGACAACTTATTATTACTGGAAATCAGAACGACCCGTATCTTAATCAAGCAGTTTATCAAGCCAACAATGTTAGCTTTGGCAGCGCCATGACCAAGCTGACGGACAATCTGCTTCCCGATGTTGTTGGCCAGGCAGCTGGTATGAGTGCAAGGTTGTTGGCCTTGGGCGCAGGCATCAAAGCAACAGATAATCTTTCCAATTCCATTGGGACTTCTGTCAGTGCTTTTACTGCATCGGCTGTCGAGTATGCTTTGTCAAATAACAATTCACAGACAAGCCTTAAACAAATGATTGAACCAGCCATTACCCGCGCTATCTTGGGTTTTGCTTTAGGATCTTTGGAAACTATGGCAGTCGGCAGATATGACCAAACTCAAGCCCAGAATAATCCTGCATATGCTTATAATTATAGCTATCAAGTTGCTCAATTTCAGGGCCTGACCATGCTGACTTCCAGCGTATTG
This sequence comes from Candidatus Omnitrophota bacterium, assembly GCA_013286575.1. Taxonomy (GTDB): domain Bacteria; phylum Omnitrophota; class Gorgyraeia; order Zapsychrales; family Fredricksoniimonadaceae; genus JABDGZ01. Next base: position 8,374 of record JABDFL010000003.1, read on the forward strand.
TCTGCCGGGCTTATGGCGACGTTTTCAGGAAACGATGGAGCAAACACTACAAATAATCCCAGCTGGTTTAGTAAATTTAGCCTGGCCTTGCTTCCGCCCGGCCAGGGAGTAGCAGGCCCCACGAACACATCATTTTCAAATAATGGGATAGCGGCAACAACGATGGAACCCGGATCGACCTATGCTCCTTCAGTGCTTGTGGATTTCACTGACAATGTAGGATCAAAGCCGCTTTGGTACAATTATTTACAAACAGGGTCTTGGGGCTCAGTCCAGAATTTTGTAAATTTTTCAGATGCACAGGGTCAAATGATCGGCTTTACAGCTGATTCTGCGGCTTCTGCTGATAGTCAGTGGAAACAGATGAAAATGAATAATAATGTGGCGACCTACACCGTTCAGAAATCCATCGGCGGGTTGATTGGCTGGAGCTGGCAAACTCCGCCGCCTTCCATGGATCAACTACATGACCAATACATCCTTTCATTGCTTGAATCACGCGAGTTAGCAGCACCCGGCATTAATATCGATTATCTTAGCAGCGAATTAGGAGATTCCGCCACTTCCAGCGTCAATAATTTGGCTGGCGTGGTTGCCCATGGAATGTTTGATAATGGGAGTCCAACCGTCCGCAATAATTTAATTGAATGGGGACTGCCTTTTTATAGCTTCACTGATGTAGGCGTTGGTAATTTTAACGATTTACTTATAGGTCAGGGAAAAGTAGAGGATGGGGCAGACGGTAATTCCCTATTTACTTATTCCGCTATTGATGGTCATGGCGGCACAGTATCCTTTCAACAGGCAGGAAATGATAACTCCACCGGTCTGTGGACGGGTGACTGGTCAGTGAGTTTACCTTCATTTATTAGTAAAGAGAATGCTCAGGATATTAAATTAATATCTTCAGTAGTTGGCGCGACACCTTCTTCCCCTTCCGATAACGGTGGAAATTCCGGTCCTGGAGGAGGAGGCCCCAGTGGACCTAATGGTCCGAGCGGCCCGAATGAGCCTCCTGTATTTACCGTAACCGATGGCAGCATACAGCCAGCTGGCGGTATCAATAACCCTACCATTAATGCTGATCAACGATCATTAGGGCCTGATTTTTTCATTACAGGAGTACCGACAAATTCAAACATCCAGGCTTCTGCACAGAAAGGTTTCAATGTAGGGTACAACCTGGGTGACGGACAAGGCCTTTCATTTAATTTTGATACCAATGGAACCACGTCCCAACTTAACATCAAAGCGCCTACATGGAATCAGTCCATTAAAGGATCAATCCTTCCTGATAATGGAGGGACAAGTACACGGAGCCAGTTAGTATTAAATCCCTATGGAAGCTTACTCTATAGAATAGACGGAGCTCATACCGTACAAAATAGCCAACAAAGTGATTGGCTCCAATTATCAGGCATTAATTCCCTGGCTGTAGCATTGAATATGTTAAATAATCAGCCTGCCAACCCAAGTCAAATAAGCACAAACACCGTTAACGCGGGGATTCTGGATAAGCTCAATGCTTTTGCTTCAGCTTTTAAGCAATACGTCAGCCCCAATGATTCTTCTCTTGAGGTCATTACTGATTCCCAGATAGAGAATGGACAGTTTGTATCACATAACGTTGAAAGCGATACTTTTACAAACGGCGTGGAAACAGGCATGGCGCGCATGACCTTGGGAACGCCAGGTTCCTTTGATGTGAATCCACAAACTCAGGCGGTCAAAAATGTGACAGGAGACATTACCAGTGTTGGATACAATTATAGCGGCACGACGTATGAAAATTTGGTCAACTTAGCATCCCAATATCAAATCGGTCAAGGCAATGCTTTGGCCAACTCAGCTTTACCTCAAGGAGCGTTTGGGTCAATCAGGGGGTACACTGACGTAGAAGCAACCGGGAATGGAAATTCTTTAATAGCTAATGGATTGGGCGCTGTTTACACCGTTGAAAATAGGGCCCTTAATGGCGGAATGTCTCAGCAACAAGCCGTCCCTTCCAACCCTGAACAAACACAAGATCTTCTTGCCCAGACTCGAAATTCAAACCTTCCCACGGGGCAAGTAGGCATGACCTTTGCCTCAGCCGTTCCCATTACTCCCGGACGGGCGGTCCAGGCTTCAGGGACAATTGCTCCAGGGGCTATTCTTACCCCAATGCTCAATGGCCAAGGCGAGGAAACACCATTCTATAATGAAACAGGCAGGGTTATTAGCGGACCGTTCGGCAGTCAGATGATCAATTATGATCCCCAGCACCCGCTCTTATTAGATGCTAATGTAGTCCCTAATGGAAAACCGACGACCATGACACAGGCGATCAGTCAAATGAAATATCATGGCCAGGAGACAGTTGCCGGCGGGCAACAAAGTTCCATTGATGCTATTTTTCATCTTCAAAATGGAATTGGCACCTTTGCGGCAGAGAATTTGGGGGCGTCACTTTCCGGGCTATCCGGAGGGATTTATTTCGCGGTCACCAACGGGAGCATGCCTGAGGCGTTTTTGGAAAAAAGTGCTTTGTATTTCGGCAGTCAGGGCGGGGATGCCTTTTTGACCGGCGGCAGCGATGTGAAAAATGGCCTGATCGTTACTGACGCAGGCAATACTTCCATTAACGGAATTTACGCGCAATCGCCTAATGGCGGTGCTTTCCAAAAGATCACCAGTTGGAAGGGAACCGGCATTTCAGCAACCGGTGCTTCCGCTTCTTCACAAACCCAAGTGCTGCCTGGACAGGCTCCGGAAAGCGTGCCCATCAATGTTGTCCCGGGATCTTTCCAGAGTACCGACGGGCATATCACGTTTCAGATACAGGCTACCAACGGCGGTAATTTGCTTTTTGATTTGGGAGTTGGAGGCATTTCTCCGCCCACGAATGGCGCTGCACCGGCTATTGCAGGCCAAAATCCACTTACTAACGCGGGATTCACCGAGGCTTGGCAAGGAGTCAATGGCACTAATCAAACAACCACCTTTGGACTTATACCGGCTGCTGCACCTGGTTTTTCGCAAGAATTGGGATATGCCATTACAGTTGATGGTGTAGTTCCTGTCAATGGGATGACTGGGATCGGAGGCGCCAGGATCGGTAATTTGACAGGCAGCAATCTTAATTTAAGCAATAGCCTTGATACAATTTCAGGAATTAGTACTTCTATGGCTATGGCACCAGGCAGTGTCGCACAAATTTGGGGCGGCCAATTTTTCTTTGAGCCGGGCTCGACCAAGATAGTGCAGCAGTTACAAACGCAGGGGAGTAATACTGTAGGAATAACCACAAGCACTACTTATCTGACAGAGAGTCAACTCAAGAGTCAACCCAATAGTCCCCCCGTCAGTTTGGATGCTTTAAATAACCCTCAAAATCGCCTATTCAACACACAAAGCACTTCTCATTCATTTGACGCTAACATTGGGTCCACGCCTTCCATTTTCTTTGCGCAGAATCTCGACCACGTTCCAGGATTGCCATCAGCAGTAGTCTATCTAGCGCCCCAAAAAGGGATGGAAAATATTAGTGGAGCAGCGACTTTGAATGGTCAATACGATACTGTTCTTACACGTACTATAGGCCCTGATGGAAACCCTGTGTATACGTCCAACATCACTTCCGCTGACTTATCCAGGAGTCAAGTAAGTTTCTATGATGATACTACGGGACAATTGGTTGGAGCAATGTTACCCAACACCACCGTTATTGCAAACAAATATGCAGTCGCTGCTGATGGCAGCATTAAGCCGGCGTCCATGACGGTAATCAATAATAGCGACGGTTCTACGACACAAGCCCAACCCCAGGCGTTGGTGCTTACCGGACCAGGACAAACCCTGGATATTTTGCAACCAGAAGGCAGCGGCACAAGCGGAGGTGATGAAAGCCAAAAATATAGTGTCATGAATAGAATATATGGAACAGCGACCCAGTATGCGGGGAATATCTCCAGCATTACCGGCAATATAGGCATCGCGCTAAATGTTGATCCCAGCACAGGCGCGATAACCGGCTTTGACCAAAGCCCCCTGGACATGCCCGGTGCCCATTATGTTGTACCGGACCAATTCTACAATCCTTATTTGACCGCTCAAAATGTCAGTCCCGCGGGAGCTTCGGTGCCGGGACAATTACCAGGCATTTATATTGGAACAAATTCAGATGGTACGGACAAAAGGTTCGCCCAAGGCGAGTTTACAGTGACCAATACAGGTATCGATGCCTCGGAAGGTTCAATATTAGCTAATGTTGTTCAAGATCATTCCATGCTTTCGAATGGGAAAATAGTATCAACTCCTACCGGAGATAAATGGGTTGTTGCCGATAATAAGAACATGGTAATAACTGAACAACTCCAAAATGGGACATGGGTAAAGATGGCAGGCCTTAGTTCGATTAGCGGGGATGTTGATACCTGGGATTTAAAAAATAATGTTTTAGAAAAATCTGAATCGATGAATAATTTCGAAGATGCATGGCACCATTCTTGGTTTAGTGCTGGGATGGGGGATGCCATTGATGTTGTAGACAAAATCCTTGCCATTCGTTTAGTAGGGGGAACAGGGATGGATTGGATGGCATCTGATAGTACAGGAGCACCGCAAGCAGGAGAGATAAAGCAATATTTCGAAGTTAAATCCGGAGATGTTAATGTCGACAGCCGAGCTTTGGGCAATGCAGTTTCCTCTAACAATGGTCCAATGCTGTTAAATTTGACGCAGGATAAATCAGGTTATGGCTTTGGCTTTGATCTGATGACAGCCATGAATGCAGAGCAACATGATGTCGGGGGGGAACTTCAAACAACACAAGGCACGACCAATTTGGGAACAGCTTATACTGCCAACACTGATGCCAGCCAACTTATTAATATCGGTAATGGCCTGAGGGCAGGAGGCACCATCGTTTTTAATCCATTCCAAACCTTTGGCATTAATATAGACCCTGACAACACCATTGTAAAACATGAGGACACAATGACCGTGGCCAAGCCGGCTGATCAAGGAGGGGCGGCGGGTTTAGCTGTTCTCCAAGATGTCAATCTTGTCTATCAGCCAACAGCTAATGCGGAGGGATGGGAGTTGGATTCGAAAGACAGTACTACTAAAGGCTATAGCCTGACATGGGCAAAAGCAAATGAAAACGAAGAATCAACTTCAGTAGCTGTGGCAAATATACTTGGTTTTGAAACATATGATATAGCGAGCAGTACAGCAACAGTCAGTAACGATAATAGCGCTATAGCTCTCGATGGATCATTGCTGTTGCCTACAATAACGGTAACAGCCAAAAAAGAAGATAAGCCGTCTTTACTAGAGCAAGGCGATGTTATATGGGGATTTGGTACGGATAAGGGACAAGCTCCTCCCGAATGGGAAATCCAATCAGGCAGCGAGCAAATGACCACGACTACTGTAGGAAAAGATTTGAATTTATCGAGGGGACAATTTCAATCAGAATTGAATTTAGATCCAAGCGGTCTTAACATGCAAAGTTTTGGAACATTGCTTTTAACGGCAAAGGGAGCTATCCATACAGCTGGTGAGGGAGGCTTTGTTACTCCTGGAGGGGGTTCTATAAGCCAAGGAACAACTATTGAATATGATCCTGATGCAGCTAATGGATTTAAGACCATTGAAAAACCTTATACCCTTTCTGAGATCCTGGCAGGTGGAAGAGCAACACAGACATTTTTTCCTGATACTGAAATGCGAGCAGCTCCATCAACTTGGGATCAAATAACGGATGCAATTCTGCATCCAATTAATTGGATTTCTGGAGAATGGGAGTTGGACACTGTTGAGAATCAAAACAGAGAGAAATTTACGGAAGCTACAGGAATATATACAGAGCCAACAAAGCTTGCCATGGCGTATAGGTATATTATGGTAAGTTCCATGTTACTTGGTGGTAACCCATTAGGAGAGACATCTCTGTTCGGGTCAGGAAGCAGCTTAATGACAAACGGATTTAAAAGCATAGGTGGTCTATATGGTTTAACCGGAGCAAAGGCGATTTGGACTGGAGTAGGAACCACAATGGGTGTAGCGGGTGCTTCAACAACAGGGATTAATCTTTATGAAGGAAATTCGTTAGGGAGGTCCCTAGCCTATGGCGCATTTGCTACCGCTGCTGTGCCGTCACTTTATTTATTAGCCGGAGGGGCAGGGGCTTTAGGTGGTTCTAATTTATCCCTCGCTGAGAGATTTGTTCAGAATGGTTTGGGAGTAAGCTCAGACACAGCAGGTTATACGTATGCCTTGTTTGGGACGCGTTTGGTAGCTAGTGAAACCCTTACTTTGGGAGTTCCTAACGCGTTTAGTTTATATAATAATCATGGGCTTCTGCCTTGGCAAACACAGGCAACATTATTAACGGCAGGTTTTTCTTATCCACTTGCTAAGCTTTTCTCTACTTCCCTCGTCCCTACAGAAAATGAAGTTTTAGGAGCAGGATATAGAGTTCTTCAGAACGCAGTCTCTCAAGGCTTAACATGGGGAGAAATCAACGTAGGTGTCTCTGCAGCGGAGAAAGCGTATGAAGGGAAAGATGTATCCGCAGCAAATTTGTGGACGGATTATCAGAACGGATTTTGGAATGGTCTTTTATTTGGCTCCGTAGCCGGTGTTGCAGGTGAAATTGCTGGGAGCAATTTGTCGACGGTATCGAAATATGCTTTGGCTGGCGGAATCGGCAGTCTTGGGAATGTAGCTGCGGGGTATTTACACAGCACCCAAGAGCATCCGTATACTTGGAAACAAGCGGAAGAAGATTCGTTGGTCGGTGCTGCAATGGGTGCTTTAGGATTAACTTCTTTAAAAAATGTAGAGTTTCTTCAAGGGCTATCATTGGGAAATAAGGCTGCGGTCTATGCTACAAGCGCGATTGTCGGTGCCGGAAGCAGAATATTAGACGAGGATATCTTTCATTCCGATGAGAAGAATGCGTATACAATGGACAGAGCTATATCTGATGCTACCGTTGGTGCCGGCATGGGACTTTTAGGAATGAAATTTCTGTCTGGTTTGAAAGATTCGGGGATAGAGCAGACTGCAGAACAGCGCTTTGCCAGCAAAATGTTAGCGGATAATTTGTTAGACACTTCTGTTAAAGGAGCTTTAAAATGGATCACTGTTTCACCTGCGTTTACAGTCGGTAATGCTCTTTGGAATGGCCACCTGGGAGATATTAACATAAGCAAAGGCGATGCTTTTGATTTAGTTGAATCGGCCATCAATGGACCATTATCCGGACGATGGATGAACGTTATTTTTAATGCGTCCCAGGTACAGGGAGTGACACCATCGGAGGGATCTGTACGGCAAATATTGCAAAATTTGCAAAAGGGGCCCTTGGAAAGTGCTTTAGGACAGCATGCCTGGAGTAATATTATTTATATGCCGGGCTTTATGACACTTACCAATAAAGCTACAGCCAGCGTAGACGCTGTTTTGCCTGCCCCTGTTATGGGAGAAATGACAAAACAGTTTTTAAGTTTTGGAGCAATGACAGCGTTGCCTGCTTATGGGACTCGGGGGATAAAAGAGTTAACTACAGGTTATGAGTCTTTGAATGAAGGGAAGATTGAGTCTGCTGAGAAATCTTTTCAAAACGCAGTTGATCTTGATCCTAACAATATGCAAGCCCGTGTTGGGTTGGCTAGCGTTCAGGATGCATTAGGAAGAACAACGCCAGATGCAATAGATAATTTTCAGAAGCTCGGAGCCTACGCTTTGGAAACGGCTAATAGCGGTACGTTAGATTTAGTTGTTAGAGGATTGGCCTCTGCAGGCGAATTGGAAGCTGCCCAAACATTAAATAGCAAGGCAATAGATTCAGGCAAATTCTCCAATACTGAAGCACTAACTCAAAGGCAAACAGTATTTAATCAAGCTTTGGAATTACCAAGAAATAGCGTAGCCTCTCCTGAGGACGTAGGGGCGCAAATAGACAATTTGGCTTCCGCAGCACAGGCCCAGAGTAAGGCTCAATATAAATCATTAGTGGGAGATTTGGTGGCAGTTGCCAGAGGATTGTCAGGGAAAAGCATTGATCAGGGACGTAATTTTTCAACATTGTTTGGGAATGCGGCGCTTACGCATGCAGCAGATTCTTCAAAAATCAATGTTGCTTTAAATTTAGCGATATCTTACCAACGCGTTAGAGATTTCAATAAAGGATTGGATATTTTACAAAGATTGCCTAATGGTGCCAGGATCAACAGAAGCATTTTAGGGATGGAAGATGAGTTAATGCAAGGACTTCAACGTATAAACACGGCGGCAAGAACCTTAGCTGAAGATGGCGATTTTCAAGAATCAGTAAATTTATTAACACAGAGGGGAGATAATGAAAGTCTTACGAGGACAATCCCCATTATTTTAAGAGCTATAAATGAGGGGGAAACAATCGATGTTCTTGGAATGAAAATAAGTAAAATTGAAGATATGCCTGCTTTATTGGAAAGAATCAAGACGCAGGTCAACAGAGAAGAATTCAGCACAGAATTGGATTCACTATGGAACCAAGTGAGTTCGAGATTGGCAGAAGCACAGAAGGCTACGGCCGGAGACCATGATTTGATAGGTAAAAATCATGCAGCTGTTGATTGGACCCAAGCACGTAAAAATGCTGTAGGGCAAGCGGTAGAAGAAATGGTCCAAGGATTAAAGGCCAACAGGACATTTAATCTGCGAAACGGTACCATAGAAATTCATCTGGTAAAGTCAGGTTCCTTGCCTGAGGGATTTGAAAGCGGCATGGGTGTTATTAAAAGAAATAGTGATGGCACGACTAGAACAATTATTCTGGTGGAAGATGCCAAAGCTTTAGGCCATGAAGTCAAAGAAGCGGATTTTCGTTATCGTATGGATATGCATAGGATTTGGGTTGAAAGTGGCGGCAAGGAAGGCATGAAGGCTACTGACCAACAGCTTGCATTGTGGAGCAAGAATGGATTCAAGGTGGATGATATATCCACGGATAGTAATGCCGCCCATAGATCGGTTGTGGAAGTTGGATTTGGTGAAGGCAAAAAAGTGGCTGTGCCGAGGGCACCACCTGCTGTAGGTGAAGCGCAGGGTAATTATGACGTTTTTGGTGAAGGTCACATTTCGCAAACTCCCTCCCAATCATTATCTTCCGGCATGGAGGCTTCTGTCATTGATCAATTCTCTACAAGTATCGATAATCTCCTTAGAGATGCAGATAAACAAACTGCCTTAGAAAATGCAGGAGAAGCTCAAGGTGAAGCTGCATTTTTATCTCTTTATACTCAAATTTTTAGAGAATATAGGGGGCAAAAAGTAGAGGCAAATGATAGTAGCATCCAAAACCAGGGAACATTGCTGCGTGAATCCAGAAGATTATTAAGAGAACTATTGACACTCAAAAATCAGTATGGGCAGGCGCTTAAAGACAAAGATGATACTGAAGGTCTAAAAAGATTGGATGCTCTTTTTGCGGGAACGGTTCGCTTTACCCAAGCTATGGATAACTTTGATTTTGGTAGCCGAGCTCAAGCTGAGGTTAGAGATACATACCAGATTAAAGCCATTGAAGCGTTAGAAAAGTTAGCCCAAGATGATCCTGTAAACGCTGCAAAATATTTATTAAAAGCAACAGAATATCAAACGCTCCGTAGTTTGGATCAAGAGGATTTTCAATCCACAGGAGGTCCAAATGGCACAGAGCGTGTTGATACTGCATTTAAACGTGCACAAGATTTTCTAAAAGCAGCTAGGGAAGCCGACACTAAGAAGGAATACACGGAACAGTTGAATGCCCTAGAACGTAAACTCAATAGTGATGAGCAATTAATTAAGACACACCAAGATATTGTCATTGCGTATAATCTTATCCTTAAGGCTGCTGAAATTCAAATGTCTAAAGGGCCAGAAGGACAAATCAAGGCTCAGGCAAAAGAAGCATTAAATGCCATTCAAAGAGCTACCGATAGATTAGGTATCAACGATGATCTCCAACCGATTTTTAAACACTTAAATGACTTAAGGAGAATGGTCACTGCCATAGAAGAAACAGGCTATGTTGCAGATGTTTCAGGTTCAGATGTTAAGAAGGCTATAGAATCCAATCGTTCAATAGCACCTTCAGGTGAAACGGCCCGAGAAAAATCCGTCCGTGAATTTACTGATGGACTTCGCAGATTACAGAACCTCAAGCTTATCCTTAGGCACGATATATTACATCCCCAAAAAGAGTTGGCCAGTGTCCTTAGAGACGCATATAAGGCTTTTAATGATTGGGAAAAGCCGCGCGTTAAGACCCTTGAAAATGTGGGCAACTCTAAATATGATCCTGATGCAATGATTGAGGAATCGCGTAGGACATGGCTTGAACCAATAAAGGGATTGAATGTAGATCTTGCAAGGAGTATCAATGATCTTATAAGAGGGGATAGCGCAAAGTATCAGTTAGGAAAAGAAGCATTATTTAGAAGTATTCAAGACCAGCTTGAACAACCTGGTTCTAAATGGAGTTTAGAAGAATTTAGCGCTATTGTGGATATTTTTAAGACGGTCCATCGACTCAACATGGAAAAAGAGAATAAGTCATGGACGGTCAAAAGTGAGGACATTGCCGGGTTAAAGGCGATGATAGACTATGTTCAAGGAGATGGGAAAAATCCTTTAGTGTGGGTAAAAATGATGTCCGGCGGTAAAACAATGCTTTATAGGGCTTTAGCTGAACAATTGGCCACGAAAGGGATTGGCGGTAAAAAATATAGTACCGTTATTTCAACGGCGAATAGAGACCTGGCAAAGGAATTGGAAAACAATATTTTTTACAGACCCAAGGAAGATCGTTCAGGAAAAGTGATATTAACTGAGGAGAATCTTAAGCCTATTTCCGGAAGAATTTTAGTTTTAACCCACCAGGAATTAATGGAGATCGCCTTGCATGAGGTAAAAACAGGAAAGAATTTATTGAAAGGATATGATGTTAACCTTATTGACGAAATTCATGCGTTGATGAATTCTGCGCCCTTAATTGATGGGACAGCTTTTGAAAACGGCCGTCGGGTGTATCAATCCTTAGACCAAACTAACCAGACTAAAGTCAAAGATTGGCGAAAGGCCGAAGAATTGTTGGATCAAATTGCCCGTCAAGTTGATGCCCAAGTCAGAGAATATGAAGGCGGAAGTATTTTTGAATATACTCGTAAAGGAGATGGTGCAGCGATCATTGGATCAAGAGGAATTAAGGAGAGCTTTAAAGCGGAGGTTGAGAAGAAATGGCGTGAAGCAGCATTAGCCCAAGGTATCCATGTTGAAAATTTGTACTCCGAAGATCAAATAAACAAAGAATTAATGGAGAATGTTGCTTTTGCCATTGAAGGTTATGGTAAAGATTCCTACAAAGTAGATTTTAAGAACGGTGAACTTTTTATAGCTCCGGTAGAGCATGGAGATAACACAGGACGCATTAATTGGAATCAGATTTTTGGTGATGGTGGCAAAGGTTTTAATGCCCGTTCCCGTATGGTCATCGCACATTTAAATAACTTAGCAAAGATAGGAGAATTAAAAAGCGCTTCGGGAAGAAAGTTACAAGGAATAGATGACTTATCGTATTTCATAAAGGTCATGCATGACCAAACTTCAATGGCTATGCCAGCCAACGCATTGGAACTGGTGGGGAAAAAGATTGGTGCTACAGGAACTCCCGATGAAGCTGCAGGTGCCTTATCTGCCCGTAACAGCAGCTATGTTCAATTTGAAAAGAACATCACGCTAGATATGTTAAATGTGGATGGCAGGTATTTTAAAAGCAGGCAAGCTAAGTTAGATTATATTGCTGATGAGGTTGTGAAATCTTTGATCGCGCAAAGAGATGGGGAATTAGGTAATAAAAATGTCTTTAAACTAATCCACTTAAATGAATTACGTGACCGCCAGGATCTCTACAATCTAATTGCAGGAAAGTTAAGAGCTGTAAACATTGAACAGAGCGGCATTTTGCACTTGGCGGACCTCCCGGAAGCCAGGCCAGTGCCCAATGAACAAAAGAGTGAGTCGGAATTAAATACCATCCAGAAAATTGCTAATAGATTCGACGCAGGTGATTATATAGGAAAGAATTTAATTGTTATTGCATCTGTCAAAGAAGGCGTCTCTTTCAGCGAAAAGGGAATTATGGATAAAAATGTCCTTTCCCAAGTTGGTATACAAGGGACAAGATTAGATCCTAATTATAGGGGGGAGGATGGTATTTGGGAAGATGTTTTGGATAAGGATGGTAAGCCCACAGAGAAGGTGCGTTTAAAAGAGAACGTTAATTTGGAAGCTAACGAAACGGAGTTTAAGAGAATTGCTGGAAAGAATGCAGAAGAAGTTTGGCATATCCTACAAGATGCCAGGGGATACGATGCAGAAGTGATAGTAGCTAGTTTAGGTTCTAAATCTGCGGTGTTACAGACCTTGATGAGGCTTAATACAATGGATCCTGAGAAGGCAAAGAATAATCCTGCAGCGGCAGAAATTTATGAGGCCGTGAAAGGAAACCGTCTTACTGCCAAAGCAACTATCTTAACAGATGCAGAGGATCGCAATTTAACAAATGACAGCAGAGCTAGCTTTGAAAATCCAAAGATAGGCTTCTTAGATGCCGCACAGGAAGTAATGACCAAAATGGCACTTAACCAAGTAGCACACGGCATACTGAATGTTTCGCGCCAGACAGAAGGTTCAAGTATTGAAAAAGTCAGCGAAGTCATTCGTCAATTTGACCAGCGTTTGATGGATAATTTTGTCAGACAAGTTGGTACGAGACAGACTTTAGGAGGGCTTCCTTATATGGTTGTTCCTCAAAGTGGAGGGTTTGCTTATTATAAGGATAATAGTTTGGGATCAGACTTCGGTAATGCGACAGAGGATCAATACGAAGGAGATTTTAAACACATGTTGTCTTTGGCGGGGGCAACAGGTTTACATGTGGATAAAAACGGCGGGGCCATTGTTCCATCAGGACATGTTTACAATATTGAAACAGGTGATGTTTGGGCATTAAATAATTATAACAGACCGGAAGCTGAAAGAGGGGATGCCTTAGGAACAGTTGTGCGGATGGTAGTTCCTAAAGAATATGTCAGCCCGTATTCTGATACGCCAGTAACCCATGAAGAACGTTCTGTTTTGGCGAAGATCACTCCTGAGTCCCAAACCAAATCCGAGCGTGTGGCAGTTGTTAACACGCATTGGAATTGGATTGTATCCGGCATCATTTCAAAGCGTGTCAATGTTCGCTTGAACTGGATTGCCAACCAAACAATGACTCCGGAATTTAAAGGAGGGTTTTTAGCTGGAAATAATCCCATTCAAATTGGCGGACAAGAGTGGACGTCAGAAGATCCTATCAAACAGACGGAGACAGATCATTTAGGCACGGTGTATTTGGTTAAAGAAGGCAAGGGCACAAAGGATATTAAGAAAGGTGACGTGAAGTTTGTTGTGATCAAAGGCCAAATTCATCCTATTGCCAAGGGACAAGATTCTTTAAAGGCGATCATAGATCATGAGATCACTTTGCCGGATGAGACCCGTCGTGACATCAAAATGGAGGTTGAAGTTGCCATCAAAGATGGCAAGGTCACAGAGAAAAGGGGTGTGCTTAAACTCGAATCACCTATTCGTACCCAGCGCACAGTGATTAAATCCAATGGAAAGATGGTCGAAGAAACAGTAGAGCTTGAAGATGGGGACAAGCTAGAACTTTTAAAGACTAAGAATTTAGGGGTTAAGATCACAGAAATCAGCGGGAAGAATGATGGCAAACCTAAATTTTATATGCAAGAAAACAAATTGTACCAAGCTGTTAAGTTTAAAAATGAAGGGTATGGATTTGTCCTTCCTTCGATAGTAAAGATAGCAAAAGTCCAAGGTTCTCCCAGCGGGATGTATGAAACAGTGATGGATAAAGTTTTTATAAAGAGAGCCAGCGGTGAAATTGAATTGGACCATATTGGTATGCGTACAAAAGGAGAGAATGGTAAACCTGAAATTTTAGAAAAGACAGGCGAAATTAAACAAGGCAGAAGAACAGTCGGATATTTGCATAATGACCAACGTTTTGATATTGATCGTAACAATCCCCTTGCTCCTGTTGTTTGGGTTAATGATGACCTTGCCGGCCGTAGATTATTAAAAGTTTTAGGGTACTCTCCAACCGCTCGGCGAAATAATAAAAATCAAATTGCTGTTCCACTGTCTAAATTTAGAAAATACGTTTTGAAAATTAAACAACAGGTAGAAATTTTAGGCACAGCTACTGATGAGCTCCGCCAGAAGAATTATGCCAAGGGAGATGAATCAGCAAAGAAAGCCATTGAAGCAGCTAAGAGTCTTTTGGATTTGTTTGGCATTGGATATACGGAATCAACAGATAAAGGTAAGCCGGTTTTAGTCATTAACCCATCAGAGTCCACACATCCTTTGGCCGAACTAGTGAACTTTGTGAGCCAATTGAATGGTTTAGGCAAGAAAGTTAAAGATGGGGCAGATAAGAAGATTCCAGCACGCGTGGTGTTTAACCCTTATTTGGAAGATAAGGGAACAGCAGGTCTGATGGGCAATGAGCAAATGGATATAGGTCCAAGTTCGTTCATCGCATATGCTTCGGATTTTGCCCGGCTGGAAGCCGGCGTTCTGGAACACGAAGCTTTCGGACACGGTATGGGAAGAAGCTTACGGATGATGAGGACATATACTTTGGTAGGCCAAGGAACAATTATTGATCTTTCATCCGATCACCAGCGCAGCCAGCAGGGTATTTACGGTGGTTACAAATCAGTCAATGAAGCTTTGACTAACCCAATTATTGAAGCTGGGCTTAAATTTCTTACCGGCTTGAGACTGTTGTTTATGGGCAATATTAAACAAGCCAGAAGATTTTTTCAAGAAGCAGCTACCGTTATTGAGCGTGGGCGCAACATAGCTTATTCTATCGCTGACCGTTTTGGAGAAGCTTTAACCGTTGTTAATAAGGCTATGGCTGGTGATAAAGAAAAGGCCAAGGACATTATTTGGCATAATGATTCGGAAACAGGTATTCCCTTAGCGACAGTTATTTTAAGAGATGATGCCGGCAAGGCCATTGTTGCCGTTGCCATTCCTATCCCAGAGAAAGAGTTACCCGATGATGTTAAAAATAAAAAAGGCAATGAACTTCTTCAAGTTTTATTGGAAAAATCAAAGAAATTAATTTTAGAGCATGCTTCGATTATGGCCGTTCGGGAGGCCATTCTTGGCCGTTATGGATATGATAAACCTTTGTGGGATTTTATTAATAATAATCTTACCACTGATTCAGAATTATGGGATGACACTGCAGATAAGGATCAAAATAAATATAAAGCGAAGATCCGTCAATTAACGATTGAAAACGCCTTGAAAGACAGTGGTATGGTACAGGCGATTGAAGCGATTAAACAAGCAGGAATTCTGTCAGAACAAAATGCCACTCCAGTTAATGTCATGCGTATAATTTCAAGCATTTTATCTTCTGGCCAGAAGCCACAAGTCAGCAAAGATAAAAAAGTCTATACCTATACCGACCCTAGAAATAACAGATCATTTACGATTAATTTGGAAACCAATAAGATTATTTTTTCTAAAGGAAGCGCGTCAATAAACCAATTTAACGATATTCAACAAGATTGGGAAGAAGCAGTGGCCAAAAGAAAAGCAGAACGCAATGCCCGCGCCAAAGAATTACAGGAACAAATGCAGAAAGCTGAGCGAGACTCAGCCATAGAGGCCAGTGAACGCACTTTAGATGAAGTTATTGCTATGACGCTCAATCCCAATGAGCCCATTCGTTTAAGCAGGATCGAAACAGGTGATGCGGCAAGCAATGTTTACCAGGTGGAATTGGCAGACAGGATGCTGCTTAATCATGAAACAGCTTATTTGCAAGCTGGGATTGAGAATAAGGTATTATCTGCAAAATCCAAAATGTTAAGAAGGACTATTACTGATGCTGAAGCCATGGCTGAAGGTGTTACTGCCAAAGGACAGGACTTTTTAGGAAAAGATTTGGTTGATCAAGTCAATCTTTCCAGTGAAAGCTGGTTTGGGAGAAAGAAACTGACAAACATGTCAACAGCAGTAAGGATTGTATGGAATCAACTGGTGAAGGACCAGAAGGTCGCCTTTGAAAATGGCAAATGGGTCCAGAAACAGAAATTCGCTGTTTTATTTACCGCCCGTGATGAAGCAGAAGATGCTGAGCATCCCAATGCCCGTCGCGAATTGATCGAACATGAGTCTACCCACGGGAGATTTTTTACGGAAGATGATTTTAGAGATGCTACCTATGAGATTTGGCGTTCGAAATTATCGAAGAGACAGAAAAAAGAGGTAGAGAAATTCTTGGATAAGATGGGATATGATAAGCATCAACCTTGGTTAATGGCCACTGAATTTGGCGCATGGTTCAGGGATTTTAAATCAGTAACTGACATAACCGAGAAATCAGATAAATTAGGAGAACTATTCAATAATGAAACTTTGAGGAAATCTTTTGTTGCTGTCCAGGATGAATTAATAAAAATGGAAAGTGATGCCGGATATAGGGCAAAATTAGCCAGCACGTACAGAGCACAAAATATACCACCGGCAGTTGAGCCTCAGCCTGAACGACAAACCAATACACGGAGGCCTGCAGTTGAGGCCGCGCCTACATTAGCTAGCAATTCACCGGTGGTCTCCAGTGGAGAAAAAACGATAGATATGGTCATTCCAGGGGAGTCGGGTTCAAAATTACAACCTATCATTGTTCCAAGCAATATCCTTCCATCAAATAATTTTACGTCTTCATCTTATTCTGTGACGTTTATGCCTGATGGATATCCAACTACCGCAAGCGCTCCTCAGGGAGATCAAACTAATGGTAATAGCTTTGAGCAGATCCAATTAACACCGATTACTCAGTCCATAAGCCTGCAAGATGGAAGGGATAGTTATAGACTGGCTGCAGAAGAAGCTTCTGTAAAGACACAATCTGCGCCATCAGCTAATCCGTCCGACAGCGCCATGACGGGGATATCCGGAAAAGTCGTATCAGGCGCTGCCTGGAAGCCGGGGTCATCGACGCGGGTCAGCGCGGAAAGTGTCAACAATGCCAGCATGGTCAATAATTACAGCGACGACGGGGTTGTTCTTCTTACCTTCTGGCTGAAAAAGTACGGGGTTGAAACCACCGTGACGTTAATGATTGAAAATCTTGCCGGGTTCGCGCGCACCTTTGTCGCTATTGATCCCAATGATTTTGACAAAGACAGCACCCTGGAAAGCTGGAAAGAAGCGCAGGATTTTATTACAAAGCTGATGCGCGGGCTTACAAAGCAGAAGTTTGAAGTTGATCTGCGCGCGGCGTCTGTGGTGCGGATCAAGCGTGGGCAGAACCCTAAATTTGTACGCGGCATGTTGATGGAATTGGCGGAGTTATATGTGGGCAATGTCCCCGGCGGGCAGGTTTTGTATGCGGATGCTATGGGGGTAAAGAAACCGGTTGTCAGGGTAGTTTTCCACGCAAGTAAAAAGATTGCTTCGTCGCCTGCGGCTTTCCGTAATGAAACAACGCACAGATCTTTATTACAACGCATTAATAACGAATTTGCTGCATTAATACATCAATTTAATTCTAAAGAGATTGCCGCGTCGCCGTTGGCTCCTCGCAATGACATGATGGGAACCAGCCCTTCGCCCAAAGCCCGATCTATTCAATTGCCCGGATTTAAAAATACCGTCATGTCAAATATCGTTGCGCAGAGCAATGCGGTTGTCCGCGAAAATATTCCTTCATTCACCAGGGCTCTTCTGCTGCAAGCGGCAGCACACGATCCGGATTTGTTTATGAGCTTCGCTAAAGGGATTCCATTAGCCAGGGGAGAATTACCTGAAAGTGTACGCTATTATGTTTTAAGCCATTCTTCCGCATTTATTCCTCCTTTAGTCGCTGCTCAAGCCCGTTATAATTCAGAAACTGCCTTACAACAAGCCCTTGCGTTGACACTGCCTCCGGTGAGCAATGTCGGTTCCTCAGTAGCGACGGAATCGAATGTTGTTTCGCTCATCAATCCGTCGATGGTAGCGACAGACCAGGCCGATGATATTGCCATGACCACATGGCAGCATGGGAATTTAATTAAATGGCAGAAGAGCGGTGCGAGGTATTCCGATCCCAAAAAAGACGGGGCCATGATCTATATTGACTTTGCTTTAAAAGGCCGCCTATTGCCTTTAAGAGGGAACACCGATGCCAGCATGAAAGCAGCCTTGGGTGTTGCTCCTGATGATTTCCTGAATATCGATGCCGGGGACACTAATGATAGCGGGATGATGGTCATAAAAGATTTGGAAAGCCCAGCGATCCAACAGGCCAGGGAACGTTTACGCTCAACAGTTGTTTATATTATTCGCCATATTCAATTCCCCGGTGCTACCAAAAAAGAAGTGCGCCGCCGCATGCAGATTATTTGGACAGAAGTGCTGAGGATGTATGGAAAAATAGAAGCAAAGGATGTCTGGCTCGAGGCAAAGAATAGAGCTAAGAGGATGCTCAACGGTGTCTCCAACACACTCAGACTGCTGCCTGGCATGATGCCGCCGGTTAATGGGCCTGGCAGGACATGGCCTAAAGCTGATGAACGGGCGGCAGCTATTGTAATGCCATTTACACCAACTGCTCCTAAAGAGCGTCCAGGCGGACCTCCCGGACCGCCGGCACCAGAAATTGCTCCAGCTCCGCCGACTACGCCAGGAGCATTTCTGCGGGCATCATTTGTTAGAAATGCAGGTATGAGGGGGCTAAGATCTGATTTTAACTATGTTAATGAGAGGGAATACCTTAATAGATTCATTGTTAGGGTTGTTGCCCCGGGTATTATTTCATCTGTACTAACCTTCCTCAGGTTAGCATACAGAAGATGGTATAAAAGAGGAAAAAGAGCAGAAGTAACTGTGTTACATGAAGTTGTAGGAAATGAAGGTTCGAAAACTGTAGGTGCGGCAAATAGAAAAAACAGTGGCTTAGCGCAAGCTATGTCCGCTGGAAAAGTAGTAGAAGCAAGATCAAGATATACCCGTTCTCGTCCTGGTAACAGGACGTTGAGAAGCACGGATGGAATTATAAGTAGAAGCGAACGTAGCCTAAATGGCAAAGCTGCAAGAGGTGTGGGAACTGTGTCCACCATCAAGGCAGCCAGAGCCATACAAGGCATAAGCGCCCTAGGTGTGCGAGGTGTAGAAATTGCGCCCAAGGGTGGCGACCTAATCGCAAAATATAAAAATAACAATCAAAAAAATGGTGGAGTAAAGACACAGAAACTGTTTGTCCGCACAGGGAATGGCCCTAAAGAAATTAGGGCCATTCCCGCTGCCGATGCCTCGCAGAACGGCCAGCCCCGTGAAGTTATCAATGCAGAAATTGCCAGACTAGGAGGCATTCATAGTAATGGATGGTCCAAATTCAGCTTTTGGCAAAGCGTAAAAACGATCTTCCGGGCAGCCTGGTATTTACCTGCTATGAGTGTTCGGGGGCAGTTTATGTACGAATGGTGGCAAGGGCGCATTGCATTTACCCGCGCCCCGCCGCAATGGAAATTCGGCGATGCCAATACCAAAGACGGTGAAGTTGATTATGTTATTGTTTCCCCGCTAAGCACCAGCCGCAGTAAAGCCCATGAAGTCTGGGCAGTGTTATATCCCTACGAACCTCATTCACGAAACCCGATTAACCAGTTTACGATGCAAGAAAAAGCAAAAGCTTATCAAAGTATCCTTGATGAAGCAGTTGCAGAAAAGGTCAGCGACACTGCCAAATTTCTCGGCCGCACACCGCTTGAATTCAGTTATAGGTTTAACAGAAACAGGAAATGGAGTGATCCTAATGAAGTTGTAGAGGATGGCGATGATATCTCGCTTGTTATTCCTCTGCATGAAGAAGCTGCTTTGCAGGAATATGTCCAAAAAATACGGGCAATCATCCTGGAGTGTATTGCGCAGGAGAATGTTTGTTTTTCCCCCACAGATGAGCTGCACACCACTATTGGGTACTATATACGCCAGAATAAGGTCGCTGCGGAGAGCATGCAAATGTTGGAGCCTCACTTTTTAAAATCTGTGCGCGGCATTGGTCCTTATAGCTATACCATCCACCGGCCGTTTTTGGCGGATTCTTTTAGTATCATCATCTCCTTGCGCACATCTTCCCCGGCTGTCATGCGCATGCGCGAGCGGATAAAGGACTATGGCAGGGAAAATAACATGACCTTGGGCAAAAATGTTGGCATCGGGGACATCAACCATGTGACGGTCGCCCATATAATAGAAAATGTCGACGTCGCTAAATTAAGAGAATTATATGAGCGCTTAAATCAAGAAGCAGCAGAAATGGAAAATAGGGACAGCCCAATTGAAGTCCGTGCCCGGCAGGCGGGGTTGGTCCTTGCGCATAAGTGGGCCAGGATCCAGGGGCGGTTCATCCATCTGGGGGTGTGGAAGAGATTAAAAATCACCGGTGGACCTGATAAGGCAGTTAATTCTTGGGGGAACGGCCCGGATCCTGCCCGCAGCAGTGTGGATTTAAACGCCAGGCAGCGTGGCCGTTTTTGGAAGCTCCTCAATGGAAAGACTTCCAAACCGGCCCAGGAACCGGATGGGGATACCCGGGTTGAATTAGAAGTCATCAGGTCCCGGGCAAGGCGCCTATTTTATCAATATGGATTTGATGATTTAGGGGATTGGGCGGCAACTTTGCGTCTAACATTACCCCATTCCAAAACAGCCAGAAGGGTAAGGAAGTGGTCTCAAGAAGAGGACATGGTTATTTCAGGGGCACATACGAAATCAGCCCCTGGAGGGCCTGCCGACATTTTATTTTTCCCGCCCGCGTTTAAAAGCAAAAACGAATTATTAAGGACATTTGTCCATGAAGCAGGGGCTTCTTTCGGGTTTCCGCATCAAGCCGATGTCATTTTAGAAAATATTGTCGACGGCAAGATCTCAACCCAAGACATCGAGATGTTAAAAGATTTAATGAGATCAATTAAAAGGATGCCGGGGTACAACTATTACGTTTTGCATAATACAAAGAAGGTGCTCGGCGTGTTTGGGATGTTGCGTAAATATGCGGTGCCCTATTTAAAATCTAAATTTAAGGGCATGCCCATCAAGGCCCTGGAGTATGGATTGCGTCCCCTGGAACGCTGGTCCATGGCGCCTGTATGGCGGTTTGCCATTGCCTGCGAAGAAGCCGGCATTAGCAATTATGCCATTGATGTTTATGACGAGGACATGGACCGCTTGCTGGAAGCGGGGGAAGGGGTTTATTTGCCGCAGCATTTTTATGATTTAGAAACGGGTGAGTGGCATGGAAAGGATGGGAAGCGTCTGGCCCAAAAATATTTTGACCGGCTGCCTGACGGAAGGTTCCGGATTAAACAGGATATCCGCCGGCGCATCAATCCGCGGACAGACATCGGCGGTGGGTATCATATTATTATGCTTAATTATGTTTTTTTCCTTGAAGAAGAAAAGGAAGACGGCGGGAACACCAGGTTGATCGTAAAAAGGGTTGAAGACGCGGCTGTTGATGAGGGGATTGTGCTGACAACCGGACGTAAATGGTTTGACCGTCCGTTAGTAACAAATTTTAAAAAGATTGCAGCCTCGTTGACGCCGTATAGGGAAAGAGGCAAGGAAACGGTCGAGATCAGTTTATATCAGTGTGAAAAAGTTGACTATCAGGACGATAAAGTTTATGAAGAAATTTGGAATGACATCCTCAAAAAGCTTGCTCCCTATCTGGGGGAACTGGAATTGATCCGTAATTTCTGGGTTCTGGCTAAAAGTATTTATTCAAAACCCCGCCGGAACCTTCAGAAATACATTATCCATCCCTTGCGCATGCTGCGCCTGATACTCCCCATGATCGGGACTGCTTTTATCCAAAGGCTGGGCATACCGTTGCATTTATGGGTCATGGCTATTTTAGGGCACGATTTCCTGGAAGAAGACAGGCTCCACCAGGCTGAAAATATCAATGCCATACGGGAAGTGTTCGGACACAAAGGCATCCCGATGAAATTTGACAGTAAGCTATTGCGCAGCCTTTTGTTTATGATTCTGGTGATGACTCGGGATGTAAAGAGGGACGAGAAACACGAAGAAGAAGATGACAGGGTTTATATCGCCAGATTAGGGGATTTCAATAAATCATTACAGTTTGTAAACAGGTACTGGAAAACATTATTCCCGGGGGAGAGCCATCCTAATGCCAAAGATTATTTTACACTATTGACACGACGGGAGAAATATATTCTTTGGAGGGCTTCTTTGAATATAAAGGCGGTGGACAGCACTGATTATATGATTGATCCATTCTGGGACAGGCCCTTGAGTGCCATTTATGACAAAATTGAGAGGAGATTGGCCTGGGTTGGCGTGCTTTTTTCTTATAAAAGCCGTCATCTTGGTCCCAGGAGTTTTATTTTTCCTGAGGTTTGGGAGCTGATGCAAGATACTTACTTACAGTTGTATATGCCTGAATTGGTCCAGGAAGGGTTACCAGAAGGGCCTATTTCCTCGGCATCGACCGGTGGCAAGTTGGCAGGTCTATTATTGGTATTAGGAGGTGGGATGCTTTTGGCCCTTCCTGCCCATGCAGCAGAGATAACGCAAAGCTTGGCAGCTGTGGCCCCGCATGTTTCCCGCATCCCTCAAATACTTTTATCACCCATGGGCTTTATTTTTTTCAGCATAGCAATGATTAGGGCTGGGGGGACACCTGTCGTAAAGGCAAAGCTTGTAAAGTCATTGATCTCGATACTGCAGGTGTCAATATCATCGGGCGCGAAGTATTTAAAAACCATTACAATCCGTTTTCCGCAGGATGCCGGTGTGGATTTATCAGCTTTTGAAGGGCCCGTTGGACTGCAAGTCCCTGGAAATCCATTGATCGCATTTCATTTTATCAATGGAAAGTTCAGGATAATCGACGGAATGTCTGCCAATGTGCGTCACGGAACGGTAACGATTATTCTTCCGGCTCAATCTAAGATCAGCGATGTGATCATCAGGCTGGGGGATGGAAAAGAAAATAAGGTCGGCGAGGCAGTTTTGCAGGATGAATTCATCAGGGTCCTTTATCTGGGCAACGGCCGTTTTCATTGGGAGTGGAAAAATGCAGCGTATTTTCATGAGCATAAAGACCATAGGACCACAACTGCTGCTAAAGCTGCAGTTAAAGATCCATCCATGTCCGCTTCTCGGTCTCTGATAATTGGTGTTGCCGGTGTATTAGCATCATTATTTATTCCCGGCTTTGCGCATGCCGGAACATTTGCGTATATTTTTGGAGATATTTTTGTTCTGGATAATCTTTTTCTTCCTTCAAACATCAAGTTAATAGGGTTGGTGCTATGGATGCTTCTTATGGGGGCAGTCATAGTTTTTTGCGGCATTATGATGTTCCGTGGGGAGAGAGGTAGTCCTATTCGGGCAAACCCGGCGGCTGGTTCCGCCGGAGGGTTCAAATTTATTGTCAGTCTTTTTGAAAATCCACGATGGCCATTGTACCAAGTCTTTGGCCCAAGCTTTCAGAGGATCATTAAAAACACCTTCGGTCCCATGGAGGGGCTGGCATTGGCTGATATTGGGACATTTGATCTGTATTTTCCCGCCGAAATATCTCGTCAGGTAAGCGTGAAAATTTTAAGCGCTATTTGGGGTATCGATAAAGAGCTCCCGGCAGAATACGAAGGTGACGTTGTTAAATTGAGCTCCAGGGCCGTAGCATATGTTACAAGGGTCATGCAGGAGCGCCAAGCCGATCCTCGCATTAAACATAAAATATTAGACATCACCTCAGATGCCGGCGACTTGTTTTTAATGCAGGGAGACATTCATATCCTGACGTTCAATCACCCGGAACTTGGGAAAGAAGTAATGGACAGGATATTAAGAGCTTTTAGTCTTTCAGAAGGTCCCAAGCTGGTTTTGATGAGGCTTCATCCCATGGATGACAGCGACAATACTTATAAGGAATGGATTATTGGCGGGCTCAGGGCATTGGGGTACACGGTTAAAATTTATCCTTCATTAAAGGGCTATCCCAACAGTTGGAGCACTGCGATCTACACGCCCCATGGGCCGGTTATTGTGGCCAGCCGTCCTGTTGGGGACGGGGAGAAATACGCACAAGATCCGATTTTTAATATGCAACACCCGGCCCGCACATTTACCGCAGTTGGCATTGCTTTCTTGGCCGTCTTGACCTCACCCGTTGCCCATGCCGCCGAGAGGAGTACAGGTTTTATGGGGGGGACAGGGACCGGTTTATCATGGTTAATAGGACTGATGTTAGTTTTAGTTGCGTGGCCATTTTTGGTTATTGCATGGGATTACTTGAGTGGGATTTTTTGGTTCCGGCAGAAAGATTTATTTTTACAACAGGCATGGTTTATCGAGAAGCAGCTTTCAGACCTGGACAGATCACAGGAAAATAGAAAGGGCAGTCCCGCGTTTTATCAGGGAGGGCTTAATAGATGGCTTAGAGAATGGGAGAATTTATGTCAAGAAAATAGGAATCTCACAAATGGAATTGCGGTATTCTTTGTCCCCTGGCGAGATTTTGATCATAGAATCAGCACTGTTAAAAAAAGGATCCAGGCCAGGATCAATGGGACCGAAGTTCCGTCGCCAACCGGCCACCCAGCCGCCGAAAGCCGGTTGCAAGGGACCATGTCCCTGTTCAGGAATTTAGCCGACAAAAGTATTTTATTACCGGCCATTTTGCTTATGGCAGCTACGACCGGCATAACCGCTGGTTTTATGTAAAAAAATAATAACCCCCATTAGAAAGGAGAACGGCCATGGATGAACGCAGACAGCTGCCCCGCTGGCAGGTCAAGAGGGAAGTCAAGGCTTGGCTGCCCCAAATGCAGGAATTCAGGCATTGCATCATTGAGGACATAAACCTCAAAGGGATGTGCGCCTCTTTTAGTAAACGATTACCCCCAGAACAGCCGGTGAGCATGTCTTTGAGCTTTGAGAATGATTTTAATTTAATGAAGGTCGAGGTCAATCTGCCCTGGGTCAAGGAAGAGCAGGGGAGGTATGTTTATGGGATGAGTTTCAACAAAATTATGGACGCGGACAAGGACAGGATATACCAATACATCAGCAACTATTGTTCCGAACAATTCAGGGAGAAATGGTGGGCGGTATAAATCTTTTAGGTGCGCAGGAATTGGCGGTCGAGGAAACTTTGGGTCACTTCAATGAGCGTTGGGCGGCCATGCGGGCAGGTGAAAGGGTCTTTGCATTCAAGTAATTGTTTGCGCTGGTGATCAGCTTGGGAGACATCAATCTTATCCCCGGCGACGATGGAAGCTTTGCAGGCGCGGCGGGCCAGGGCCGCAGGGTCCATGCGCGGGGCTTCTTCACCGGACAATAGGGTCCGCACCACATTTTCGATATTTTTAAGCAGTAGCGGTTGGGTTTGCACGGCAATAGTATCATCATCAAATTGGGTGGTTTCGATGCCCGCAGCAGTCAGTTTTTCTTCCAGTTCTTCCCAAGCGATTTTTTCCTGAGGGGTCAATTTCAATAACAAAGGTGTGAGCAAAGGCTGGCTTTCAACTTTTGCGCTTTCGATTTGGTCCCTGAACCTTTCATACATGATACGTTCCTGCGCCGCGTGCTGGTCCACGATCAACAGCGATTCATCAGCTTCAAAAAGTAGGAACTTTTGCAGGAAAGAACCTACATACCTTGCCCGGGTGAATTTGGAGCGCAGGGTATTCTCCTCGCCAAAAAGCTGGAAATCCATAGGAAGGCTACTGCTCTCCTGAGTGTCATTGCGAGCGAAGCGAAGCAATCTTTTTTCATTTTCTGTGGGAACATAGGTGCCCGGATTAAATTTTGCCTGCAATTGCCCTGGGGCAAAAATTAATTGATCTGCAGGCAGTCCTTGTGTTGTTTCTGGATTCCCGACAGAAGCATTCGGGAATGACATGTGTTTGGGAGAGCCCTTATGCATCAGCTGGTATTCCGTCATGCGGCGTAATAAACGGATAAGCATGGCTTCGTCCTTGATACGCACCTCACGCTTGGTGGGATGAATATTGACATCCACATTGGCGGGATCCAGGGCAATATCGACGATGAAAGCCCCATAGACGCCCGGCGGCAGGATGAGCTTATAAACATCATTGAGATTAAAACTTAAGTTTTTGCTTTCAACCGGACGATGATTGATAAAAATAAATTGTAAATCCCGGCGGGGACGCTGGACATTGATATTGCCTAAGATCATCCTCACGCGGATTTTCTCTTCAACATATTCCTGGTCTGTTTCCAGAAAATCTTTCATAGGGACATTTAAAGCGGCAGCGGCACGGTCTAAGCGTGAAGGGGCAGGCCTTAAATCCAAAAGGCTTCGACCGGCGTGCGTTAGCATGAAACGTATTTGCGGGTAGATCAAGGTATAGGGAAGCACGATATTGAGGATTTGATTTAGTTCTGACGTGTTATTTTTAAGGAATTTACGGCGGGCAGGGGTATTAAAGAAAAGTTCAGCGATCTTGATGTCTGTGCCGGCCTGTGCCAAGGCAGTCGGCTCAAGTTTTTGGCGCACGCCGCCCCTGATATGGATTTGCCAGCCTTCGCCTGTCGGGGTGCGTGAAGATAAGGTCACGTCACTGACAGCCGCGATGGAATACAGCGCTTCCCCGCGAAAACCCATGGAATGAAGTTTTTCCAGGTCTTCAATGGCGGAAATCTTGCTGGTGGCATGGCGCCGGAAGATTTTTTCCAGGTTCTCCCGGGCTATGCCGGAGCCGTTGTCCTTGATATGGATAAATTCTTTACCGGCATCTTTAAGATGTATTTCAATGTGCGTTGCCCCTGCATCAATGGCGTTTTCCAGGAGTTCTTTAACAACAGAAGCCGGCCGGTCCACTGCTTCTCCGGCGGCGATTTTAGCGATCACATCTGGGGGGAGAATATTAACTTTAGTCATAAAAAGATTGCTTCGTCGCCTTCGGCTTCTCGCAATGACACCTACCGTAGCTTTCGTTTTAATTCATCCAGTTTTTTTAACGCTTCCATGGGTGTCAGGGCGTTGATATCAATTGCTTCCAATGCACAGCGCACTTCGTCCATGGCAGGCCCGGCAGTGGGGACGAACAGATTTAATTGCTTGTCTTTTTTCGCGTAAGGATTGGGTGTGCCGATCTCAAGCTCTGAGAGGATTTCTTTGGAGCGCTTGATCACAGTTTCCGGAATTCCCGCTAATTTAGCCACATAGATGCCATAGGAATCATCCGAGCCTCCGGGGACGATCTTGTGCATGAAGATGATCTTGTCCTTCCACTCACGGACAGCCACATTATAATTTTTAATCCCCTGAAATTGATTGGCCAAAGCTGTTAACTCATGAAAATGCGTGGCGAAAAGGGTGCGTACGCTCACTTCATGCATATGTTCGGCCAGGGCCCAGGCCAAGCTCAGCCCGTCGGAAGTTGAGGTGCCGCGGCCGATCTCATCTAAAATGACCAGCGAGCGGGGCGTGAGATTATTGAGGATGTCCGCGGCCTCGGTCATCTCCACCATAAAAGTGCTCTGGCCGCGGGCGATATCATCATGGGCGCCGATGCGGGTAAAGATTTTATCAACGACCCCGATGCTGGCAGAAGACGCCGGAATAGGGGCCCCCATTTGGGCCAGGATCACTAAAATGGCGCTTTGGCGGATATAGGTGGACTTGCCCGCCATATTGGGGCCTGTCAAAATGATCAGGTGATTGTCGTTGGTGTCCAAAAGCGTGTCATTGGCAATGAAATTATCAGTGACATTTTTTTCAACGACGGGATGGCGTCCGTCCTTGATGTCCAGGATCGTTGAGGTATTGACTTCCGGAAACAGGTAGCGGTCCCAGGCGGACAATTTAGCCAGCGCAAACAGGCAATCCACGTTGGCCAATTGATGGAAAACATCATGCAAACGGGCCACTTCAGCAAGGACCGCTGTTTCGATTTGGCCTAAAATGCGTTTTTCGATATTTAAGATCTTGTCCTGGGCTGTCAGGAATTTTTCTTCGTATTCTTTGAGCTCCTGGGTGATGTAACGTTCACCATTGACCAGGGTTTGCTTGCGCACGTAATGGGCCGGCGCGCTGCCCTGGCGGGTCTTGGTGATCTCAATATAGAAACCAAAAACATTATTGAACCCGACCTTGAGCGACGATATGCCGGTTTTCTTGATCTCCTCGGCCTGGTAGCGGGCCAGCCATTGTTTGCCGTTTTCTAAAATGTTTTTAAGCTCATCCAGCTCCTGATCAATGCCAGGTTGGACCATCTTGCCTTCGGGTTTGGCCAGAGGCACGTCGGGACTAATGGTTTTCGTTAACAGCTCGCGCAGGGAAGCCAAATCCTGGATTTTTAAAAGCGGATTGGAACTCTTGGCTAAAGTTTCAGCGATCAAGGGAACGCGCAATAAGCCCTGGCGTATGTTCAGAATGTCCTTGATGGAGCCGCATCCGCAGGAAAGCCTCGAGAGGGCTTTTTGCAGATCAGGTAAATTTCTTAAACATTCTCCCAGCCGTACATTGTTTACCAATTCTTTGGCCGCTTCCTGCCGCAATTGGATGGCGGCAATATCTTTGAGCGGATGATACAGCCAGAAACGCAAAGCCCGCCGGCCTATGGGCGTCAGGGTCAGGTCAATGGTTGAAAGTAAGGATTCCAATTCCAGGCCATAATGCGCGGCAGGGGAAATAAACACATGGTCATCTTGAGTATAAAGGGCGATCTTATCGATATGTTTGAGGCTGGTTTTGTTCATGTTTTTTAAATATTCCAGCAAAGCACCGGCAGAAGCGGTGGCCCGCGGCAGATCATCAACGCCGAATCCTTTGAGGGACTGGGTGCTCAGATGATCGCAGAGGCTTTTGCGGGCCATGTCGGTATTAAAGGCCCAATCACCCAAAGGGCTCAACGTGATGGCGCGCATTTTGACTAGGGGATGGGAAAAAAGATTTTTGATGTCGTCTTCCTGGCCTTCAGGGTAGAGGCATTCAAAAATAGGCAGTTTGGCCAAAAGCTCGACGGTCTGGTGCAGGGAAAGCTCATTGGCAAAAATAGTGCCGCCGGAATTATCAATAAAAGCAACCCCGAAAGTCTTTACGGGCACCTGCGCATGTCCGGCACGAGGGCCGGTGTAAATAGCCATCAAATACCTGGAATCCGCGGATTCGTCCAGATAGGTCCCGGCGCTGATGATGCGGATGACATCGCGCTTGACAATGCCCGTCGCCAAAGCAGGGTCTTCGATCTGTTCGCAGATCGCGACTTTTTTACCTGCCTTGATCAGTTTGGCGATGTAATTATCACTGGAGTGATAAGGCACCCCGCACATGGGGATCTTGCCGGAAGCGTCAGACCCCCGGGAAGTCAGGACTAGGTCCAAAATAGAAGACGCCTCGGCAGCATCTTCAAAAAACATCTCATAAAAATCGCCCAGGCGGAAAAAAAGGATGGCGTCCTTATGGCGCGCCTTGATGTCGCGGTATTGTTTGATCATGGGGGTAGCGGTTTGCACAGGGATATAATAGGGGACAGCGCCTTATTTTTCAATTTAAAAAAAAGTAGGGCGTTGTTCCCGTAACTAATCTATAATCAACAATCATGCGATTTTTTATTTTAATAGCCCTGCTTGCCATTTTTCCGTGTATTGCTATTTGTGATCCTTTGCCTTCTCCGCCGTATTATGACGCTATCATGAAGATCATGGCCCCGTTGGAATATTCGGGGGTCCCGGTCATGGTCAAGCCCCAGGTGACGTTAAGCGTTAATTTCAATAATTGGACATGGGTCCTGCATAATATCCATGAATATGACGCCCAAGGGGGGATCATTTTAGAGCAGGGGCGTTATGGCCTTTGCGCGGAATTGGCCACGTTTTTATTTGAGCAGATCAGGCCTTTGCTGGACGGGCGTTATGAGGTCAAATTTGCCAAGGTCACGGAACCCGGTTTTTTCCCGAAGGACGAATCCAACCATATTGCCTTATTACTCGTGGACAAACCCAACAAGCAAATTTATTTGCTTGACCCTTCCTTCCATAAATATGCCAGCATGAAAGACCTTCCGGAGTACCATATTTTAAGCATCCAGGACACCCTGTCTTTTGTTAAGGACAAGTCCCATGATGTTTTTTTCGGCGCTAACCAGGCCATACCGCTTTATATCAAGAACGATTTCTTATTGTCTTTTTCAGTGACTTCTGTTGACGGGAAATTTGATAAGGGCAATTTCGTTTTTGCCATTTCCGCCAACCGCCGCAATGAGGCCACCGGCCACGACATTGTCCTCATCGGCCGGCGTAATAAGGAATTTGTGGATTTTGAAGACAAAACCTTGCTTAACCAGCTTTTGACTCCGGATGAGATCAGGGTGCTGTTCGACAAATTAAAAAGTTGGATAGAACAATTCTAATATGAAATGGTTCTCCCGTTGGGAATTCTTTGCTTTGGCCTCCGCCTTTTTTGCCGGGCTTACGGCTTTTTTGGGTAAAATGGGCGTGATGAACGTTAATTCCAATCTCGCTACCTTTATCCGTACCGTCGTGGTAATGGCCATGACGGCCTGCATTCTTTCATGGCGCCATCAATGGCAATGGCCCCAGGGGGTTGCCGCGAAAGCCTGGGTGTTCCTCGTCTTATCAGGGATTGCCACCGGACTTTCCTGGATATGCTACTGGCGCGCGATGAGTTTGGGGCCGGTTTCCAAGGTAGCTTCCATCGACAAGCTGAGTGTGGCCTTCGCCATTATTTTAGGGGTACTGTTTTTAGGGGAGAATCTCACCTGGCAGGTGGCGTTGGGAGCAGGCCTGATCATTGCGGGGGCCGTGCTTATCGTTTTTCTTTAACCATCAGCCCTAATTGCGCCGGAGTTAACAGCCAATTAAAGACAGCGCCTGAAGGCGTGACAGTCAGGGAACAAAGCCCGCCTTTTTTGAAATCGATGGCAAGGGCTTTGCTGCATTTTAAAACAGCGGAGATCATTTCCGTTAAATGCGGCTCATGCCCGACTAATAAAATACTTCCGGATT
The DNA here is from genome assembly GCA_013286575.1 of Candidatus Omnitrophota bacterium. Taxonomy (GTDB): domain Bacteria; phylum Omnitrophota; class Gorgyraeia; order Zapsychrales; family Fredricksoniimonadaceae; genus JABDGZ01. The sequence goes on from JABDFL010000003.1 coordinate 39,508, forward strand.
TCGGACAAATGGCATGGGCTTCTTTTAATAATTTTCCGATTGAAGCGGGGGGAAGCAAATTATCCGTCAGATGCAGTTTTTTGATCTTGTAGGTTTGGGCCACAATTTCTGCAGTTTGCCGGGCCCGCAGGTAGGGGCTGCTAAGAAGAGCATCAAATTTCAGGCCCAACGCCTGCATGCCCCGGGCGCCGCGACGCATTTTTTCCCGCCCCTGGGCAGTCAAAGGGCGCAGGCTGTCGTCTTTATATTTAGGGTCCCCGTGCCGGCCTGCGAGGCCATGCCGCAGAAAATAAAGTTCCATAGCAAAATCCTCCGGAATCTATTATAATGAAAAATCTTGAAACAAAGGAGTTTTTATATGCGTCATGCAATTATTATTTTTTTGAGTTTGGCCCTTGCCGGTTGCGCTTCGAGCGTTGTGTACAATCCCATGCAGGACAATACACCACAGGAAATATTATTAAATGAAAGCGGCTTAAAAGCGGTCCAGGACGGGATGACCAGCGCCCAAGTCCATCAAATCATGGGCCAGGAGCTGATTATCGGTTATGAGTCTCAGTCGCCGGGCTATAAGCCTTTGACCATTCCTAACCCTTATAAAACCCAGACCGTTAAGGAGTATTTGATCGAATACTATATTGAAGGCATACGCCAGCCGGACGGCGTTGTCAGGGACAATGAATTGATGCCTTTAATTTTCAAGAATGACAAACTCATCGGCCGCGGCTGGCCGTTAGCTAATTCCCTGCGCCCGGCTGATCCATCCGCATGAAAGCTTTTTATGTTTCACTAAAGCCTTTTTTAAACCATGGCGCCCTCAGCCGTCCGACGGACTGGGCAGCGGTTTTCGGCAACGGTCACCCGGTGGAAGTAGAGATCGGTTTTGGCAATGGCGAATATTTGGAGCGCATCAGCCGTGAGCTCCCCCAAGTTAATTTTGTCGGGTTTGAACAGTATTGTGAACGCATCCAGAGGACCTTGCGGAAACTAAGCCGTACGGGCCTTGATAATGTAAGGGTTTTACGGTTGGACGCCAGGGCCGGCCTCGAGCGTTTTTTTCTTCCGAAGACCATTGCCCTGGTGCATTGCCTTTATCCGCCGCCGTGGCCTAAAAAATCAGATGCCAAGCACCGGCTTTTTACGGGGGATTTTTTAAAACTCGTCAACAGCCGCTTGATTGATGGCGGGGCCTTAAAAATAGTGACAGACCACCATCCTTATATGGACTGGGTCCGGGACAATATCCGGGACACCGGATTTTCCGTTGAATTTAAGAATATACCCGCGCATTACGGCACTAAATTTGAGAAAAAATGGGTCGAGGGCGGCCAAAGTGAATTTTATGAGCTGCTGCTGACCAAGCATCAGCATATTCCCGTGGGTATAAAGGAGGACAGTGTTTTGCAAAGTTATCTGATCAATGATTTTAATCCCGACAATTTTAGTTTTAATGATTATTCCCACGAAGGGGTGGCGGTATCGTTTAAGGAAATTTTGTATGATGCCAAAAAGAAGACCGCCCTGGTCCATGTGATCGCCTGCGACGGGCCCCTGGCCCAGAATATACGCATTGTCATTGCCCATTCTCCCAAAGGCTGGCGCGTCAATTTAGCAGAGGGGACCATGTTGATGCCGACCATGGCCGTGTCCCAGGCCCTGGAGTGCGTTTATCTGGCGGCAAAAAAAAATGTTGAATAATAGGGCGCTGTCCCCTATTTTTTGATATATTGCACGTTATGTTGAAATCCGTCCGTGTAGTACTTATTGCTGTTTTAGCAGCCATGCTGATTTTCCCCGATCAGGGGATGGCCTATCGCTTCCTCAGGCACAGGGGGCCATATCATATAACCGCTAATACGGCCCTTCTTTGGGACCCCGTGAGCAATCAGCGCCTATTTGATCTTGGCGCTGACCGTGAAGTTTTTCCGGCCTCAACGACCAAGGTCCTGACAGCGCTGCTTGTCCTGGAAAATCTTCCTTTGGACAAGTACGTGACAGTCAGTGCGCACGCGACCCAGGTGCCGCAGACCAAATTGGGGTTAAGGGCCGGTGAAACATACCGCGTGCGGGACCTGCTTTACGGGCTTATCCTTAAATCCGCCAATGACGCGGCCGTGGTCCTGGCGGAAGCAGTGGCCGGGTCCGAGGGGAAATTTGTCGACATGATGAATGCCCGTGCCAGGCAGTTAGGGGCCATGCATACCCATTTTGCCAATCCCCATGGGCTTCCTTCCGCAGGCCCCCAATTTACAACAGCGGCCGACATGGCCATGATCTTTAACCAGGCGCTCAAGAACCAGTTTTTTCGCGAGGCGATCACTTTCAGGTACCTGGTCATTTGTTCAACAGACGGCCACCGCTGTTTTCTTAAATCCCATAACAAAACTTTATTTTTGCACTGGAAGCAGCATGTCTTCGGGAAAACCGGCTTTACCTTTGAGGCTCAATCCTGTTTTGTGGGCTATATACCTAAGGAAAATGGTATACTTATCATAGCCGTTTATGGTTGTCGCAAACGTTGGACAGACATGAAATATATTCTCGAACACTACGGGCATATCCAACTTTAGCATTGTTTGATTTTTTGATTTGAGGTAGGATAGCGGTATTCATTTTAATCATTATGGAGGGGGTTATGGAAAATAAGAATAATGCCATCATCATTCTTTTGGTTGTTTTAATCAGCGCTGTTTCAGGCGTAGGCCTTTTGATAGGCATCAATAATGCCGTAAGGGTTGCCATGAGCCCGTTATATGCCAGGCTTGCGGAGATCAATATGACAGAAAAGAGCATTGAAAGTAAATTAGACGGGGGTGGCAAGGGTACTGCAAACACAAACCCTGCGCTCGACAATATCCAAAATGAATTAGTACAGCTCCAAAACAAGATCAACGCCAACGGCGGCAATGCCCAGCAGCCTCAAATGCCGCCTCCCGAAGATATGAATAAAATTTACGCCATTGATCCGGGCGTTTCCCCTATTATCGGCAATAAAAATGCTCCGGTGACCATTGTGGAATTTTCTGATTTTCAATGCCCGTTTTGCGCCCGTTTTTATTCAGCGGTCAAGGATGTTTTAGCGGCATACCCGGCCCAAGTAAGGGTGATCATCAAAAATTTCCCCCTTCCTTTTCACCCTAATGCCCGTCCGGCAGCCAAATTAGCCATGGCTGCCAATGAGCAGGGGAAATTCCAGGGGATGATGGAAGCCTTGTTGGCAAACGGGGGGGATGTTTCAGACGACAAGATCAAGGAATACGCCAAAAGCTTAGGATTGAATTATAATAAACTGATGGATGATTATAAAAATAAAGACGCCCAGTGGGAAAAGCAGATCCAGGAGGATATGCAGTTAGGCTCCAATGTGGACGTGCGCGGCACACCGACATTTTTTCTTAACGGCCGCAAAACCAATGCCCGGGACCTGGGCGCTTTCAAAGTCCAAATTGACGCTATTTTAGCAGGGAATAAATAAGGTTGACCTTATAATTTTTCTTTGCAAAAAAAGGGTTTTAGTGTATATTACACCCTTCGCACAAGGCATTTTTAACGGAGGTTTTAGTTATGGGTGGTCGTGTAGGAGGAATTTCAAGTAAATATTATTGCGAAACCGCAGGCATCAAGGTTTCCGGTGGCCAAAAAGTCAAATCAGGCACTGTTTTGACCCGTCAAGGCAATCAATGGAAATGCGGCCTCAATGTGATCGGCCGCAGCTCTTTGACGGCTGCCTGCGATGGCGAAGTTTATTTTACCCGCCGTAAGAACGGTTCCAACAAAGTCATCACGCTCATTAATATTAAACCTTCAAATTAGTGGCGTGTCCCCCAAGCCACTCAGGTATTAAATATGTGTGGTATTGTCGGCTATGTTGGCAACAAAGACGCCCTTCCTATTTTGCTCGAGAGCTTAAAAAAGCTTGAGTATCGCGGGTATGATTCCAGCGGGGTGGGTTTTTTAGACCATGACTCGCATCTGATTGTCCGTAAATCCAAAGGTAAAATACGTAATTTAGAAGAAATGATCCAGGGCGAGCATCTGCCCTTTGCCCACGCAGGGATTTCCCACACGCGTTGGGCCACCCACGGGTTTCCTTCTGACTGCAATGCCCATCCTCATACAGACAGCAAGCACCATATCGCCATCGTCCATAATGGCATCATCGAGAATTATCAGGAACTAAAAAACGCTTTAAAGAAAAAAGGATGCAAATTTATCTCGGAGACAGATTCGGAAGTCATCCCGAACCTGATCGCTTCTTTTTATAAGGGGGACCTGCTTTTGGCCGTGCGCCAGACGATCGCCAAGTTAAAAGGGACCTTTGCCCTGGGCATCATCAGCCGCGAGCATCCGGACATGCTGATCGCCGCGCGCGTGGGCTCCCCTTTGGTGGTGGGTATCGGTGAGGCGGAAAATTTTATCGCCTCGGACGTGCCGGCCATTTTAGACCGCACCCGCCGGGTCATTTATTTGAAAGACGGGCAAATAGCTGTTTTGACCAAGACACAGGTTGAGCTTTTTACTTTTGGCGGCAAAAAAGTCACGCCCAAAATAGATACGGTATCTTTTAATGTGGTCGCCGCCCGCAAGGAGGGATATCCGTATTTTATGCTCAAGGAAATCCACGAGCAGCCTGATGTCCTTGCCCAGATGCTGAGTTTGCGTTTAAAAAATAAACGATTGGCCCTGGAAGGCCTTGGTTTACCTGACAAGGTGTTAAAACAAGTGCGCAAGGTGATGGTGGTGGCCTGCGGTACCGCGTATCACGCGGGTTTGGTGGGAAAATACGCCATTGAAAATTTAAGTCGCCTTCCCGTCGAGGTCACGACATCCAGCGAATTCCGTTATTGCAATCCCATTGTAGATAAACATACCCTGGTTTTGGCGGTCAGCCAGTCCGGAGAAACAGCGGATACTTTGGCCGCGGCGCGTGAGGCCCGCGCCAAGGGCTCCCGTGTGATTGCCATTTGTAACGTGGTGGGCTCCTCATTGGCCCGTGAGGCCGATGGTATTTTGTACACCTATGCCGGCCAGGAGATCGGGGTCGCTTCCACCAAGGCGTATACTGCCCAGTTAATGATGTTCTATTTGGTCGCTTTAAAATTGGCCCAGGTCCGCCGCAGCCTGGCGCCCCGGGAATCAAAAGACTTGATCAGCCAACTCCTCCGCATACCGTCTTTGTGCAGGGAAATTTTAAAAAATATGCACCATATCCAAAAAATAGCGGATGCCAATTCGCATTTCGGCTGTTTTCTTTTTCTGGGCAGGCATGTCAATTTCCCTTCGGCCATGGAAGGAGCGCTCAAGCTCAAGGAAATTTCCTATATTCCCGCGGAAGGCTATGCTGCCGGGGAGATGAAACACGGGCCCATCGCCCTGATCGACGAGTACCGGGCGGTGGTGTGCATTAATCCCCAGTCCCATGTCTATGAAAAAATGTCTTCTAATATGCAGGAAATACGGGCCCGTCGGGGCAATGTCATTGCCATCGCCACCCGCGGGGACCGTAAGATCGGGCCCAATGCCGATTTTTTGATTGAAGTGCCCCGTACGCATGAGCTTTTAAGCCCGCTGCTGGTGGCCCTGCCTTTGCAGATGCTGGCCTATTTTATCGCCGTCAAACGCGGCTGCGACGTGGACCAGCCGCGCAACCTGGCTAAATCCGTGACAGTGGAATAGGATGTTATACATCGTTTCTACGCCTATAGGAAATCTCAAAGACATTACCTTGCGCGCCATTGAAACACTCAAGTCCGTTGATTTGATCGCCGCGGAAGACACCCGCCACACCAGGATATTGCTCGACGCTTACCAGATCCAAAAACCGCTGACCTCTTTTTTCGAGCATAATCAGATCAAAAAAGCAGACCATCTTTTAGGCCTTTTAAAGATGGGTAAGAGCATTGCCTTAGTCACGGATGCCGGTACCCCGGGCATCAGTGATCCGGGCTTTCTGATGGTTCGATTAGCGCAGGAGAATAATGTCCCTATCACCGTTATCCCGGGTGTCTGCGCCTGTATCAGTGCTTTGACAGCATCGGGCCTGCCTGCGCACCGTTTTGTGTTTGAAGGGTTTTTGCCCCCTAAAAGCGGGGCGAGGCGCAATAAATTAATTTCTTTAAAAGGGCAGGAGGCCACTATCATTTTTTATGAATCGCCCCATCGCCTGTTGAAGACCTTAAAAGACATGCAAGAGCTTTGGGATGATCCCGCGATGGTGGTGGCCCGTGAACTGACTAAAAAGTTTGAAGAGATACGTCGCGGCAAGGCAAGCCTTCTTATCGAACATTTCACCTTGCATCCGCCTAAGGGAGAATTTGTTTTATTGTGCCATCTTTGTCACGGCTAAATTAAAGATTTAGTTACAATCGATTTTCTGCATCTATAGTATTATATGTTGGATGAGGTGTGATATGGCGGGTAAGAAAAGTTTTACCTTGATGGAAATAATAGTGACGCTGATGGTGATCGGTGTCTTGGCCGCCATTTCCATTCCTGCCTATAATACTTTCGTACAAAATGGGGCTTCCCAGGCTGCTGCCAATAATTTGTCTGCCATTTATGGGGCGGAACAGAATTATTATTTCAAAAAGGGAACGTATTGTGTCAATACAGGTTCCAATCCCACGTGCGCAGATACCCTGCCGGACATCAACGCCAATTTGTCGTTAAACGTTACTGACAATTATTACTCCTATTCGTGCGCAATGCAGGTATCTAGTACGAATGCAATTTGCTGTTCGGCAACTGCGAATAATTCGAATTTTCCGGCTGTAGCTTCCAAATGTGGAGGAACGTGTACTCCCAACTGTGTCGGGGCTGTTTGCGGGGCATCTGACGGATGCGGCGGCACATGTTTAAGCGGCTCATGTACTGGAACTAATACGTGCGGCGGCGGTGGAACGTCAGGCGTGTGCGGGTGTACGCCATCGAATAATTGCTCGATTTCCACCTGTTCCAATACTACTTGTAATAATGGTTGCGTACAAGTCCCGGGAACCCTTCCGCCAGTTAACGGCGCCTGTACTGCCTGGGGGCCTTGCAGTTCAACGTGCGCAAACACAGCAGGGATACAAACATGTACAGCTTCAAATCCGCAATGCGGAGGATCTTCGGCAGTAGGAACAACGCAGACCTGTACCGGCGGCGGTGCCACTGTTAACGGTGCCTGTACCGCCTGGGGGCCTTGCAGTTCAACGTGTAACAACGTAGCAGGGACACAATCATGCACGTCTTCAACATCCCCGCAATGCGGAGGATCTTCGGCAGTAGGAACAACGCAGTCCTGTACCGGCGGCGGTGCCACTGTTAACGGCGTCTGTACTGCCTGGGGGCCTTGCAGTTCAACGTGTAACAACGTAGCAGGGACACAATCATGCACGTCTTCAACATCCCCGCAATGCGGAGGGTCTCCGGCACCGGCATCGCAGGCATGTTATGGTAGCGGTGTACCGGGTTGTGATGGCACTTGCGACGGGTCAGTGAATGATGCCTGCGGTAAATGTGGAGGGAGTGGTGCTGAGTGTTGCTCAAATTCATGCGGCGGCAATACACCAAATTGTAATGGAGCCGGCGGATGCTATTGTGCTGCAGGGTATGACTGTGTCGGAACTTGCGGCGGTAGTAATGTATGGGTTGACTGCTTTGGCATACGTTGCGGAACATCCGTCCTGGATAGCTGCGGCGTGTGTAACGGGAATGGGACGACGTGTGGTGGAGACCAAGGCGGTGGACCAAATTCCTAAGCCTTAAAGACCTGCATGATGTCGATGGATCTTGAAAAATCAATGTTAAAGAATTTCTAATGTTTGATTTCTCCCGTTTTTGGTGTTATATATTTATAAGAGGTATAATATGACGGGTAAGAAAAGTTTTACCTTGATGGAAATAATAGTGACGCTGATGGTGATCGGTGTCTTGGCCGCCATTTCCATCCCTGCCTATAATACTTTCGTACAAAATGGGGCCTCCCAATCTGCTGCCAATAATTTGTCTGCCATTTATGCGGCTCAACAGAATTATTACTTCAATAAGGGAACGTATTGTGTCAATACAGGCTCCAATCCCACGTGCGCAGATAACCTGTCGGACATCAACACCAATTTGTCGTTAAACGTTACTGACAGCTATTACTCCTATTCGTGCGCAGTGCCGGGATCTGGTACGAATGCAATTTGCTGTTCGGCAACTGCGAATAATTCGAATTTTCCGGCTGTAGCTTCCAAATGCGGGGGAACGTGTACTCCCAACTGTGTCGGAGTTGCTTGCGGAGGATCTAACGGATGCGGCAGTACATGCCAAGGGAGCCAAGGGACTTGTGCCAGTGGTTTCAGCTGTGTCGGCAACTCGTGTGTGGCTAACTGTACGGGACCAACTCCTTGTGGCCCTCCGGGTGGGCCTTGTTATGCGGCTGATGCCTGCGGCGTGTGCGGCGGTGGGGTAGGCAGCTGCAGCGGATCCTGCACGAATGGTAGCGGCTGTTCTGGCGGGACCCTTACCTGTTCCGGCGACAGCTGCATTTGTTCCGGCGGTCCAAGCAAGGATATCTGCGGCTATTGCGGCGGTGGGGTGGCCAGTTGCAGCGGATCCTGCACGGATTCCAGCGGTTGTCCTAACGGGGCCTATGCCTGTTCCGGTTCCAGCGACAGCTGCATTTGTTCCGGCGGTTCCAGCAAAGATGCCTGCGGCTATTGCGGCGGTAGCGTGGTGGGCAGCTGCAGCGGATCCTGCACGAATTCCAGCGGTTGTTCTGATGGGACCAGCACCTGTTTCGGTGACAGCTGCGAGTGTTCCGGTGGTTCCAGCAAGGATGTATGCGGCTATTGCGGCGGTGTGGTAGGCAGCTGCAGCGGATCTTGCACGAATAGTAGTGGCTGTCCTGGCGGAACCAGTGCCTGTTCCGGTTCCAGCGACACCTGCAATTGTTCCGGTGGTCCAAGCAAGGATGTATGCAACTATTGCGGCGGTGGGGTGGCGAGCTGCAGCGGATCTTGCATGAATAGTAGTGGCTGTTCTAACGGGTCCCTTGGCTGTTCCGGTACCAGTGACACCTGCATTTGTACCGGCGGTTCCAGCAAGGATGCCTGTGGCGTGTGCGGCGGTTCAGGCAAGGATGTATGCAACTATTGCGAGGGTGTGGTAAACAGCTGCAGCGGATCTTGCACGAATAGTAGTGGCTGTTCTAACGGGTCCCTTGGCTGTTCCGGTACCAGTGACACCTGCATTTGTACCGGCGGTTCAAGCAAGGACGCCTGCGGCTTTTGCGGGGGTGGGGTGGCCAGCTGCAGCGGATCCTGCACGAACTCCAACGGTTGTACTAACGGGACCTATACCTGTTCCGGTGACAGCTGTGCTTGTACCGGCGGTTCAGATAACTGTGGCGGCGGCCCCTCGTCAGGGGGAACAAATTCTACACCATTTTTGTTTACTTTCAAGAACGGGAAATACTACGTTGAAAACGATGTCCTGGTGACCTATAAGAACCAATATTATGAATTAGCCAAACAAGGCTATGAACAGAATTCCGGAGATCCTCGTCAGTTTAAACAAACAGATTATTATAAAATCCGTCTCAACCCTGATGTAACTGCAGACGGGGTTAAATTGCTCTTAAAGGAAATCGAGCCGGAAGAAGATAATATAGACGAGGTCCGTTTGATCCGCGTCATCCACCCTCAAGGCAGCAGCGCTTTTGTGGATGAACAAAGCCAAAGCATCCAAACAACGGCATCCATGAAATCCATGGCCTTAAAGACCTGCACGACAAATGACGGCAAAGACTGCTCCAGGGAGTTATCAGCCATCGATGATCAATGGATTGAAGGCAATAAGGGTGAGTCCTTTACGGTGACCTTTGATCTCAGCAATGTTGATAAAAATAATTTATACCTGAAAATGCATTCCTGGGAAAATGACCCGCCACCGTTACAGCCCTTACCGTTTAATGCCAGGGCTAACGAGTCCTTAAAGATTGATATTGTGGACAATACTCATCCTGAAAAAGTGCTTCTGTCTTTAAAAGACGTGCATCCCAGGGACATTGCTTTATCGGATGATATGGTTGATTTAAAAGAAGCTGTTAAAGCAGTGACCGGAAACACCTTAACGATAAGAATTACATGGACCGCGCATCACGTGGTGGATTACATAGGGCTTATTGAAGCACGTCCGACGGCGATGACTGTAGAAGAATTGCCGCTTATCAAAGCTGTAAAAACCGGCGGCGTTGATGTGCTCAAAGAATTGGTGGCCAAGGACAAGGTGTACGTGCATTTGGTCAGGGGTGAAGAGATAGCGTTGACATTTGCGCGTCCGCAGAAAACCCTGACAGCGGATGATCAGGACAGCTATTTCTTTGTCTCGTCAGGTTTTTATTCAGGGCTAAGGACGTATCTATACCCCAAGGTTGACCCTTCGATGGACACGTTTAAAAAGAAACTTAAAGAGTACCTGCACGATCTCGACGGGATATTGAAAAATCAATAACCCTGCCGCGCGGAGATGGTTGGTGATGTTTCCAAACTCCATTCTAAAAAGCCTTATTGCCTTACCGTTGGCCCTGCTTCTTATATCTGCTTTAGAGGCTGATTTTTCCTTTGCATATTGGGGGGATACTGATAAACCTGACCAGGCGGTCCCTTTTTCAAAGGTACTTGTCCAACGGCAGAAAGAGCGATTTGAAGCGTACCCGATGAATAAGATATGCCGCGCTTTAAAGGTCAGGAAAAATATGGTTATTTTAGATATCGGGACAGGGTCGGGCCAGTACGCTTATGGATTTGCGAAAGCATTGCAGGGTACGGGAGAGGTCTTTGCAACTGACATAAACCCGGACATGGTCAATTATGTAAGAAGCGAAGCTAAAAGAAAACATTTAAAGAACCTGATACCTGTTTTAGTTAAAGCAGGCGGTGCTGATGATTTTTACAGCTCGCACAAGTATGATCTAATATTCTTATCGCATGTCCTGGAATATATTCCGGACTCCGGCAATTATTTAAGGAAAATGAAAAAGTATCTGAGCCCCGAAGGGCATCTTATTCTTTTGACAACAAAATCCTCAGATAATTTTGACCCCAAAGATTTTACTGATGTTAATGGACTGCTGAGAAAGATATTAAGTGTACATCAGGACAGCCCTTTTTATAAATACGTAAGGCCATTGCAGCCGGAAGCAGGGGCAATGCTGGCAGCAGGCCGCTTAAACCGGGATTTCCTTATCCAGCTCGCCCGGCGTTTCAATGCCATGGCCCACGACGGCCATTTCTTTGTCCCTTTTCTCGATAAAAAGAAAATGGCATTAAGAAATGATTTGAAAATACCGCCTCAGGAAAGGGTCTTTATTAATTTTAACCTTTCATTTTTTAAAGAATTCAACGTACAGGATGAGCAACGAGGGGTTGATCTTAAAAGTCCTCATTTAAACCTGACGAGTTATGACATTATGGTAAGGATAAACCACATCCTTATTATTTCTGAATTTCAAGGTTTTATGTATGGAGGCAAATCGCCGTATCTTCCGGGAGGGAAGGTCAACCGGGAAATCAGAAGCATTAAAAATAAGTTTGAAGCCGCCGGTTATAGGTTTGTGCAAGCATATGATTTTATCCCTAATGAGCTTTTAATGGAATTTTCAGGATAAAATCGGGGCTGACGCCGTTGCAGGGAAAGATTAAACGAGGGTCATTTCACAATAGCATGAACAAACTTATCGAAAAACTTGAAGAGCTTTTCGGGATAGACATCCGCGCATTGGCGCTGATGCGCATGGCCTTCAGCGTATGCATTCTCATCCATCTCTCGGACCTCCTGCCTTATGTAAGAGAATTATACAGCGATCAGGGGATATTGCCCCGGGCTTACGTCCTTCATTTTCTCGGTCCGGATCCTATTTCTCTTAATTTGATGAGCGGAAACTGGGTGTTCCAGGCGCTGTTGTTTTTATTGACGGCGTTTTTTACAGTAGGGCTCTTATTAGGCTGGCGGACACGTCTATGCACCTTTATGGTGTGGATTTTGTTGTCTTCTATCCATAACCGCAACCCTTTCCTTCTTGATGGAGGCGATAAACTGCTGGATATCCTGTTTTTTTGGTTTTTATTCCTTCCCTGGGGGGCATGTTATTCCATGGACAGCCGGCGTAAAACATACAACCCGCCGCCGCTGCGCGTGTCTTCCATGGGCAGCGTCGCGTATCTTTTACAAATCAGTTTTTTTTATACTTTCGCCAGCCTTCTCAAAACAGGCCCCGAATGGACAACTCAAGGGACTGCCATCTATTATGCCCTGAATGTCGACGAACTCTGCAAACCATTTGGCCATGTCCTGCTGCAACACCCTTTATTATTACATTATACGACTTTTGCTGTTATGTGCCTTGAGCGTTACGGGCCTTTGTTCTTTTTTATTCCATTCAAGAACATTTATTTCCGGCTTACGGCTATTTTGGCTTTTGTGTTTTTTCATACCGGCATACTGTTGAGCATGGAACTCAGGTTATTCCAATGGATTTGCCTTATTGCCCTTATAGGATTTCTGCCGACACCTTTCCTAAATAGAGTTTTGGGAAACTTTGATCCAAAATCCGGTACTCCGCTGGAAAATCAATTTTCCATATGGAAACCCAATTTATTTTATATGCCGTTTTATCTCAGCTTCATCGTTGCATTTTTTGTTGTCTATGTCTTTTTTTGGAATATGGGAGGCTTAGAAAATGCTCAATTCAGGATTCCGCCCCCAATGAAATGGGTCGGGTATGCTTTCGATATCCGTCAAACTTGGGGAATGTTCGCCCCCAAGCCCATGGACGTCGGCTGGTGCGTCATGCCCGGAAAACTGCGTAACGGAAAGACCGTGGATATTTTTAATTCGGGAGCGCCTGTGACCTGGAAAGAACCCGGTTCAATCCTGAAGCTTGATAGGATGTATAATTTTAACTTGTATTATAGTAATATGCGCCATGAAACAGCTTTTTATTATCGTGAGCCCTGGGCGCGGTATATGTGCAGTGAATGGAACAGCACGCATCCTTCAGACCAACAACTTTTTGCGCTTGATATCGATTATATTGAAAAACATACCCTACCTGATTATCAAAAACCTGCTTTTCACCGTCTTTTTCTGATATCTTATTACTGTTTCGGTACTGATCAGCACCCTACTGTTTCTGTTTTTAAAGAAGGGGAACTCCCTAAGTCATAATGACGCGCACCCGGGTTTTAGACATCCTTTTTTGTGCATGCCTTCTGGCCCTCGGCCTGAGGCTATACGCGCTTAAAAATATTTATGCACGCATCCTTACCAGGGCCAATTTTACAACCCAGGAAGCCGGCATCAGGTATACGGTATGGAACAATGCCCATGGTCCGGGAACAATATATATAGGTGATTTGCTGGGCACTAATCTGCGTTCTGCCAAACAGTTGGAGCATTTCATACCGCCTGCAGGCCTTGAAGCAATCGTCATTGCGACTATCCACCCGGTTGCGGGCAAGATTACCGCTGAAAATTTTCTTAATGCCATTGCTGACCAGAACAGGGTTGTTTTGGTTGATAATTTCTGTTTCCCCGGCTGGGAAAGTGTCAAATCCCATGCATGGTTCCAGGGAAGCATGGTATCGCCGGGGCCATTTTGTTTCAGTGAGCCACAGACACTTTTAGTCGACCGTTTGATCAAACAATATCATGTGCGCCAAGCCCGGATTTACGCGGACAATAAAAACTATGTACATTTAATAGGAACGTTCCTTAAATACCTTGACTATATCAAAATCAAATACGGGATCGTATACACCTCGTGATTAATAAATTCTTGCGGCAGGCTATTTTGGTCTTGGTTGTGGTCCTGGCAGTGCCGGTGGGATCGAATACCTACGCCCCATTTTACATCATTGACGGTAACTCCATGCTTCCGGCTTTTCATCCGGGAGATATGGTTTTAGTCCACCATTATCCTCTCCCCAAGATCGATGATTGGGCCGGGAAGGTGATTGTTTTCTTCGACCAGGCTTCAGGAAGGATCATTATCCACCGCGTCGTTGCCATTGACGGACAATACCTGAAAACAAAGGGAGACAACAATGGGGCCGTGGATGCATTTGAACCTCTGGGGCAGGACATCCTTGGCATCGTCTATGCCAAGATACGCTTGTGACCAGCTAATTAAAGCAATGACGCCATAATGTGAAACTTTTATTTATTATTGGAGCAGGTGCTTCTTTATTTTCCGCAGCCTCGTGGGCATTGGGCACTGTTTTATTTTTTAAATTCAGCAATCGTGTCACCCCGTTTGGCCTAAATCTCTGCCGCGGGATGGTGGGGCTTTTTTTCCTGGGCCTTCCGATGTGCTTTGCAGGCCGTCCTTCGTGTGATTTACATTCATTCTTCATTCTTGGACTTAGCGGCTTGTTGGGAATAGCCATCGGGGACACTTTTTATTTTAAAACATTATTGAATTTGGGCCCGCGCCTGACATCATTGATCGGCATTATAGTCCCTGTTATAGCGGCGTTGTGCGCCATGCTGGTGCTTAAAGAATGCCCTAATGGCTTAGTGTGGACAGGCATCATACTTACGGCGGCCGGTACCGGCTGGGTATTATGGGAAAAAAGCCCTTCGCAGGGGACTGTCATCATCAATAAGGCCGCCGGGATCATCTATGGGCTTTTGTGCGTGGCTGCATCAACCGCAGCTGCAGTTCTTTCCAAAATCGGCATTCAAACAGTTTCCCCTTTGACAGCCACCTTTATCCGGATTTTTTGGGGGGTGATGGGATTGTTGGTGTGGGGAGCGTTGAACAGGCAGATCAAGAAAGATTTGCTGCCGTTTAAAGATTTTGTTTTGTTTAAAAATTTCGTTTTTATCGTGATGATCGGCGTGTACGGCGGATTTTGGCTTTTTTTGGTGTCCATTAAATATATTGATCTTGCCACCGCCATTTCGCTCAACTCAACTTCGGCGTTGTTTGTCCTGCCGATGGCTGTTATTATAACAAAAGAGGCTGTTTCCTGGCGGGCGGTTGCCGGTGCCACAGCCGCTGTCCTTGGGATCATGCTGGTCATGTCCCAGGCTTTTTTAATTAAATAAAACCTGCGATGGGGGTCACAGATGGACATGGGCGATGATATCAAAAAAAACAGGGCTGATTGGAATTTTAGCGGGGAGGTGGCGGAGCATTTTGTCCCGCATATCAAACGGTCTGTTCCTTATTATGAAGACGGGCATGATTTGATATGTTATTTGAGCGATTTTTTCTGCCTGAAAAACAGCACCTGCTACGAACTTGGTTCTTCAACGGGTGAATTGATCAGGAAACTGGCTGTTTATAATGCCCATAAGCCCCAGATCCGCTGGATAGGGATTGATGTGGAAGAAAAAATGGCCCAAAAAGCAAAAGAGCATTGTAAAGATATCGCCAATATTGAGATCATCCGGGACAATATCGTTAATTTTAATTTTGAAGCGACAGACATGATTGTTTCATATTATTGCATCCAATTTGTCCCCGAATGTTTTCGCCAGGCATTGTTCAATAAGATTTATCAAAGCCTGAATTGGGGGGGATGTTTCATTTTTTTTGAAAAAGTGCGTGCCCCTGACGCAAGGTTTCAGGACATGATGACGATGATTTACAGGGACTATAAGCTCCGCAAGGGGTTTACATCAGAGGAGATCTTCAACAAAGACCAGAGCCTTAAGAGCATCCTGAAGCCGTTTTCAACCGACGGTAATTTGGGGCTGCTAAAACGCGCGGGATTCGTTGACATTATGACCGTCATGAAATATGTGAGCTTTGAAGGGTTTATTGCTGTTAAATAAGCCGGCATTGACAGCCCCTTTAAAGAGTGGTATAGTTGAACAACTTTGGAAGCACCTTTAATCCGGTTCTGTGAGGCTGGAAAGGGATTATATGAATACCTTGACGTCAAAATTGATTTTGCAACCCGTCTGTCCCGCGTATCGCGGGGCCGGCGGGTTTTCTTTTTGTCCGGGAGGGGAAAATGGCGGCTGTTAAAATCATGGACCAGGAGGCCATTCGCCGGGCGGTTTTGCGCATGGCGCATGAGATCCTTGAAAAAAATAAAGGGGTCGAGCATTTGGCCTTGGTAGGCATCCGCACCCGCGGGGTGATTTTGGCCCAGAGGTTAAAGCAGGCGATCAAAGACATAGAAGCCGTGGAAGTCCCAACAGGGATTTTGGACATCACTCTTTACCGTGATGATTTGACCATGGTCGGGGCCAAGCCCCAGGTCCGCGAGACACTGATTGATTTTGACATCACTGATTTAAAAATTGTTTTGGTGGATGATGTGTTTTTTACCGGGCGCACCATACGCGCGGGGTTGGATGCGCTGGTTGATTTCGGCCGTCCTGCGATCATCCAGCTGGCTGTACTGATTGACCGCGGGCACCGCGAGCTGCCCATCCGCGCGGATTTCGTGGGCAAAAATATCCCCACCACGAAGACGCAAGACGTGAAGGTGATCCTGGGAGAGTCCGACGGAAAGACTGATGAAGTGATTGTGGAGGATTAAATATGTCTTGGAAGCACAAACATCTTTTGGGCCTGGAGAATCTGAGCCGTCAGGACATAGAGCTGATCCTGGAAACGGCCAAATCGTTTAAGGAAGTCTCCAGCCGCGACATCAAAAAAGTCCCGGCCCTGCGCGGCAAGACCGTGGTCACCTTATTTTTTGAGCCTTCCACCCGCACGCGCATTTCCTTTGAACTGGCAGCCAAACGGCTTTCCGCGGACACGCTTAATATCGCCGCCAATGTTTCGTCGACGAGCAAAGGAGAGACCCTGCTTGATACCGCGCGCAATATCGAAGCCATGAGCGTGGACGCCATGGTGGTGCGCCATTCTTCGTCGGGGTCAGTGCTCCTGCTGGCCGAAGGGCTTAAATGCTCAGTGGTCAATGCCGGGGACGGCTGCCGGGAGCATCCGACACAGGCACTTTTGGACATCTTTACCCTGCAGGAAAAATTCGGCCGCATTGAAGGCCTGAAGGTCGGCATCATCGGGGACATTTTACATTCAAGGGTGGCGCGTTCCAATATCTGGGGGCTGACCAAGCTCGGCGCCAGGGTGACGGTTTGCGGCCCCGCGACCTTAATGCCGCGCGGCATTGAAGCCCTGGGTGTTGATGTTTGTTACGATTTGAAGAAAGTTTTAAAGCGGTCAGATGCCGTGATCGCCCTTCGCCTGCAAAAGGAGCGCCAGCAGGATAAATTCCTGCCTTCCATGCGCGAGTACTCGAGGCTTTTTGGCATCAATCAGGCCAAATTAAATGAGGGCAGCGACCACTTGATCGTCATGCATCCGGGGCCGACCAACCGCGGGGTGGAATTGTCCGCTGATGTTGCCGACGGCAAGCAATCGGTGATCCTGGACCAGGTGACCAACGGGGTCGCCGTGCGCATGGCGGTATTATATTTAGTATTAGGGACAAAAACGGAGTAAATATGGGACTACTGATAAAAAACGCCGTCATCGTTAACGCTGACAAAATCTGGGACAAAGCTCAGGACATACTTTGCGAAGACGGGAAAATTACCCAAATTCGACCAGAGATAACCGTTGCCGATCGACATTTGCATGAGATCATTGATGCCGCGGGCAAGAAAGTTTTGCCGGGCCTGATCGATATCCATACCCATCTTCGCCAGCCGGGCCGTGAGGACAAGGAAACCATTGAGACAGGTTCGCGCGCGGCGGTCAAGGGCGGGTTTACTTCCATCATGTGCATGCCCAACACCAATCCTGTCATTGATAATGCCATGGTCGTGGAATTCATTATCCGTGAAGCCAATCGCGTGGGGCTGTGCAATGTTTATCCCATCGGTGCGATCACCAAGGGCCAGCAGGACGGTGAATTAACAGATATGGCGGAACTCAAGGCTTCGGGATGCCTGGCCTTTTCCGACGACGGCAAGTCTGTGCTTAACAGCCGCCTATTCCGGTTGGCCATGGAATATGCCAAGATGCTGGATGTTTTGATCATTGAGCACTGCCAGGACCCTTTGTTGAGCGCGGGCGGTGTGATGAATGAAGGGGTTGTGTCGACGCGGTTAGGCTTAAAAGGCGATCCGGGCATTGCCGAGACAGTGACGGTGGCGCGCGATATTGAAATAGCCCTTTATCTGAATGCCCGGGTGCACCTGGCGCACATGTCACTCAAACGTTCCTGCGAACTCATACGCTTTGCCAAATCCCAAGGCATTAAAGTAACGGCTGAGGCTTGCCCGCACCACTTTGTCCTGACAGATGAGGCCTGCAGCAGTTTCGATACATCGACCAAGGTCAATCCGCCGCTGCGTTCCCAAGAAGACGTGGAAGCGGTCAAAGAAGCCATTGCCGACGGGACCATTGACTGCATTGTTACAGACCACGCGCCGCATACCAAGGAAGACAAGGAAGTGGGATTTGACGGGGCACCCTTTGGATTGATCGGCCTGGAAACGTCCTTAGGCTTGACGATGACGGAATTGGTAAAACCGGGAATTATTGACTTACCCAAAATGGTTGATAGAATGTCTAGCGCACCAGCGCGCCTTGTGGGGCTGGTGAATAAAGGGATGATTAAACCGGGTTTTGATGCGGACATTACGATCATTGATCCGGATCGTGAATGGACAGTGACCCAGGAAGGTTTTGTGTCTAAAAGCAAGAATTCACCTTTCATCGGACGTAAACTTAAAGGCCAGGTAGAATACACTGTTTGCGGCGGAAAAACAGTGTACCGGCGGGCTTAAACATTTGCGCCCGTAGCCTAATGGATAGGGCAGCAGCCTCCGGAGCTGCTGGTGCAGGTTCGAATCCCGCCGGGCGCGTTAATGATTTAAGGAAGGAATTACATGCGGAAACAAATGATCACTATTTCAGTCATCGGGGGAAGCAGCATCAGTGCCAAGGTCGAGGATTTGGCAGAATCCGTCGGGCGGATGATCGCGGAATTGGGTTGTGTTTTGGTCTGCGGCGGTTTGGGCGGGGCCATGGAAGCGGCTGCCATGGGGGCTAAAAAAGCCGGAGGCATGACCATCGGTATTTTGCCCGGTAAAGATAAAAGGGATGCTAATTCCTATATTGATATTTCTTTGCCTACCTCGATCGGTTATGCGCGTAACACGATTGTGGCCTGCTCAGCAGACATTATCGTTGCCTTACCCGGAAGCTTCGGCACCAATTCGGAAATTTGTTATGGGTTAGTTTACGGCCGGCCTGTCGTTGATTTGGGTAACTGGGACATTGAAGGGATGATCGATGTCAAGAATGTTGCTGAGGCTGAGGAGAAAATCAAGAAATTGATCAAGAAACTGCAGCAATCAAGTTAAGCATACGGCGAGCAAGAAAGAGGGGATCTTGCCTGAACTTCCTGAAGTTGAAACCATTGTCCGCGATCTGAGCAAATCTCTCCGCAGTAAAATTTTTTCCGATGTGATCGTCCATGATACGTTTCTTCTGCGCCAGAAAGCAGATGATTTTATCCGGCGGACCAGGGGCCGCGCCGTTGACAAGGTCACCCGCCGCGGCAAGGCCATCATCATCCATTTGGCCTCAAGTGAATTTCTAGTCATTCAGCTGATCATGACCGGACAGCTGATCGCCGGCGGCCAAAAGGATAAACATACACGGCTCACCTTTGTTTTTTCTGACGGCAGCAGGCTTTTATACAATGATCAGCGGCGTTTTGGCCAACTGCGCGTGGTCGGAAAATTAGATGAGGTCAAACACTTTAACATTTTGGGCCCTGAGCCTTTTTCAAAAGAATTTACTCCCGCTTTGATGCAAGAAGCTTTCCGAAAAACCATTCGTCCCATCAAAAATGTTCTCTTGGACCATACCTTTGTGGCAGGTATCGGCAATATTTATGCGTGTGAGATCCTTTTCCGCAGTCGCTTAAGCCCTAAACGGCAGGCCCGGCGGCTCAGCCGGACAGAAATTAAAACCCTGCATCAGCATATTATTGCAGTTCTTAAGGAAGCAATTGCCCATCGCGGCTCTTCCATGCGTAATTACCGTGACGGCTCCGGCCAAAAAGGCCGGTTTAATGAACGGCTTTCAGTTTACGCCCGTGAAGGTTTGCCTTGCCCTCGCTGCGGGAAGTTGATACAGCGTATAACCCAGGCCGGCCGCAGCACATTTTATTGTGGGCATTGCCAAAAATAATGGTATACTCGTGTGTCATTGCGGGGAACGCAGCGACGAAGCAATCTTTTAATATGGAAAAAATACAAAATAAATATAAAGTCCTCGTCAACGAAAAACTCTGCCCGAAGTATTGGCGCATGGTTTTTGATGCCCCTGACCTGGCTGCTGAGGTCAAGCCCGGCCAATTTATCCATATCCGAACTGACGAAGAAGGCCTGCAGCCCTTTTTCCGGCGTCCTTTTAGCGTTTATCGCACCAGGAAATATGTCGAGATTTTTTATGATGCGGTCGGCCCGGGCACCAAATTGCTTTCCTTAAAGAAGAAGGGCGATGCTATCGATGTATTAGGACCTTTGGGTACGCCATTCAAAATGCCTCCGCCGAGCACGAAACAGGTAATATTGATTGCCGGAGGCATCGGCATTGCCCCCATGCTTATTCTTTCCGATGTTTTAAAAAATAAAAAATACAATCTTGTCCTGCTCTTTGGCGGCCGCGACCGCGGGCATGTGTATCCGATGCAGGAGTTTAAGGACAATGGCGTCAAGGTGCATATTGCCACAGATGACGGTTCTGTCGGTGCCAAAGGGCGCATCAGCGTTTTGTTTGATAAGATTGAAAAGAAACCCGGACAGACATTTATTTATACCTGCGGCCCCAATCCCATGATGAAAGCGGTACAGGATTTTGCCGGCCAGCATGGCATTGCAGGCCAGGCCGCTTGCGAGGAGATCATGGCCTGCGCCTTGGGTGCTTGTTTAGGCTGTTCCATTGAGACTAAAAATGGTTTTAAAACAGTGTGTTATGACGGCCCGGCGTTTGATCTGGACGAAGTGAAGTTTCATTAATATGAACATATCCGTTAAAATTGCTAATATCACTTTCCCAAACCCTGTGACGGTCGCTTCCGGCACCTTCGGCCATGCGGAGCGCTATTACAATCTTGAGGAAGTCAAAAGGCTCGGGGCCATTGTGCCAAAGACGGTGACCTTTCATGCGCAGGCGGGCAATCCGCCGGTGCGTATTTTTGAAACACCGTCGGGCATGATCAATGCCATCGGCATTGAAAATCCCGGCATTGACGGCTTTATCGCCCGGAAACTGCCGGCCTTAAAGAAAATCGGCGTGCCTTTGATCATCAGCATTTTGGGGCATAATGAAGAACAGTTTACCGGTATCATTGAAAAATTGAATGCAGAAAGCGGCATCGCGGCGGTCGAATTAAATTTATCATGCCCTAACCTTAAACATAAAGTTTTAGTGGCACAGGACCCCGAGGCGACGCTGCAGTTAGTCAGGAAAATCAAGGCGCTGTCTAAATTTCCCATCGTTGCCAAATTGTCGCCTAATGTGACGGACATCGCGGAAATCGCCCAGGCAGCTGAGGCGGGCGGTGCTGACGCGGTGAGTCTGGTCAATACGTTTACAGCCATGGCCATTGACATCAAGAAACGTCAAAGCCGCATCGGGAATTTTACCGGCGGATTATCCGGCCCCGCCATCCGGCCCATCGCGGTTTATATGGTGCAGAAGGTGGCGTCCCAGGTTAAAATCCCTGTCATCGGCATGGGAGGCATCATGACAGCCGCAGATGCTTTGGAATTCTTGATCGCGGGAGCAACGATGATTGCCGTGGGCACGGGAAATTTTATCAATCCCCGCGCACCTGTTGATGTCCTGGAAGGGATTGAATCTTTTATGAAAGAAAATAAAATTGATGATATCCGTGAAATCATCGGAAGCTTAAAAATTTAGTTTACTGTCATTCCCGCGAAAGCGGGAATCCAGTACAAGAATATGAAAAATTCAGCACAATTAATTCTTGCCTTAGACCTGGAAACTTTAGAAGAAGCCCGCAAGCTCATCGATGAGCTGGGGGATTCCGTTGAGATATTTAAAGTCGGCAGCCAGATGTTTACATCCCACGGCCCTTTTATCACCCGTTATTTGCAGGCCAAGGGGAAAAAAGTTTTCTTGGATTTGAAATTTCACGATATACCAAATACCGTGGCCTCAGCGGTCAAAAGTGCGGTGGGATTGAGCGTCAGCCCAAGCAGTGCTCCTGGGTTTGCCCCGCTTTTTATGCTGACAGTGCATACTGCCGGCGGCAAAGAAATGCTTGAAGCGGCAGTACAGGCAGGGCAGGCCCAAGCCAAGGCTTTGGGTGTAGAACGGCCTTTGATCGTCGGTGTTACTGTACTGACCAGCACAGCCAGAGATGCCAGTTTAGAAAGTTTGGTACTGGAGCGCGCCCGCCTGGCCCGTCAGGCAGGCTTGGACGGGGTCGTGGCTTCTGTTGAAGAAGCAGCGAGTATCCGCCGGGAATTGGGCCCTGATTTTTTGATCGTGACGCCAGGCATCCGTCCTGCGGATGCATCTTTAAATGACCAGAAAAGGGTGGCGACACCTCAAGCAGCCATTAAACAGGGGAGTAATTTTTTAGTGGTAGGCCGTCCCATCATCCAAGCCGCTTCTCCACGCGAAGCTGCGTTAAAGATTTTGAAAGAGTTCTGATAGTGTCATTGTGAGGAACGAAGTGACGAAGCAATCTTTTAAGTTAAGCCAATGAATCTCTTTATCAAGAAACCCATCAGTCAACTAGTCGAGTCCGCCGAAAGCGGGGAACACAAGTTGAAGCGTTCCCTGGGAGCGCTTAATTTAGTGTCCTTAGGCATCGGGGCCATTATCGGGGCCGGTCTTTTCACATTGACAGGTATCGCCGCGGCCCACAATGCCGGCCCTGCGGTAGTGCTTTCTTTTGTCGTGGCTGCCATCGGCTGTACCTTTGCCGGCATGTGTTACAGTGAACTTGCTTCCATGATCCCGGTGGCCGGCAGCGCGTATACGTATGCCTATGCCACCATGGGCGAATTTATTGCCTGGATCATCGGCTGGGATTTGGTTTTAGAGTATGCTGTTGCATCGGCTGTCGTGGCCCAAGGCTGGTCCGGCTATGCTGTCTCTTTTTTAAGGGACGTAGGCCTCACCCTGCCGGCGCCATTGACGGCATGCCCCTTTGACATGGTGACATTGGCGGACGGCAGCCAGGTCCACGGCATTGTTAATATTCCGGCTGTCGGCATTATTGTGATCATTTCCCTATTACTGATGTTGGGTATCAAGGAATCTGCGGTGGTCAATGATGTGATCGTGGTCATCAAACTGATCGTCGTCTTTACATTTATTGCCGTGGGGGTGCATTATATTAAGCCTGCCAATTATGTGCCTTTTATACCGCCTAATACCGGGCATTTTGGGGAATTCGGCTTAAGCGGCGTCATGCGCGCGGCAGGGATCATCTTTTTTGCCTATATCGGTTTCGATACGGTATCAACGGCAGCGCAGGAAGCCCATCATCCCCAGAGGGACATTCCGCGGGGGATCATAGGGTCATTGTTTATCTGCACCATTATTTTTATTTTATTTTCCGCTGTTTTAACAGGCATGCTCAATTATAAAGCCATGAACGGGGACCCCGCACCGGTGGCCACGGCCATTAATATGACACCCTATCCGTGGCTTAAGGTGATGGTCAAATTGGGGATCATCGCGGGTTTGACTTCAGTGATCCTTGTCATGCTGCTCGGCCAGTCGCGCATCTTTTATGCGATGTCGCGCGACGGGCTTTTGCCCAAACTTTTTTCAGACATTCATCCTAAATGGCGCACCCCGTGGCTGTCAAACCTGCTGTTCATGGTTTTTACAGGTTTTTTTGCCGGGCTTTTCCCGATCTCCAAATTAGGGAACATGACATCCATCGGCACCTTATTGGCCTTTATCATCGTCTGCGCCGGGGTCATGATTTTGCGCTACAGCCGGCCTGAAATACCAAGGAGTTTTAAGTGCCCGTGTTTTCCCATGTTCCCGATGCTGGGCATTTTTGTATGCCTGGCGATGATGACCTCGCTGGATTCAGAGACCTGGTGGCGCCTGGTCATCTGGCTTGCCATTGGTTTGATTATTTATTTTACTTATAGCCGTTTTAATAGTAGGCTTAGTGTCATTGCGAGGAGCCCGTAGGGCGACGAAGCAATCTTTTTAAAATTACGGGCAAGTAGCTCAACTGGTTAGAGCAATTGACTTACATTCAATAGGCTGAGGGTTCAAGTCCTTCCTTGCCCACCAGTTTTTTGCTTTACAAAATACCGAACACCGATTAAGATATCCCTTCATCTACGGGGTCGTGGTGTAGCTGGTTAACACATCAGCTTGTCACGCTGAAGACCGCGAGTTCAAATCTCGTCGACCCCGCCATTCATTTAAGCCTTCTCGTCACTGAGAAGGTTTTTTGTTTTTATACGATCTGTTATTGATTGCTATCTTTTTATATGTGATTTGACATCAGATTGACACCATGGGAGGGGGATCAAATTGCCGAGTTTTTTATAGGATTTTGTGTGGTAGCCCTACTGTTGGTTTCTCGGAGTTTGTCTCAAAATGTTAGGTTATGGTCACATAGGGTACTGGACATGAGTTCGCAACATAGCTACTTTATGAAGGCCTTGGAAAAACATTTGGCGTCTTATGAGTGAAGGTGTAGACTAATACATCAAGACTAAAAGGTTGGGAATTCGGTGAATAGAGAAATTTACATACGGGATGGTCGGGCCCCTATTCCCCAAAAAGCAATAACATCACGAATAATGAGCGCTATTAAAGGAAAGAATACAAAACCTGAATTAGCGTTAAGAAAAGAACTGTGGCATTTAGGTATAAAGGGGTATAGGTTACATTGGAAAAAAGCCCCTGGCAGACCCGACATTTCTTTTCCTGGGAAAAAATTAGCTATTTTTGTCAACGGGTGCTTTTGGCATAGGTGTCCTAATTGTCAACCTCCACTACCCAAAAATCATTCAAGATTCTGGAAAGAGAAATTCAAAAAGAATACTGTAAGAGATCAACAGAAGATAAAGCTTTTGATGGAACAAGATTGGGCAACATTAGAAATTTGGGAATGCCAAATTAAGAAAAAATTAAAAGCATGTGTCCATAAAGTGAAGAGGTTAATTGAAAAATGAATAAACTTGGAAGTACATGTAATTTAGCAAAATGAAGAACCCTACTGTTATAGATATATTCTGCGGGGCAGGAGGATTTTCAGAAGGTTTTCGACAACAAGGGTTTGAAATTTTGTCGGGGATAGACCGTTGGGAACCAGCAATCAAAACGTTTAACCACAATTTTGGGCTTAATTGTTCAGTCAAGAATGTGCTCGATTTTGAGGATTCTATTGAAGAGATTGAAGCCCTGCCAGACACTGACATAATTATTGGAAGTCCTCCTTGTGTAACGTTCTCATCATCTAATATTTCGGGAAAAGCAGATAAGACAGCAGGCGTTAGGCTAACCAAGATTTTTTTAAGGATTGTAGCTGTAAAGAAATATAAGCCTAATACAAAACTTAAAGCTTGGTTTATGGAAAATGTAGCCAATTCTAGAAATTATCTGAGTGCGTACTACACCTTTAAAGACCTTAATCTAACACAATGGGCTAAGGAACACCGATTGAGTCCAGACAAGAAGGCTATCATACTTCAAGATAATCAACCTATTATAAATTCAGCGGATTATGGATCACCTCAAATTAGAAAAAGGGCAATATCAGGTGAGTTTATTAAGCAAGGTAAATTAATAATCCCCGCACGTACACACAAAGCGCCTGATGAAGAAGTAAATTTGCCAGTGTATATCACTTTAGGAAAAGTTAAACAAAGTCTACCTAAACCGAACTCAACTAAAATCAGCGCATTGGTTATAGATCCATTATATCCAAGAATAAAAATAAAGGCATCTGAGCTCACAGATCATTTTTATGACACTGGTCTATTTAAATGTGAGTGGAGACAATCGCGTTATTTGAAAATTAACCACCCCTACATGGGGAAAATGTCATTCCCAGAGAATGAAGATAAACCAAGTAGAACAATAACAGCTACTAAAATAGGTGCCTCGAGAGAGGGTATTATTTATCGATCAGAATTTGGTCGTAGAGGGCATGGTGAATATCGGACCCCAACAGTCCGTGAGTCTGCTTGCTTGATGGGGTTTCCTATTACGTATCAGTTTATAGGTAGTGAAGGAATAAAATGCAAACTAG
Source organism: Candidatus Omnitrophota bacterium (assembly GCA_013286575.1). Classification (GTDB taxonomy): domain Bacteria; phylum Omnitrophota; class Gorgyraeia; order Zapsychrales; family Fredricksoniimonadaceae; genus JABDGZ01. The sequence goes on from JABDFL010000003.1 coordinate 65,751, forward strand.
TGGGCAATGCGGTTTGTCCCTCTGTGAGTCGAGCTTTTGCAAAATTAAGTCGAGAAGAATTTAGATTAGCTGAAATAAAAGAATCTGTAATAAAAATTGAGCCAAATTTAAAAAATGTAAACAGCTTGAACAATCATTCCCCAAAGAGTTTCAATAACCAACCAAGCAGAAGTAAAGGCTCACGTTTTAGAAGGCACCCCTTCAAAGATGGAAATATAACAGTCACCCTTTCTAATTATGACATTGATAAAAATGAAAAAGAAGGAAGTCGATGGATAGCCTCTGTTCAGTATGGAACCGGTGAAGGTTTTCCAAGTTTTAATTATGTTGATGGATTTTATAAAGAAATCGAACCATTAATTAGAAGCGCCAAGAATGGTCAGAAATTTTTAAATATAATAAATAATGGGTATACCGATAAAATCGGAACTGCCAATGAACTTCAAGAAATGTATGAGATGCAACGATCAAAGAATGGATTATTAGAACCAATTGAACTAGTCGAGCAATTAGCAAGATTTATTCAAAATCTCGATGTCATGGATGAAGTATTTGAACAGAACGGGCATGTCATTTTTAGGAATAAGCAAAAAATACCCGTAAAGCAGCTTTTTGCTCTTTACGCTATTAATAAAATTACCACAACCGCAAACCAGGAATAAAAATTATGGAAAAAGAAAAACGCATTGAATATTTTTCGAAGATTTTGAAAGAAAAAACAGCGTATGGTTCTATGGAGGTATGGTATAAAAATGACCGACGTAAAATGTCAGTTTACGAGATAGATTTGGAGTATTTGGTGTATAACCGGTTTAATGGAAGGATAGCGAGTTTTGTTAAATCATACGAAAAGCAGACTGGTAATGAGCTTGATCCTACTGATCCAAAGGATATAAAAACAATAGAGACATTTCTTTGGAATTCGAATGAACCTAGTAATAAAGGTACAAAGAAAAGTATTAAAGAACAAGGTCAGCTTAAATACGGCATTGTAACCAAGGATGGCGTTATTATTGATGGTAATAGGCGAGCTATGATTTTGAAGCAAGCCTATGAAGAATCTAAAGAAAGTCCAAGATATTTTAGAGCCGTTGTTTTAGAAGAAACTTTGGATGAAAATCCAAAGGAAATAATGCGTCTTGAGACAACCTATCAAATGGGAGAAGATGCTAAAGTTGATTACAATGCAATTGAAAAATATTTGAAATGTGCGGATTTGGAAAGCTATAAATTTACTATTGAAGAAATTGCTAAAATGATGGGGGAAACGACATCCAAAATTAAAGAATATATATCAATAATGAAGTTAATGAATGAATATTTGAAAAAATTAAATTACACAGGTATTTACACTCGACTAGATAAAACTGAAGGGGCTTTTGTTGATCTTAATAGTTATTTGGATCGCTATGGTGGTTACAAATCCACAATGATTTTGTGGAACTACAAAGATAGCGATTTAAATGATCTTAAACTTATTTATTTTGATTACATTAGGGGAATTTACAATAGAACAAAAGCAGCCGCAAGCGATAGCGGAGACTCCAAAGATTATAGGTTTATTGGGCAAACTAGTAAGAAAGGCAGTTTTTTTAGCAATAAAGAAGTATGGGATGGCTTCAGAGACAAACACTTTGAGCAGATCGATTCCATTGAAGAGCCTACGATTGAGAAGTTAAGAGAACAGAATCCAACTCAAAATTTGGATACACTTCTTAAAGGCAGAGATGAACTTTGGGCTAAACACGCAGATTCACATTTAAAAAAGAATATGGGGTTATCCCGGGAAGCCCTTGATAATTTGAATAAGAAAAATGAACCGCTTGAATTGTTACAGAGTGCCATGAGTAAGTTAGAATCTATAAATACCAAATCAAAAGCATTCTTTGAAGATCCAGACGTTCTGAAGTGGGTTAAAGCAATAAATAGTATTACTTATGACTTTAAAAAGACCCTAGAAAAACATGGTAAGTCTAAATGACAAGCGTTGAATTAAATGTTGATGAAAGTAAGGAACAATTTGTTATAACTGGTGATGTTCAGCAGATAATAAAGAATCGTCGGGCTAAGTATTATTTTGTAGATTTTCTTAATGCGCAGTTTCAGGAAAATGGTCAAATTAGGATCCCGTACAATCAGGAAGAGCGAGAACAAATATTAAATAAAATCCAAGATTCTTTAGAGAAATATGGAATTAATCAAACGGATTCTTCTGAAATAAAGCAAATATTTAATGTTTTTTATAAAGAGAAAGAGAATTTTAAGCTCTTCAGTGAGAAGGCTAGAAAGATATGGTTAAATGAAGTAGATGTGGAAGAGTTTAAGTCTTTTAAGGAATCTCTTGAGATATATCTGCCCCATAGACGTTTGTATGATAAACAATTACTATCAGCTTTCCATTTAGCTTTCTCTCAGAATGCTTGTAATTTTTCTGTGCCCGGCGCAGGTAAGACTTCGGTCGTGTATGCTGCCTATGCTTATCTAAAGAATTTGCCTGTAGATCATCCCAAACATGTGAACAAATTATTAGTTATAGGCCCTTTGAGTTCTTTTGGCCCGTGGGAAGATGAATATCAAGAATGTTTTGGGAATTCTGTAAAATCAAAACGTCTTTCAGGTGGAGTTTCTCCTGAGGAACGGGCTCGATACTTACTTTCCGTTAGCCCTATAGAGGAAGTGCCAGAACTTACTTTAATGTCTTATCAAAGTGTTTCTTACAATCTTGATAATCTAATACATTTTCTTCAACGTAAAGATATGAGAGCAATGGTTGTTCTAGATGAGGCGCATAGGATCAAGAATGTTGAGGGAGGTGTTTGGGCTTCATCAGTATTAAGTATAACTAAATACTGTAAGGCTAGGGTAGTTTTAACAGGAACCCCTGTCCCGAATGGGTATGAAGATATTTATAATTTATATGAATTTATATGGCCGAATAAAGAAATAATAGATTTTAATATATACCAACTGAAAGATATGTCTGAAAAACGTTTTGATCACAGGGTAGAGAAATTGATAAATAATATTTCTCCTTTTTTTATTAGAATTAAGAAAGGTGACTTAGGATTGCCTCCTATTAACGAGCATGAGCCCACATATGTGAAAATGGGTCAAGTGCAGCGAGATATTTATGATTTTATAGAGAATCGTTATATCGGGTATTTTGAAGAAAATGAGAACGTAAACTACGTTGCTTCTGAATTAGTAAAGGCAAGATTCATTCGTTTAATGCAAGCGGCTACTAATCCGGGTCTTTTAAAACAACCTTTAGAAACCTATTTTCGTAATCAAGGCTTAGACAACGAACTTTACATTGACGATAGTCAAATTATAGACAAAGTATTTCGTTATAAAGAACTCGAAAGAATTCCTAAGAAATTCGAGATCGTAAAAGATTTAGTGACAAAAATTTTAGGTCAGAATGAAAAAGTGATTATTTGGGGGATTTTTATTCAGAACATTAAAGAATTACAGGTGTATTTGAAAGCACATAACATTGATTCCGAAATGTTGATTGGAGAGGTTCCCATTGAGACAGATGAAATCGCCGAGAATATAACGACAAGAGAGAAAATCATTAGAGAGTTCCACTCTCCGAATTCGAGTTTCAAAGTGATAATAGCTAATCCGTTTGCAGTTGCAGAATCTATTTCACTACATAAGGCTTGTCATCATGCTATATATTTGGAAAGGACTTTCAACGCCGCTAATTTTATTCAATCAAAAGATCGTATCCATCGTGTCGGTCTTCCTAAAGATGTAATCACACACTATCATTATGTTCTTTCAGAGAATTCTATTGATGATACCATTCATCAAAGTTTGATAGAGAAGGAAAGAAGGATGGTGGAGTTAATTGAAAGTCAGGAAATACCATTGATAAGCCAGAATTTGAATTATGACATTGACCTAAAAGATGATTTGAAAGCTATAATCCGAGACTATGTTAGAAGAACTGCTAAAGCATGATAGGCTCGGAAATAAAGAAGAGTTAATTTTTTTTCTTTTCGATGGCCTCCCTTCCTTAAAACAACAATCGATCTCGGATCTCCACAAATACTGTATCTCTCACATTTTTTCGATGGCACATTCTTTCCCTGGGATCGTTAAGCTTTGTGAGTTTATTTCATTTGCTGAGGTTACTGGTGAAAAGATTAGATGTAATAAGAATTGTTTTGATGTGCAGACTTTCCAAAAACATTCTTATTTTGATCAATTTCATATGTTTGGTCATCTGGTGCTTTCTCTAGAGAAATATGGGATAATCGAAGAGATTTTTAATAAAGATAATTTAAAATTTAACACACAATCAAATAGATATTATGTATTGGATAGTAAATTTCCGTATAAGTTCTTTCCAATCAGGAATTTCTTGCTAGCAACTGGTTTTTTTGAGAGAGAAGCTGACCTAGAGAATCATCTACTTATTAGGAGAGAGTTTACAGAGCACTTCAAAACAAGCATCGTTGACAAGATTTCAAATAGAAAAAATAAGATTAAAAAAATTAGCCTTGAGCAATTGAAAAAGAGTTTGGCAAATAAAGAAAAAGCAGGTAAAGAAGCTGAACTATGGGTCTTAGAGTACGAAGGTGAGAGATTAAACGGCCATCCTGACGTAGATAAAATTTGTCTGATTCCGGATGAATTTGTTAATGCGGGTTATGATATAGAGTCTTTTGATGATAATGATTCAATTTTTTTGGATCGTTTTATAGAAGTAAAATCATATGAAGGTGAAATGTCATTTTATTGGTCAAAGAATGAAGTGCAGAAAGCTAAAGAGCTTGGGGAAAAATATTTTGTTTATTTAATCGATAGATCAATGATGAAGAAGGGGAGTTGTCAGCCAAAGAAATTTCAGAACCCTTACAAAAAGATATTTGAAAATGAGCTATGGATGAAGGAAACAGAAACTTGGAGGATGACGTTTATAGATAGTCCTGACCATTAATGAATCTTTAGAAGTCCAATAATTTAGCAGGGCTGATTTTTAGTGCTTTTGCAATCTTTTCGAGAGAACTAAGACGTAGGTCTGGTGGGGTTTTGCCTTCAATGCGTTGGATGTATTTATAGCTGGTCTTAGCTAATTCCGCTAGTTTTTCTTGAGTAATTCCTTCCTGTTGGCGAGCTTTCTTAATAATTCTTCCCACTTTGATGTTTATTAGGTTGTTCATTTACCAAATTATCACACAGCATTTTATCCTTTGACACCCCCATAATTGATGGTGTATTATTCCAACATTGAATCGGGAGATAATATGAGAACATGCTTATTAATTATTCTTTCTGTGTGCTTGTGTGGCTGTGCAACGTCCATTGACACGTATCTTAAATCACACCCAGAGACATCTTCAAATAGCAGAGACTGTATGGTGCAACAGAAATTATGTTTAGGGATGACAACGGAGGAGGTCGAGGCTACCTTTGGTCAACCAACAGACAATCATTTTGACAGTATCGAAGGAGACAATCTATTTGCATACATTCTATCAACTCCTGATTCTGTGACTGGCATGTCATTCCCTGAGAGGTATTATCTTCGCTTTGTTGATAACGCATTAACTCGTATTGAAACCCAAGAGGAAGAAATAGAAAGAGATCGTCAAGAACGGGTAGGACAGTATATTCAAGAACACTCAGACCGAGTAGATGTTAAACAGTTGATGTTGGATAAAAAGATTAAAATTGGTATGACCAAAGAAGAAGTTAAATTGTCTTGGGGAGAGCCTAATAATGTAAACAGAACGATTGCCACTAATGAAAATTCAGAACAATGGGTTTATGGTTCATTAGGGGAGTCATCTAAAATGAATTATCTTTATTTTGAGGATGCAGTGCTCGCTAGCTGGCAAGATTCACAGTAGTTTTTCAAAAAGTCCTTCCTAAACTATTTGAAATCCACACGTGCACTTTTTCTAAACCGCATTACAAAAGGCCAAATCTAAAAATATATATATCGTTCATATTTTCTGTTGTAACCAACATACTCTTTAATAAGTTAAGTGATCCAGCATTTTATGTGCAAAAATAGGGTAAGTCAGTTAATTGATCTAATAATATATTAAAAATGATTCCATCATCTTTATGATCCTTATAACGGTATCTTAACTCTAATTCTTTCATGTAAAGAGGAAAAGTTAGAGGACTAAGTCCATGAAATTTTTTTAATCGTTCCTTAGCATAGGACCAAAAGCCATTTACTTTATCTATGTGTACTTTCCCTCTGGATATTCTCTTTTTAACGGTGAGTTTATCCCATTTACTTCGGGATAAATTTTTAAATAATTGGCTATACCCATAAAACATGTATGTATCCTCGGATCGGCTTATTAGATCGGTATAGACCAACTCACCCCGCCTAACAATTTTTGTTTCTTTGAAAGATAAGACATTATAAGGACTAAAATTATGCTTTATTTCCACATAACCGGCATCATCATCGATTGCTATTAGTGGAATAAAGGGTTTATTCTTGGGATCCCAACTAATTTTTTCTTTAGATTTAGCAAAGACATACCTTTTGTAAATACTCAACAAGTCAAAACTCCATAGAAACTTGGGGTATTTATTAGCTCGCCAAAGATGTTTAGGGGGAAGATTGTTAAGTAGAATTAAATATCTTATGAAATTAAATGCTTTAAGTATCGTTTTATAAGATAGAGGTATCTTTTTTGATGTGTCTAATACAGTGCTTCCTTTGGAAAATTCTTCGATAATAACCAGCCATACCTGTGCTTTTATTTTAAATCTCGATAAATTTAAATCTTTTGACCAATTAAATGTATAGGTGCATTTTTTGCAACGGAATCGACCGTCCTTTAATTGCCAAAGGGATGAACTTTTGCATTTATCACATGTAAAGGCTGCGGGTATAAAAATATCTTTACAATCTTTACAGCGATATTGATTATTAGGTAGTTGTGTTAACCGGGGACTCTTGCATGATCTACAAAGAATATTCTTTGATCGTTTATTTTTTAAGTATTCTGTAAAAATCCGGATTGCGTAGTTTTCGGGATACATTAATTTAATGAGCTATTGCAATATTTTACATAAGAAGCCAGTTGTTAGACAATAATGGTACGAATATGGCACACATTATGAAAAATGAATACTATAAATAACTGATAATAAATGACTTAAAATATTTTAAAATCTCTTGTCGTACGAATCAATGAAATTCTCACTTATGTTAATTTGAAAGCACAAAACGACGAATTAATTTATTTTTTGCCCTTCTTGTTTCATTCCTGAGTGAAACTCCAATATAGCGGGCTAAAATTTTAATTGAAGGTGAAAATCTGAACAGATTTTTACTTGGGACTCTTTTTGTCTTTTGCAACCATTAATAAATAGGAGTTAATATGTCTCAATTCAGTGTTGATACAAGAAAATTAGGTGAATTTTTCAAGATATGTGAATTATTCAGTACAGATCGGGATATAAAATTAGCACTGACAGTTAATCCAACAGCGATGTCTGTTTTGGTTGGATTACCTAGTGCGATCAATCCCAGCGTATTAATGAGAAGTTCTTTTGGTGGTAAATTTGAAGATTGGGGGGAGATAGGCATAGCTACATTGCTACCATTAAAGAAATTCTTATTATCTAAATCCACGCCCGAGGCAGTGTTTTTTAAAAAGGATGAAAATAAATTGTATTGTGCATTTGATAGATCAAGGTTTTCGGTCCAATTATGTGATCCTAAGCAAATAAAAAATAAGATAGATGACCAATCGATGTTTCAAAAAGCAGTTGATGAAGCCCACAAGGGGGCGAGTTTTGTAATCAAACCTGAGTGTTTAAGAGATATTAAGAGATTTAGCGGAAGCATGGGGGCGAAGTCTTTGCTGTTATTCGGGAAAGATGGAAGTGTCTCTATAAAAATTAGCGGGTATCAACAAGAAGCCGAAATAAACGTTGATCCTACTGCTAAAATCGAAACACCATTTGAGATTGAACTCGGTTCAGAATTTATAACCATACTAGATAAACTAAAGAAATTTGAGATTTTAGCGAATGTTGATGTGGCTGCCCAAATCTTATACCTAAAGCTAAATTCGAAAGAAATGAGCCTTGAATTTATTTTTAGGGCAGCTTCCAAATCTGGCAATAAATTAAGAGGGAGATAATAGCATGAGCGATGACAGCGTAAAACAAATGACCAGCAACTATTTTGATGCAAATCGAGGCTATTACAACAAACCACATGCCTTAATATCAATGCTTCAAGAGCGGTATTTAACAAAATCGGAGTACTTTTTAATGGATTTCTTGTTGGCTTTTGAGAATCGTCATGTGAAAGACCCAAAAGCATCATGGTTTTGGGTTGGAGATGAATTTATAGCCTCAACAAGAGTGCTTTCTTCAAAGACCATTGTAAAGGCAAGAATGGGACTAATAAAAAAAGGACTGATCGAGGTTAAAATGGGCTACATAGGCCACAGAACTGAATATAAGATTCTAATTGATAAGAGCATTTATTTTAGAGGTGGTGACCCTATGTAAAATTACACAGAGTTGGAGTAAAACTACACTCCTATTAATAAGGATGGTAATAAGGAAGGACTTCCAAGTACTTCTCCATACCTTATTGGTAATGTAATTTTACATCCTTTACCTGCTCGCTCTAACCTCGCATGACCGGTATTAGTTAATTCTACTAAGAAGCAAATTATTAATAATAAGAGTGCCATCATTGTAAATTTACAGTGAACACTTTAAAAATTTATGGGAGGTAGGTATGACATAACCGTTTCAGAAGGTTTGAAAAATTATAAATAATAGCACTGTGTTATATTCCCGTTCCAGTTCTTGTTGAGTGCTTCAAACAAGGAGCAATAACATGAAACAAGAAATCTGGTGGTTTCAAACAGGAGAGTACAAGGCATGTATTACGGACAGTAAGTTAAAAAGAAGGTTAGATTTTCTAAAGGATGTAGTACTCAGGGATCATTACTTATATCAAGGTAGAAAAGCTTGGGGATATACCTTTCCAGCTAAGCTATATAACAAAATAGCCAACTTGCTTAAATTACCTCTAAAAACAAAGAATCTTAATAGAGTCCAAGCTGGTAAGCAATCTAAAGTGGCGGATGGTGTGGAGAGGTACGATCTGGCGAAGGTTGTTTCCACGGAAACGCCCCTGGACGCATCGAAAATAGCGGTAGCAAGTAAAGATACTTCCAGCATGTAAAATACGCTTAAATCGCTTTATATAGTAATTAACCTTCATTTTTTAATAACAAAATAGCACCAGTTTGAGATCAAGCTCTAGTTCCAGTTGTGGTGCTCCAATTTAAGGAGCCTCACATGGAACAAAAACGATTTTTAAATGTTAAAGAAGTAGCCTTGTATCTTGGTGTCAGTCAGCACACCATAAGAGCATGGGTAAGACAATTAAATGGCATTCCTTTTTCCAGGTTCGGTAGGGCAATACGATTTGATTTGAAGAAGATTGATCTTTGGGTGAAGACCCGAGAAGTCAATTTATCGCCGGAGAAACTGGGATTTCCATTGAAAAAGACTGGTATTTATGTACCATCCGATCCAAGACTAAGCAATTTGTCGAGGGGGGAATAACATATGCCAGTTTTCAAGAGAGTATCATGCACGCACTGTTCAAGACATAAAGATTTAAGAAATGAAGAAGACCGCCTCAAGAAGGATGTTTGCATTTCGTGTGGAAATCCGTACAACATAACTGATCGTAATTCGAGCTACTACGTTGATTACAGTTATGGTGGTCGTCGCTTTCGTGAGAAGATAGGCCCAAGTAAAGCCCTTGCAGAAACGGTACTGTCAAAAATTCAGGTTGAAATTGCTGAAGGCAAATTTCTAGATGTTAAGAAACAACAGAAAATTAGTTTTAGTGCTTTTGCTGATGAGTATATCGAATTATACGCAAAGACAAATAACATTCGCTGGAAAGTAAGCATTGTGCCAAACATGAACGCCCTTAAACGGTTCTTTGGTGACAAGAATCTATCTGAAATCACACCTCACTTAATAGAAAAATTCAAAGTCGAACGTTTAAAAGAAGTCAGCCCCGCCGCAACTAACAGAGCATTAACGTTATTAAAATCTATGTTCAACCGTGCAATCGAGTGGGAGAAGTTTGACGGGCAAAACCCCGTTACAAAAATAAAGTTTTTTAGAGAGGATAACCATAAGCTCCGCTACCTTCAAAAAGGAGAAATAAGGAGACTTATTGATAATTGTGAAGAAATTATACGCCCACTAGTCATTGTTGCCGTTAATACTGGTATGCGAAGGGGAGAGCTATTCAATTTAAGGTGGAACGATATTGATTTCAATAAAGGGATCATTCACTTGCTAAGAACTAAGAACGGGGAAAGACGTGAATTGCCTATGAATGAAGCAGTTAAAAGAGCAATACTTGGATCTAAGGCGTATTCCACGAGTGAGTATGTGTTTTCTACTCTGCAAGGGAAAGCATTTACAGTTATTAAAAAGCCGTTTGCTAGAAGCTTAAAGATGGCAGGGATTGAGAATTTTCGCTTCCATGACTTGAGACATACTTTCGCATCCCAGTTAGCAATGGCGAGCGTGGACTTGAATACTATTCGTGAACTGATGGGACATAAATCTTTAAAAATGACTTTGAGGTATGCGCACCTATCCAGTAATCATAAGAATCAAGCGGTAGACTTGTTAAATAAGTGTTTAAATGGTTCTGTTGACACCGAAAAGAACCCGGTGGAAATTGAAGAAAGCAAAAGTGATAGTAAAAATAACATAAGTTGCGTAATGGTATGAGTTTAGTATAATAATTCAAACGGGGATTTTAAAAACAGACTAGATTGTCACGCTGAAGACCGCGAGTTCAAATCTCGTCGACCCCGCCATTAATTTAGCACATAAAAACACCTCTTCCCAAAACGTAGAGGTTTTTTATTTGTGATGAAAAGCATCCATTCGTCTTGCATATGTTCCATTATCTCGTTGTGAAATCACCACAAGAGCGACGGCTTAGATCTGCTTGAATAAGCTGTTTATCTCATCGGTGTCTCTCATTCTTTATTGCCTCATATCTAGCCTAAATCTGGAGGTTTCTTATCTCTTTATCTCTAAAAAGGCCTTTAGTAAAGGAGCCCTAGTAATGGAGAATTAGGGCAATATGGCGGATTTGTTGAGAATTCGGAAAGTCCATTACTAGGAATTGGCCCATAAGAGCAGATTTTGGCTTGAGGGATAACAGAGATGTTTATTTTTATAGAGGGTTATTGTTCTTTGATGAGTTGTGCAAGGCAATTTTCTAGCCCTGTGAAGTGTACAATTGTTCCCGCAATACGTCTTGTGTAAGGGTGTGGGGTATCGGTCGTGACAACAAAGACCGTGGCTTGAGGATAAGCCCTGAGAAAGGGAACGATGCTGCTATCATCAAAGCTGTTGGCGCGCCATTTGCATTCAATGGCGATGGGAGGTTTTTTGGGGCGGGAAATGATAATATCAACTTCGTGTTTTTGTTTATCACGCCAGTAGTTGAAAGTCCGGATTTGAAGCCTGGCTTGGAGTTCGTTTAAGACAAAATGCTCCCAGAGGATCCCTTTATCTTCAGGGCGAAGATCCTTCCAGCCGCGGTAGTGACAGACGAAGCCGGTATCAAAGGCATAAACTTTGGGGGCATTAGTGATTTCATTTGCCCTCGCCGTGTGGAATGGCCGCAGGATATGGACCAGGAAAGTAGCTTCTAGGATCCCAAGATAATTGTTGATCGTGGCGCGAGAGGCTTCGCATGGTTTTGCAAATGAGGTAGCCTCAAAAATCCCGCCGCTTTGAATATGAAGAAGCTCAACGAATTTTTGAAAAGAATAACGTTTCTCCAGACGGAAGAGTTCTTGAATATCTTTGGACCAGAACCCGTCCATCCATTCTGTGAAAGCTTTCTCATCGTGTTGTTTGGCCATAAAGAATGGTGGCAGGCCTCCACGAAGGAGCCGGTGCTCAAGGGACATCTGTCCAAAATCTTTAAGATCTTGAGCTATGATGGGTGTCAGCCAGACATCAGCTTTACGGCCGGTCAGGGTATCGCGGAATTTTTTGCTGGCTCCGAGTGTAGAGGAGCCGGTGGCGATGATTCTGACATTTTTAAAATGATCAGAGGCAATCTTTAAAAGTTCTGAAGGGTTGCCCAAGCGGTGGATTTCATCAAGTATCAAGGTTTTTCCTGATTGTTCTGAAAGGAAAGACTCAGGGTCTTCCAGCATGCGTCGGGTGCCGGGAAGTTCGCAGTCAAGATACTTTACTTTGGGCAGGCTTTGGCAAAGGAAAGTTTTTCCAGAACGCCGGACCCCTGATAACCAGATGACAGAATGTCGGGTAAAGGCTTTTTCTAATTGGCTTAGCCAGAATTGACGATTAACCATACGCTAGGATATTAGCATTTAGTTATACTAAACGCAAGTAGTATTTCCGCTGGATGGGGCGATGGGCATAGAGATATCTAGTACAAATCTCGTACAGGCCGCCATTCATTTAAGCCTTCTCGCCACCAGTCAGTGATTCGTTCATTGGCTGGTTTTTTATTTTGTGGTAGTATGTTTGCAGTATTAATTAATGAACATGAGGCATGTAATGAAAAGATCAATGTTGTTTATCATGGTGTTATTTTTTTCCGGTTTTGCCCGGGCATCTGCGGCGCCGGTTATTGCCATGACAAATCCTGATAATCAAAGCACTTTTACGGCGGGTTCTGATATCCCTCTGACAGCGGATGCTTCAGAAGCCGAAGGGACCATTGCGGCAGTGGCTTTTTATAACGGGTCAGCTTTATTGGGACAAAGCAGTAAATCCCCGTACACGTATACTTGGGCTGATGTCCCTGTCGGCACCTATACGTTGACGGCTGTCGCTACAGACATTAATGAGGTGTCCACGACTTCCACTGCTGTAAAAGTCACGGTTACGCCTGCTCCGCCAACAGTTGTTATCACGAGTCCTGCCAACGAGAGTTCTTTTTCAGCGGGTTCTGACATCAATCTTGCCGCGACAGCTTTGGAAACCAAGGGGACTATTTCTGCCATCAGTTTTTATAACGGGTCGACGTTGTTGGCAACGAGCGATATGGCGTCGTCTTTCTATAATTATACCTGGGCCAATGTCCCGGCAGGCACCTATACCTTGACTGCTGTGGCCACGGACGCTAATAAGGTTTCAGGGACGTCCAGTCCCATAACTGTTACCATTACATCTTCTTCGGCGCCGCTCATTGCCATAACAAGCCCTGCCAGCGATAGTACTTTTACGGCAGGTTCCGATATTGCCATTACGGCGGCTTCCTCAACAAGCCATGAGACCATTAGAGAAGTCTTTTTTTATGACGGGACATATTATTTGGGGTCGACGACGCAAGCTCCATACACGTATACCTGGACCAATGTCCCTGCCGGTACCCATTCTTTGACAGCTGAAGCCACCGATAATAACGGAGGCACTTTTATATCAACGCCTGTCAATATTACCATTAACCCGCCGGCTAATCCGGTAACAATTCCTCCGGCCGGCGCACAAAAAGCAGACACAACGAATAGTCCGGATAAATCTTAGGCCGGTTTTTATTTTCTTTTTAGGATGATCACGCCGTGATTATCAGCCCAGCCGGGAGGCTGTGTCCAGTCGCCGCCCTGGCGGATCAAGGGCAGATAATTCTCGTGGATGTATTCAGCGATCAAGGGGCAATATGTTTTGCCGAACACCCCGAGGCCTGTTTCAGGGGATGCGATGCGGCTGGACATTAAAACGTAGCTGGTATTATGATCCATCAATTCCCTGATCACTGAAATCTCCTGCTGCGGCGGTATTTTGATATGGTCAAAGAAAATCAGCTGGCGCGTGGGGCTTGTCTTTCCGGTTAGATAGTAGTACAGGCAGTCATAGGGCAGGGCAAAAAACAAATCATCTTGTTTAAGGGTGCTGTTTAGATAGCCTGTCACACGATTGACGGTATCTGTCCACTGAGGTTCATTCCCGACGTAAATGCGGCCGCGGTCCATGCTTAAATAACGAAAAGGCAGTTTTTGGCTTTGGACCATGCCGATATGCACCACTATCCCCGCCATGGCCAATCCCCCTAAAAATACCATGATCAAAATACGTACAAATTTCGGGATGAAGGTAAAAGCCACGGCAATCATCACAAAATGAAAAAGGGCCAAAAAGGGAAAGGACCAATAGGTGCGGTACCAGACACCGCTGACTAAGAATTCATGGAAATAAAAAACGAAGAATATCCCGATAACAGCAAGCGCCAATAATACATCCTGCCGGAATGTTTTCTCAACTTTTTTGCTTATCAGCAAATATAGGCCAAGCAAGGTGCAGCCATGCAGGACAATGCCGATGGGAAGGCCCAAGGGGGTGCGGACCAAGGTAAACCAATGCTGCATCAGATAATAGGGAACAGTCTGCAGGGGTGTGGCATGATAGGGCTGGTCGTCGCCATAGTAGGGCATGCACTGGCGGATGGCGTAAAGCGGTAATTCATGAAGGAGCAGCCAGTAAATAATGCCAAGGGCCAGAGGGACTACTGCTGCGGCACAAAGATAGAATTTCTTCTTTTGTTCATCAAAAAGATATTTTTTGGAGGAATCAATCCAAAGGACGCTCAGCACAATGCCTGCCAAACCTGCCAGGCCAAAGTTGATCTTGACTAATCCCAGGACAAAGTCAGCAATGAGCGCAATCCATAAATAGGACATGGACCCGATACGGATATAGGATAAAAGGCACCAGCAGATGACCAATTCTGAGGCAATGCCGCCGATATGATTATAGGTAAAGAAGAATTCCAGACGGCTTTGCGTAAACCAGATAGCGGCGATATAGGCCAGCAAGGGCGGCATAAGGCAGGCCGCGGATAAATAAAGAAAGGCGGAACAGACGACCACAAGCAAGGCCCTTCCCAACAGCACGCTCGTTATATGCACCCCGAAGAGCTTAAAGAACAGGCCGTAATAATACGGCATGATGGGGCCGTATACCCACCAGAAATCTTTGTAAGGCAATTTTCCATGGGTCACGGCGTCAAAGGCGTATAAATCACGGCCGTGATCCCCTTGAGAGAGCAGGTCCTGATAATTGAGCTCAGGCCAGGCATAGAGAGCGGACATCAGGATGGTCAGGATCAGAAAGATGGTTTTTGGGTTAAGTTTCATGTCCCTAAGCTGTTTTTATTCCGGATTAGCAATGCGCTGCTAAGGCATTTTATGGTAGCAGGTCTGGATTGTAAAGGGAGAAAGCGCTCACCTTGACAACTCAAAATGATGTGGTACACTTCAAATAGGTAGCAGGGAAACGCTCTTTTTGAAACTCATGAACGATAAAGGCAAACCCAGAGCAATCTGGGGACGCAAAGCCATGGATCCTTTTTAAAAGGATAGCCAGGTTACCGAAAAATGAAAAAAATATTTGTTGTACTCATCTGTTTCTGTTTAGTCTCTGGTTTTATCCCGCATGTTTGGGCCCAATCTTCCATTTTTGCTTTTGATCCGCATTTAGTTAATTGGCTTAAATTCAATGTCAGTCCCATCACGCATCTTCCTTATAGCTTTTATGTTCCTGAAAAATATAGAACTGTTGTTTACCACCATATGGAATCATCAGGGCCTCTCAAAGGTTCGATTGAACGCACCATCACCCATGAAGGATTGGACATATATGACGGTGCCGTTTATCAGATTGTATTGAGCATGGCCGGCGGTGCAGAAAACTTAAAACAAGCCTCGGTGGCGGACAATGATTATTGGCAAGGGGCCGTGGGTGATTCATGGAACATCCGTGCCGGTTATCCGATCAACACCTTTATTTATGACCCTAAGGACCCGGAACGCGTAAGTTCTGATGTCAGCCGCTTAGGCCAGAGGGGATTTATCTTTCGCATTATCGATGCTGACGGAAAATTCTTGGTCACTGACCCTTTGGATGGGAAAAAGAGCCTGGCCGGGTTCCCGGAATATGACCGCCTGCATTGGGTGGATTGGAAGCCGGTGGCCGGTGAAAATGCATGGGTGGTGATCGCCGCGATGCAGACCTACCATAAAAAATATTACAATTCTCTTCTGGGGACCTATGCATTGCATGCCGACAGCGTGGAGCTTCAATTATCGCGTGAATTGGCCCGCGCAGCCATGATCCTTCAAAGCGGCATCGGCGGCGTCCGCATGGCCCCTTTGGGGACGAACCGCACTTTAAACAATGGCGAAAGAAAATATTTTACAAGGGACAACTGGTGGTACAACCACATCTCAACGGAGAACAATATTTCCTGGTATGCGGCTTTCCGCATGCTCTATGAGATCACAGGAGAAGCCCAATATAAAAAGGCAATGGAAAGCATTGAGCAATATTTACGTTTTGTCTGGAATGCCAAACAGGGATATTTCTATCAAGGGGCATGTTATAAAAACGGCCAGTGGGCAATCAGCAATGAAAACTTTGCCCTGGATGTCCAGACCTGGAGCATTGACTGCATCGGTCCCCGGCATTTGGATGCTTTGTTTGGAGAAGGGGCGGCCTGGCGTATTTGGCAGGCAGGCCGCGCCCACTCGGGTGTTTTTGATAAACAAGGCAATATCCTGGGCGTCGGTTATACGGATGAGCATGACAGGATCTCCGTCGAATGGAGTGCAGGGGCCATGATGGCCCTGGCAGGGTTGGCTGATTATTATAATGCCAGGGACCCTGAGCGCGCTGAGCTTGCCCTGGCAGATAAATCATCCATGCGCATGTCCATGGAGAGGTTACATTTTAATATTGCAAAGGGCCTGGCCGCCTACAGCTATTCTTCCCGCCGCGGCAATATCCCTTTCGGCTGGAATTCCCATGATCCCCAGGTCATGAGCCTGGTTTCCACCGGATGGATGATTTTTGTTGATACTGGTTTTAATCCCTTTTGGCTGGTATAATCCTGTAAAATAAATGACATTGACTTAATGTCAATGCCATCCCCGGATGTTTTAGCCGGGGATCTATTTTAAGAAGGAGTTTCTATGGCATCGATGGATGATTTTAAGAAAATTGAATTGGTGGTGGCCCAGATCAAAGAGGTCAAGGAACATCCCAACGCGGACCGTCTTTATGTACTGCAAGTGGATACGGGCAAGGACGTGCGCCAGATTGTCGCCGGGATACGTAAGGCCTATACTCCGCAGCAGCTTATCAATCGCCGGATCATCCTGCTTGCCAATATGGACCCTGCCGTTATCCGGGGAGAAACTTCCAACGGCATGCTGCTGGCTGCTTCCGATGCTGACGGAATGTCTTTGCTCGCACCTGACAAGGAAATGGCCTTGGGCAGTATCGTTAAATGATGGAACTATCTCTCAAACAATTTGTCCCTTCCGAAGTTTGCCTTAAATGCGACGGGTGTTGCCGTTACAAAGAGGCGGATTCGATTTGGCGCCCCAAATTGGGCATCAGTGACCAGGAAAGCTTGGCTGACCGGATAACGGGGAATGATGCTTTGGATCCCCAAGGTTATGTCCAAACTATCCAATCCTGCGGAAAGAATTTTTGCCAATTCCTGAATGGCGCGGACAATACCTGCGGTGTTTATGCCAAGCGGCCTTTTGAATGTTCTTTGTATCCATTTATCCTTTCGCAGACACCGGAGGGTGTCAAAGTTTATGTGCATCTGAGCTGTCCTTATGTCCAGGACCATTTGCCCCGCGCGGATTTTGATGCCCATGTGGCTTATTTGAAAGAATTCTTCCGTCGGACGGAAATAAAGGAATTTTTGTCCCGTAATAAATCCATGTTCCATGATTACAGCCCCTATGCCCCTGAATTGCTGCATTTATTTGACTTATCATTCTTATGAAGAACAATGCCTTGCTTGATGAAAAACCCCTGGTAGATTCCTATCTCAATCGCGGCCCCCGGCCGCTGTCCAGTTTTTCCTTTGTCAGTTTATTCGCCTGGTGCGATTTTTTTGATTTTGAGTTTAAAGTGATTAACGGCTGCCTGTGCATCTTTGCCCGGGGGGACCAGGGCTGTTTTTTATATTTGCCGCCTTTGGGGAATAATTTCGATTCATCGACGCTAGACTCTGCCTTTGAGCATATGTCCAAGGGAAAGTCCCCCAGGCCG
>JABDFL010000004.1 GCA_013286575.1 Candidatus Omnitrophota bacterium
TGAAACAACGGCCATTAATATCAAAAACCCGGCGATGGAAATCAACATTATTCCCCGCGTATTTGTCCTTTTAAATTCCATATAATTCTCCTTTGACGATAAGGGCGTTATTTTCAGTTGAAATCTCCGACACTTTAAAATCTGTCCGGTTTTCCAAGAGATAAATATCATTTAAAACTTCGGCCATATCTGTTTCATTTGAGAATTTCTCTACATTTATAGTTAAGGGCAATCCTTTGACGTTCCTGAATCCTGTAGCCACATAATAGTCTTCAATATTCTCATTTTCCTTTGCTTGGACGCCAAAAGCGATGTCCATTTGCGTCCCGCTGTAGGTTTCAAACATCTTTGTTTCATTAACAAAAAAAGTGAACGCATTTGAGATGGACTTGGGGACATTCTTCTTAAACCTTTGTTTTTGGTCCACTTCCCCGGAAAGCGCCGAATTCTCGGACATGATCTCATTTTTTTGCTTCTTTATATCCATTGTTCGCGAGCTTAACGTAAGGCCTGAATTGACCAAAATAACCGCGATGCCAAAGGCGATAACGAGCATTATTTTATTCATAAGTCCACTTTCAAATATTTACCCGGACGGTTTTTGATAAAAAAATCCTTAATTTCAGCGTTTTTCAATATTTTGGCCCTGGGGATCTCATCATAAAACTGGTCATCCTGGGCAAATATATAGGTTTCAAAAACCCGGTGCCAGCCATTACCTGTAAACTTAAAAGATGAGATTTCATAGGTGCTGGGCAATAAACCTGACACCTCAAAAAATACGCTTGAATAATTCAGGTCCTTTGATCTTCTTAAAGAATCCTGATAGATGTATTGGTCTATTGTGTTAAGCGCATCTTTTAATCGGGAATTCTTAAGTTTTTCTCCATCGAAATCGCGGGAAGCACAGGAGTAAGTGATTTGGTTAAATCCAAAGAACAATATTCCGGCAAGGCAAATACTGATAGAAACAATCAAATACATGAACCTTGAACGCATTTCTTCTTTTTTACGTTCGAGGATGATCTCTTCATGGATCCTGTATTTAATCGGCGGGCCAATGAATTTCAGGCCTTCCAGTGCCGGATGGCGGCAATCAAGAAACTCGACGGCAAGCCCCGGCTCTGAAAGTTTGATATCTTCAGCCATCTGCCTGTTATTGGTAATGACCGCAAAATCCCCTGTGACGCTTTTACTTGCAAACTCCCCTAACTTTTTGTTGAAATCAATATGTGAGCGCTTAATATCGGGCAAAATATCTTCCGCATTACCGGTATAAATGGTCCTTGTCCTGCTAAACTTCAACCCATCAAAGACAGTTATCAACTTCTCATGACCCGAATCATCGACAAAAACGATCAATCCTGCCATGTCCGTCTTCCTATTTATAAGAAGGCTGCGGACGGCAATGGCATAAGGAACAAAGGCATCTACTTTTGAGCTGGGGACCAAAGAGTATATTTCTTTGACTTTTTCGGCTTTTATGCCGAACACCTGGAAAATATTGTTGTCTATCCTTTCATTGAGAGTGATGTATTCATCCGAATAAACCGCCGCAAACTTTTGGGCCAATATACTGTCTTTTTTATCCAAATAATCCTGGGGTGCGGAGGCGATCATCACATCGACATCCACACAGCAAAGGCAGGCTTTTTCAATAGGGCCTAAATTTTCCCCCTTTCCCATTGTCCTGGTGACTTGCCCGTCACTGATAAATATTTCATTGTTAAATAATAGATAGTTCATATATTCCTGATCACACTTTTGGGTGTAATGATGATGACAAGTTCTGTTTTTTGATTTGACCTGGCTTTATACTCAAAAGCATTCCCCAAAAAAGGGATTTTATCCAGGTAAGGCACCCCCTCTGTCGAATTATTCCTGGTTGAACTGATAAGTCCCCCCAGAATTAAAGTCTTCCCGGGCACAAGTCCCACATTGGTCGTAATGCTTTTGGTTGAAACCTGCGGCTCCTGGATGGTTAATCCGTTGCCAACCGGCACATTATTCATGGAATCAAGGGTGTTTACCGCCGCGGAAATATTCAATACTGTCTTGTCTTCTTCTATCTTTGCTTCCAATCTCATCGTTAAGCCATCTGAGACTTCGGACGTGGTAACATTGGATTGGGTGACATTATTCCCTATGGTTTGGCCTGTTCCTGAAATGTACGGAATGCTGGTTACTTCCTGTATGATGCATGGAAACATATTTGATACGGTAATCGAAGGCCTGCTGACGACATTCACATCGCCCATCGAATCCAGCGCTTTAAGTACCATCGAAACGCCGCCGTCAGTTGTGCCACTGCCGGAATCCGGGCCTGTGGCTGATAAGGTCAGCAGCTGGCCGCTTAAAAACCCGGCTGAAGAAAAATTTGTCGAGGCTGTAATATTGTTAAGTCCTGCCAGTTTTTTGGCGATCGTATTCCAATCGATGCCGGTTTCATAATCATTGGATAGGGTCACCTCGATAATTTGGATTTCAAAACTCTGCTGGCGGCTTAGGGTCTCATTGATGGTAGAAACCAGATCACCTATTTTGTCGAGCACCGCAGGCTTGTCCGTCACAATAATCGAGCCGCTTACCTTATTAATAGAGTAGCTGCCCACTTGCGGCGTGATCATTGATTTGACGTTATTTTCCAGATCAGTCCACAAAGAAAGCTTGGGCGAACTGTTTTCATAATAAATCTTTGTCCCCACCTTAATATCCTGGTCTTGCTGATTAGCCGTTAAAGCGGTCGTGTTGTTATTATTACTATCTGCAAATGATTCATTAGAAGTCTCGTCTGTAAATTGCTGGTCTACCGCCGGCATGTTTATATTAAAAATCCTGGTTTCCGTTTCTGTGATGATCAAATCCTCTTGGGAGACTTTGAATCCATACCCAAATTTATACAAAAGGCTTTTTAAGGCCCTCCAAATCTCTATATTCTCAAGATTGATGGTTGTTTTTTGGGAATCAATTTCCGGGGTCGTGATCACGTTGTAGCCAGTGGCCTGGGATATCGTAGAAAGGTAAATCTTCAAAGGCAGATCATTGCCCTTTAGCGTGATCTTAAGATTTAATTCCGGCGGAAGGTCCGAAGCTTGCTTTGTGGTCTTGGGCTCAGGCACGGTATCCATTTTGGCGGGTATTGTTTTATCTTCACCCTTGTCAACAAAAGCCGCCATTTTATGGATGGTCAATTTTGTGTAAAAATCGTCCTTGGCTATAAATCTCAACACATAAACCTCACCGGAAACGCCACTCACCGTCATTTCAGCTACCTCGGAATCAACCGGCATTAGTTCCAGAGTATTCGATTTTTTATCATTACGTTTAATAACATACGAATCCGCACCGAATCCTCTTACTACCCCATTGACGGGTTCGGGAAAAATGACAGTGGTCACATGATCTTTTTTAACATGTATGTACACCTCTTTGCCGTCGTAAACATAGTCTTTTATTTCCGCGCGGGCGATTGGTAAAAACATTGAAGTGAAAAAAATAATGAGCAGCAGATTTTTCATAATTGACCCCGTAAGATTTATTGGATTTGTTGAACAGCGATAATATGGCACAATATTGATTATTTGTCAATATTTATTTGCACATATTGCTAATTAGTTTGATTAAATGTCAATATTGGAGAGAAAAAAATTTGATCGTAGAATTTCAATAAGGTTATAACTTAACCACTTTCTTATCCATCTTCCCTTTATATATGTTGCGTGTATCGAAAATTTTCCGGGCATTTTTATAGATTAAATCATAATTAACCGCTGTATGGTCCACGGCCACGACCACCACATCATAACCTTTAATCTTTGCCGGGGTTAAATCAATGCCTTTGAGGTCCAATTCACCCAGCTTAAGATACGGAATTAACGGATCGTAATAATCCACCCGGGCTTCTTTTTTCAAGAGCTCGATAAGCTTTAGGGCTGGCGATTTTCTAAGATCTTTAACATCTTTTTTATAGGTCACGCCCAAAACCAGGACTTTGGCTTTTTTAAATGATTTTCCAAGCATGGCCTTCAATCGCGTGACCGCGTAATCAGGCATGTTGTGATTGGTGTCCGCCGCTAATTTAATAAATTTGCAGCTAAAATCGTAATGCTTGGCTTTCCAATATAAATACAACGGGTCTTCAGGAATGCAATGGCCGCCCACCCCCAGCCCCGGATAAAAAGGCATAAAACCAAATGGCTTGGTCTTGGCCGCGTCAATGACTTCCCACACGTCAATATTTAGCGCATGGCACATTTGCGCGATCTCATTGATCCAGCCGATATTGACGATGCGGAAGGAATTTTCCAAAAGTTTGGTCATCTCCGCAGACCTGGGCGAGGACACCTGATGCACCTGGGCTATGATCTTGCTGTAAAGCAGGCTGGTCAGTTGTGCGCAGGTCCGGGTCAAGCCGCCGACAACTTTAGGGATTTCTGTCACCGCAAAATTCTTGTTGCCCGGGTCAATGCGTTCAGGGGAAAAAGCAACATAAAAATCCTTACCTGCTTTTAAACCGCTTTTTTCCAATTCAGGCTTGATAAGCTCTTCGGTGGTGCCGGGGTAGGTGGTGCTCTCCAAAATAACAAGCATGTCCTTGTGCAAATGCTTTGTAACACTTGTTACAGCACTGACAATGAAGGAAATATCCGGGGTGTATTTGCGCTTAAGGGGTGTGGGCACGCAGATAATGGCGATGTCTGCCCGGGACAATAAATTAAAATCCGTGGATACATTAAAGAGCTTGCGGCGGATGATGCGGGCTATGCGGGCGCCGGAGACGTCCGTATCATAGCTTTTCAGGTCCCGGATCCGCCCCACCCTTTGGGCATTAGTATCGATCCCTAAAACGTTGAAACCTTTTTCCGCGAAGGCCACGGCCAGCGGCAGGCCGACATAGCCCAATCCGATCACCGCAACGCGGGCTTGCTTACTATTGATTTTATTCTTGAGCTTTGTAGACATATCACTTCAGCGTTACTTGGCTGCTTGGAGCTCTGCCATCTTTTGCTGGGCCGCATCAGAAGGCTTCCAGAACCAGCCTTGAGGGTCCCAACATTGCGCGTAAGAATAATCGCTGAGCACTTTCTTATAGGCATTGAGCGCATCAGCATTCTTATTGCTCATCTGATAAGCTTCACCCAAAATAAACATGCCCGTACCAAGATCATTGAGTGCCCAGTATTTAAAAATCTGATCATTGCTGCCGGCGGGATAATCTTTCAGGGACTTTTGCATGTCCAGGGCTTGCTGATGGTATAAATGTTCAAGCTTCATATCATAGGCAATCACTTCGTCAAGATTCTTATTGTTCAATGCTTGCCACATCTGTTTGACTATAAAACTGGAAGTCATATTGCCGTAATCCAGGTCCAGATTATGCGCGATCATGTACAAAGAATCCTGGGCGCCATCAACGGGCTTCCAGAAAGTCTTGGAATTCACATCATAGGTCTGGCCGTAGGAAAATTCATTGATAATGCGGTTAAAGGCGGCTTTAGCTTCATCCATGTGCTTGGCCCTGCGATAGGCCTCACCCTGGATATATAGAGAAGTGGCCACATCGTTAAGGGCCCAATAAGAAAAAATATTCTGATCATTACCGGCAGGATAAGCTTTAAGACCGCTTTGCATCTTGGCTGCTTGTGCGGAATAAAAACTGATGCATTTATTCGTATAGGCAAGGACCCCGTCCAGGTCTTTATCTGCCAGAGCTTCCCAAGCTTTGGTCGTCAAGGTCGAAGACCTGTAATCCCCAAAATTGTACGCCCCATGCACATTACCGGCCTCCGCCATAGGAGGAACGAGAGCGGGAGCAGGTTCTGAAACAGGAGCCGCCGGAGCACTCGGAACTGCTGTCGCAGCAGGCTGATTAGCAGCATAGGCAGTTATGCTCAAAGCCAAAAAACAAATACCAATCCCATAAATATAAATCTTATTCATTTTCCTCAACTTCCTAAATTAATGATGTTCTTAAAACGTTAAACAAAGAATTTATCAGGGATGCGTTGAATCCAGGGAATAACGGGTATTGAATTATGGTGAGAATATATACTATGGAAGACGGTTTGTCAAATCTGTAAGATACGAAAATGGTGGAGGTGGGCGGGATCGAACCGCCGTCCTTGAGTCTCGTAATATAAGCGTCTACATGTGTATTTTGTCTTCTTATCTCTCATCCCTCACCCTCCGGCAAACAGGATTGTTTCGGGACCAGCCTCTTAAGGTCTCGCCTTCATGCAAAAGGCAAACATGAAAGCCAGCCTGCTTAATGACCGTTTATCCAACTAGCAGGCGTTGCCGGTAAACGGGCTTAGTTACAGTGTAACTAAGACTTAGACAGCCGGAACTAATGCCGGAGCGGCCACAGGCATTGCTGCCATGTGAGCGTCGACAATGTTCTGAGCTGCCAATACAGCGCTATCGTTTTCGTTAGCGTTTAATTTTTGCTTAGATTATTTTACGAGGCCTACCAAGCTTCCTCGACACGCGACCTATACCCGACTAACACAAGTCGAAACCAAATCACCCCCATTAGAAAGAACAGCTACATCTATATGATAACCCAAGAATGCATTTTTAGCAAATTTTGCTTCACCCTCGCCGGCTACCGTTTTATTTTAATCGAACGGTCGATTTCCCGTTTTGTTTCACGCTTCTTGATATCTTCGCGCTTATCATATAGTTTTTTGCCCTGGCCTACGGCGATTTCTACCTTGGCCCAGCCGCGTTTGTTGAAATAGATCTTGGTGGGGATAAGCGTCAGTCCTTTGCGGGTCAATTGCCCGTTGATACGCTCAATTTCTTTAGCATGCATCAGGAGTTTGCGCGGGCGGGCAGGTTCTTCATTCAGATAACTGGATTGCTCATAAGGATTGATGTACAGATTATAAAGGAACAGCTCGCCTTTATCAATATGGGCAAAGGCATCGGTGAAACTGGCCCCGCCGGCGCGCAGGCTCTTGACCTCACCGCCGTTTAAAGCGATGCCGCACTCCCACTTTTCGAGGAGATTATAATTGTGATACGCTTTTTTATTGGTGGCAATCGTCGTCATTTTAATTCACTAATTTCCCATATAACCCCAAAAATATGGGAATGGTTATCATGCTTAAAAGATGGGTGATAAAAATGCCCCGGTTGATAAAATCCTGGTTTTTTGTTTCATAATTACGGGCAATGACGGAAATCGTAATAGATGTCGGCATACAAGCCTGAAGAATGGCCACAAAACTGACCAAAGGATTTAATTTCACCACTGATAATACTAACAAAGTTACCAGAGGTAAAACGATTAATTTGATCAGTACAGCACCTGTCACCTGGGTCCAGTTCATTTTGGCAAAGCTGCACAAACTTAAATTCCCCCCGATAACGATCATGGCAATGGGCAGGGCCGCATCCCCTAAAATCTTGACCGGCTTTAAAACAGCTTGTGGAATAACATGACCTCCGACCGTTAAAACTATGATAAGAGCGGCAAACATGCTCATCAAAGGAGGGTTGATCAGGTTTCTTAAATCCATACGCCCTGATTTGTCCTTGGTGATAATCCAAAGGCCCAATGACCACAGGACCAGATCAAAACCAATGATGGAAAAGATCACAGAGGTGTACACCAACCCTGCCCACTTGCCCAAAGGCAGGGACATGGCCAGCAGCATGGGGATATATCCGCCATTATTTAAAGAGGACACCGCTAAAAATCCATCCTTGAGATGGCCATGGTGCCGCAGCGTTACCAGAAAAGAGATCAGCAGGCCTGTCAAGGCCAGGCTGATATTAACCAGGGGAAATTGCCACCAAAAAGGGATACGTACGGCATCAAAATGAGCAATGATCTGGTAGAATATAAATAATGGGAAAAAAATATTGATGCTTAAAAAGGACAAAAGCCTCAGGCCGGATTCAGGGACACGGCCGCTGCGGACCAGCCAAAAACCCATGGCCCCCATGGCAAAAATCTGGGTTATGGCAATCGCGGATGTTTGAAAAGTTATAGGAAACATAAAAGACCCCCGATTAAAACATTCGGGGATGACCCCTTTCATTAGAATCTTTAAGGGGTCAATTATAACAGTTGCGGCTTCTTGTTGACAGACAATTTTCATACCGTTATACTGTGAATTCCAGTTAAGGAAGGGTTCCCATTGCTGGGTGGCGGCAATAACTTCTTCCATAATGTGTTATTAAGAGTGGAAGTTATTCCCGCCAGCCCGGCAAACTTCCACAATTCTAATTAGAAAGTTTGCCGGGGTGGCGGAATTGGTATACGCGTACGTCTCAGAAGCGTATGGCGAAAGCCTTGAGAGTTCAAATCTCTCCTCCGGCACCATATATAGTATTATTTAGAGAATAGGGGTTTTTATGAGTGATGACGTAAATGTTAAAAAAAGTTCGGCAATGGATGAAATTGAGCTCAAAGACTGGCTGGCTTCCCTCGATTATGTCCTGAACAGCGGCACACCTGACAGGGTACAGTATCTTCTTCAGCAGCTTCAAATCCGGGCCCAGGAATCAGGCGTTACCCTTCCCTTTACGTATCATACCCCTTACATAAACACCATTTCCAAAGACAAGCAGCCCCCTTTTCCGGGCAACCGCGACTTGGAGCGCCGTATCAAATCCATTGTCCGCTGGAATGCCATGGCCATGGTGGTGCGGGCCAATAAACTGACCGATGGTGTCGGCGGGCATATTTCAACCTATGCCTCCTCCGCCACCCTTTATGAAATCGGCTTTAACCACTTTTTCCGCGGGCGCACGGACACCAATAACGGGGATCTGGTTTATTTTCAAGGCCATGCCTCACCCGGCATCTATGCCCGCGCCTTTGTGGAAGGCCGCTTAACAGAAACTAATTTGTGTAATTTTCGCCGGGAACTGGCTGAAGGCGGCGGCTTATCATCCTATCCGCA
Source organism: Candidatus Omnitrophota bacterium (assembly GCA_013286575.1). GTDB lineage: Bacteria > Omnitrophota > Gorgyraeia > Zapsychrales > Fredricksoniimonadaceae > JABDGZ01. The sequence goes on from JABDFL010000004.1 coordinate 8,916, forward strand.
TCCTTGGCTGATGCCAAGCTTCTGGCAATTCCCGACTGTTTCCATGGGATTGGCCCCTATCATGGGTATTTATCAGGCCCGCTTTAACCGCTATCTGGAAGACCGCGGACTTAAACCCAAGGATGACAATAAAGTCTGGGTTTTCATGGGCGACGGGGAATCTGATGAACCTGAATCTTTGGGTGCTTTGACCATGGCTTCCCGTGAAAAATTGGATAATTTGATCTTTGTCATCAATTGTAATTTGCAGCGTTTGGACGGACCGGTGCGCGGCAACGGTAAGATCATTCAGGAATTAGAAGCCCTGTTCCGTGGTGCCGGCTGGAATGTCGTTAAGGTCGTCTGGGGCAGTGAATGGGACCAGCTGCTTGAGAAAGATACCGAAGGCTTGTTGGCCCGCCGCATGGGTGAAGTGGTGGATGGTGAGTTCCAAAAATATTCGGTTTCTTCCGGAGCTTACATCCGTGAAAAGTTTTTTGGTACAGATCCCCGCCTGCTGGAAATGGTGGCCCATTTATCGGATGAACAGATCGGCGACATGAAACGCGGCGGCCATGACCCTGAAAAAGTTTATGCCGGTTATAAAGCCGCTGTCGAATATAAAGGCGCTCCGACGGTGGTATTGGCCCATACCATCAAAGGCTACGGCTTGGGCGAATCCGGTGAGGGGAAGAATATTTCCCATAATCAAAAAAAGCTTAATGACCAGGAGCTCAAAGAATTCCGCTCCCGCTTTAATATCCCCATCTCGGACGCGGAAGTGGCCAAAGCACCGTTTTACAAACCTGCGGAAGATTCTCCGGAAATGCAGTATCTGCGTGAACGCCGGAAAGTCTTAGGCGGCGCTTTACCTCTGCGCCGCACAGAGACCACCCCCTTAAAAACCCCTTCGGAAGAAATTTTCGAAGAATTTTATAAAGGCACTGAAGGCCGGGCCGTATCAACGACCATGGCTTATGTGCGCATTCTCTCTCAATTACTGAGGGATGAATCCATCGGTAAATTCATTGTCCCCATCATTCCGGATGAAGCGCGTACCTTTGGTATGGAAGGGCTTTTCCGTCAATGCGGTATTTATTCCCACGTCGGCCAGCTCTATGATCCCGTAGACTCAGACAGCCTGATGTATTACAAAGAAGCCAAGGACGGCCAGATTTTGGAAGAAGGCATTAATGAAGCAGGTTCCATCTCCTCTTTTATCGCGGCCGGTACCGCCGCCGCCACCCACAACATTAACACCATCCCCTTCTATACCTATTATTCCATGTTCGGCCCCCAGCGTGTCGGTGATCTGGTCTGGGCTGCGGGTGATTTGCGCTGTAAAGGGTTCTTAGTGGGTGCGACCTCGGGACGCACCACCTTAAACGGTGAAGGTTTGCAGCACCAGGACGGCCACACGCACCTGTTGACCTCCACCGTGCCTAATTTGATCTCCTATGATCCCGCCTTTGCTTATGAGATTGCGGTCATTATCCGCAACGGCATTGAGCGCATGTATGAAAAACAGGAAAGTTTGTTTTATTATATTTCCGTCGGTAATGAAAATTACAGCATGCCTCCCATGCCTGCCGGCGTCAAGGAAGGCATCATCAAAGGCCTGTATCGTTTTAGCCGGTCTGCCAAAGCATCTGAATTAAAAGCGCATCTATTGGGATCAGGCGCCATCATGAACCAGGTTTTAGAAGCCCAGAAAATCCTGGAAGAAAAATATAATGTGTCCACCGATGTGTGGTCCGTGCCAAGTTATAATGAATTGCGCCGCGAAGCCCTGCATGTGGAACGCGATAATTTGCTCAACGGCAAAAAAACCAAGGTCCCTTACGTTACCCAGACGCTCCAGGCAGAAAAAGGCGTCTTTATATCTGCTTCCGATTATATGAAAGTCTTGGGCGATTCCATCCGTCAATGGGTGCCGGGCCCTTACACCGTTCTTGGTACCGATGGGTTCGGACGTTCGGAAAGCCGCCCGGCCTTGCGCGATTTCTTTGAAGTGGATGCTAAACATATCGTCTGGGCCACGCTGACAAGCCTAAATCAGCAAAAACAAATCGGGGATGATGTGTTATCTAAAGCTCAAAGTGAATTAAAGATTAACCCCAACAAATTAAATCCAATGATTTCATAATAAGGATCTTATGGCAGAATTGAAGCTTCCTGAATTAGGGGAAAACATCACCCAAGGCACCGTCACTAAGATTTTAGTGAAAAGCGGCGATGCCATCAAAAAGGGACAAAATATCCTGGAGTTGGAAACGGACAAGGCTGTTTTAGAGGTCCCTTCCAGCGCCGACGGAATTATTGGTGAAATCCTGATCAAAAACGGCGCGGTTGTTAAGGTCGGGCAGGCGATATTTAAACTTCAAGGTTCTGCCGCAGAAACATCCAGTGCTCCTACGCCCCCTTCTTCCGGTGTCACTGCGAGCGAAGCAAAGCAGTCTGATAAAAAGATTGCTTCGTCGCCTTCGGCTCCTCGCAATGACACTGCGACTACTGCTGCCGTTGCTACCGGTGGTGTTTCTGAGATGAAACTCCCCGCCCTAGGTGAAAATATTGAAAAAGGTACGGTCACTAAAATTTTAGTGAAGGTTGGCGATACCCTTAAAAAGGGACAGAATATTTTAGAGATTGAAACTGATAAAGCGGTGCTGGAAGTCCCTTCGGACTCCAGTGGTGTCATCAAAGAAGTTTTAATTAAGGCAGGAGCGGTCATCAAGGTAGGCCAGCCGATCTTCAAAATTGAAGACGGTGCCGTTGCTGCCGCTGCAAGCACCGCTCCGGCAAGCCCGGCTGCAGCACCCGCTTCAGCCAAAGCTGCCCCTGCTGAGCCTGCGGCAAAGGCTTCTGAGACTATAACAAGTGTTACAACAGCCCCTTTGCCGGTAAGAAAAGACATTCCGGCCGCGCCTTCGGTGCGTTTATTGGCACGGGAATTAGGTATTGATATCGGCCAAGTCCCCGGCTCAGGCAAGGGCGGGCGCATTTCCGTTGAAGACGTAAAAGCCTATTGCAAAATGCTGAATACTTCACGCCCCGGCGGCGGTGTAACAAGTGTTACAGCCCAGCCTTTGCCTAATTTTGCCAAATGGGGCAATGTTCGCCGTGAGGCCATGAGCAATGTACGCCGGAAAACCGCGGAACATCTCTCCAATGCCTGGACCAGCATCCCTCATGTCACCCAATTTGATAAAGTCGACATCACGGAACTGGAAAAATTACGCAAAAGTATCTCCGGAACCAATAAGAAGATTTCTGTGACACCCTTTATTATCAAGGTAGTGGCGGCGGCCCTGAAGAAATTCCCCCAATTTAATGCCAGTATTGATATGGCAACCCAGGAAATTATTTTTAAGGATTATATCAATATCGGTGTGGCTGTTGACACTGACCGCGGATTACTGGTGCCGGTATTAAAGAATGTGGACAAAATGTCTATCCTGCAGATCTCCGATGAACTGACTGCCATGGCGGAACGCGCACGTTTGAAGAAAACCACCATCGAAGAGATGCAGGGCGGATGCTTTACGATCTCAAATTTAGGCGGTATCGGCGGGACCTGTTTTACGCCCATCGTTAATTGGCCGGAAGTGGCTATTTTGGGCGTATCGCGGGGGGCCATGGAACAAGTCTATACCGACGGGCAATTCATGCCCAGGCTCATGCTGCCCTTGTCTTTGTCCTATGACCACCGCATGATCGACGGTGCCGATGGCGCCCGCTTTATCCGCTGGGTGTGCGAAGCCATCCAACAGCCGTTTTTACTGGATTTGAATAAATGAGCTCTTCGATTCAATTAGTCGTGATCGGCGCCGGTCCCGGTGGTTATGCTGCGGCTTTTTTAGCGGCAGACTTAGGCATGGAAGTGGCCATCGTCGAAAAAGAAATCAACCCCGGCGGCGTTTGCCTCTACCGCGGCTGCATCCCTTCCAAAGCGCTTTTGCATACAGCCAAAATCATCAGTGAAGCCAAACATGCCAAAGCCTTTGGCATTGAATATAACGACCCTAAAATAGATATTAATAAACTGCGGGACTGGAAAAAATCGGTGGTCAGCAAATTGACCGGCGGTTTGGGCCAATTGGCCCGTGCGCGTAAAATTAAATATTTTCAGGGAGAAGCCGCTTTCGTCAACTCCAATACCCTGAAAATCAAAAAGACTGACGGTTCCACCGAAGAATTATCATTCCAGAAAGCTATTTTAGCGACGGGTTCACGCCCGTCAGTCATCCCTAATTTACCTAAATCTCCTGATATCTGGGATTCCACAGGAGCCCTGGAATTAGAGAATATTCCTGGAAATTTATTGGTGGTCGGCGGCGGTTATATCGGCATGGAATTAGGCACCGTCTATCATGAATTGGGCTCCAAGGTTTCGGTCGTTGAAATGACCCCGGGACTTTTGCCTGGCGCTGACCGTGATTTGGCAGACATTCTTTACAAGCGTGTTAAAGGCTTGTTTGCCAAGATCATGCTCGAGACCAAGGTCGTTAAAATGGAGGCTTCCGCGAAAGGCGGCATCACCGTGACCTTTGCTGACAAAGAAGGAAAAGAATTTAAAGAAGATTACAATAAAGTCCTGGTTTCTATAGGCCGTCGTCCCAATTCAGAAAATCTTGGCCTGGAAAACACCAAGGTCAAGGTCACTCCCCGCGGCTTTGTTGAAGTCAACGATCAACGCCAAACCGCAGACCCAAGTATTTATGCCATCGGTGATATCGCCGGTGACCCTATGCTGGCCCATAAAGCCTCACACGAAGGCCGAGTGGCCGTAGAGACAATTGCCGGGCACAAGGTGGCTTGGGAGCCGCAGGCCATCCCAGCGGTGGTTTTTACCGACCCTGAAATCGCCTGGTGCGGAATGACTGAAATCGATGCTGCCAAGGCCGGACGTGAAGTAACGGTTGTTAAATTCCCGTGGGCCGCCTCAGGCCGTGCCTTGACCCTTGACCGCACTGATGGATTGACCAAACTTCTCATTGATCCTAAAACCGAACGTGTTCTGGGTGTGGGAATTGTCGGGGTTGGGGCCGGAGAAATGATCGCTGAAGGGGTGGTGGCCATTGAAATGGGCGCCGTTGCCAAGGATTTAGCACTTTCCATCCATCCTCACCCGACGCTGTCAGAAACCATCATGGAAGCTGCCGAAAGCTTCTTCGGCCAGAGCACGCATATCTACAAGCCTAAGAAGTAGCCCCCAAGAATTTCCTCAAATTTAACATCGGCTCAATACTGATAATCACCGGGACAAAACCGGGGGCGTTTTGCAATTCCTGGAGCTGTGCCGGATCAATATGAAATTTAATCCCCTGGCCGTTGTTTTGGACAGTTAAAGCTTTGTCAGAAGTCAAATCAATCCCACCTTTATCCTCTACCTTCATCGCTACATCAGCCGGCTGCAGGTCTTTCTTTGAAAAAATATACATCTGTTTTAGACGCCCGGCTCTTAAATAATTCAAAGGAATGGAAGTATTTATTGTAGTAAACCCTCTTTCTTCAAATATTCTTGCAGACAGATGGACTTCTGAAAATCCTGTGATTAGCAACTTACCACCATCATTTAGAAAATCATGCACTTCTGATACTAAAGCCAATGCCTGCTCTCTGGAAGCCACTTCAAAATTAAAGCCCCCACCAATTGAGGTAATAATATCCATTTTAGGAACGTTATCTTCGCTGGAAAAAAGGCTTTCTCCCTCAAGTAAATTCTTTGGAATAATCTGAATGTACATCGAAAGCCTCTCTTTGAAATCCTTTCGAACAGCATCTAAAACATTTAAATTTTGTTCATTGCCTTCTGCCAGCCAATAGTGCATACGGGGCATATCCCTGCCTTGAAAATGTCGCACTAAAGCCTGATGAAATTTCTCTATAAAAGACCCATCACCGGCAAAAATATCCATCATATTTATGTCTTTTTGTCCTTTTGCTGCCATTTCATCTACCAACGAAACAACTGCACTTATCGCCATTGGATGAATGAACTCATTATAAGCTTGCTTGGGTCGGGTATTTCGGACGGACCAGTCATACCAATAAGACAAAGGCATTGAGCGGGGCGCAGATAAGAAAGTTTCATCTTCAAATTCATTGCCTTTCAGGAGTTTAAGGATATCGTAAAGCCAAACTTCTTCTTCAAGATTAAGAGGAACATACCTCTGTAAATCGGTGTCATACCATACATCCCGTCTATCCCCCCTAAATGCAGTACCTTCCATGGGATTGGATATTATCTCCTTTGATATCCTTACATCCTGTAATACCCGTATATCTGCCTGATCAAGCCCTACAGGCAGGGCATTAATTCTGATTCTCATATCAGGATATTGTGAACGCACCTTTAATAGCGGAGAAGGAAGTTCTCTATTGAGAGGATTCCGGGCAATACTTTCATTGATTTGCCTGACTTTTCCAGCAATGGCCTTAACACGGGCCCTATCATCCATTTCCGGATGAGGGTTGAACACTCCATTTACAAATGCCCCTTTAATAATTGGACTCATCGCCGCATCCCGGATTGGCTTCTTTTGTACTGCTCCTGAATCAATGACGACCATTTCTCCATTAGGCAACATGCCTAAATTGCCACTGTCATAATTTCTATAACTAACATCAATTAATACATAGCCCTGTGCTTCTAGTTTAGCATTGAGACGCCGAACGCCCGCATTTGTAATACCAGCCGTAATCACTTTAGGTAGTCGTTCAACTGTCCAACCGCCAATTTTCTTAGAAACGGTAGGCTGAAGGACTCCATCAATATCAGGCCTGGGAGTTTGGTCTTTATTAAAACGAATGACATCACCTTCCGGTGTTTCAAGCACTAATGCTTGAGTGCCTGCGCCTAATCCTTTAGTTCCCAAAGGAATTTCAGCTAAAAGATCATTCGCATACCGGCTCTTTAAAATATCTTGTGCCCGGGGCTCAGGAACTTCCATCGCCTCACCATTTCTTACTACGTTACTTTTTCTTTTTAAACCTGATAATAGATTTCTTCCATACTCAATTCTTTGGCCTTGTAAATCTAATTGGATGGCCTGATCGGGAGCGTCTGCTTCCAATCTTCTTATTAAAGATGTGATCCTCTGTCGTTTTGACAAATCGTCTTTTAAATCTTCGTCTTGTGCTAATGCCTTCTTCAGGAATTGAATTAATGTCACACGCATATTCTTTTGTGTTTTCACAAGCGCCTGCCGTTTAGAACCAGGATCTTTAAAATGCGCAAACTCCCTTTCAAACTCATTAAGGTCCAAATGTTCACAAAAATTGATTAAACGGGCCAGCTTTTCAATATCAAATCGGCCATTGAAATGCCTTAAGAATGTGCCTACGGGGTACTGGTAAAAATAATCCGTGCTGAAAGTTTTATCAAAAGATGTCAGCAAATCAAATGCGACAAGATGTGCCTTGCCATTCACGGAGAATATTTCGTAATTATGATGCTTACGAAAATCAATGTCCGTATGTTGCATTAAATAGGAAAAAGCCACTAACTCTTCAAGTCCATAATGTTCTGAGGAAATGGTTTCGGCATATTCTTCAATAGGCTGTATGACCAGAAAAAGTAAACCCGAAGGACTTTTGAAACCAAATTTTTTCTCCAGCGGTACAGCTTCAACGCCTTTTATTAACCTTGTATCCGGAACATAGACACCAATTTTGCGGGCAATACTATAAGATAAATTTTCATTAGCTGTATTATCTGTATTGTCATACGCTTTAACGTAATACTCTTCTCCTTCCGGGCCATTAAGCCTATACACTCTCCTGTCTTTGCTAATAAGTCTGGATTTCTCAAAGAAATCTGAACTTAATTTATCAATATCAAATTTAGGCGCGGCATTCGTCGCCGCATCATTTCTCGCCCGTATTTTCCTTAAGATCACTCCTTCATGTAACATTGTCAGAAGATCGTATCTATGATCTTCAAAACTCACAGGGCCCTTATTTAAAAAAACCCTTCCTGCGATTCCAGTATTGATCATTACCTTTATTGTTTCAATGTCTCTGTCATCGGCATAGATAATGATCGACTTACCAGGATGCGATTTCCAATAGATAGCCAATGCTTTTTCCAATCTCTGCAAAGCCTTTGGCTGCAAATGCAGCATCGGCACTGAAAATGCTTTTGCACCTGCGTATTTTGCAAACACTCTCCTATTAACAGCATTGTTGGACTGACTCATCAGGTGCGTGCCGATTCCAAGATTATCCAAATCATCGGAAGGGAAAATCACATTCATCGCCGCATCACCTGCCCTCATCACCGCCACGCCGCCTGAGCTCATGGCACGGTCCATACCGGCCATAGCAATTTGATTGTACCGCGCTAAATATTGATATTGGTAAACGTCAATCAGTAAATACTTCGCCCCTTGCCGCCTTGCTTGTTCTAAACAAATTTTTCCAAGAAAAATTTCATTCCCTATTAATTCATAATAAGACCTCATGTATTCATTGACTCGAACGGGCCAGGCTTGGGCTGCAAGAAAATCATCAAGCTCATCTTCACGATAATATTCTTTCGTATCAGATATTCTCTCCATGACTCTAAAAAAATAATATAACATCGTTTTCTCATCAGGATTTTCTTGAAAAAACCTTATTACCTCTTCTCTTAACCCTTCCATCCTGACCCTCAAATCCCTGATACTATCTTGAAAGTCAACGGATCTCTTAGAGCTCGCACTGACTATATTTAAATTGACTTTGTCACGAACAAGGGCAAATATAGCAGGACCGTAAAGGGCCCTCATCAGCTTATCAGCAGCTTCCCGGGCATCAATACGGTTTGTGTAGGCTGCCGAAGCACCACTAAAGATCATTTCTTCTCTTTCTTTAAAGAGACGAATATCGTCCTTGATCTCTTTTTCCTCCATATTTACTGCGATAATCAGTTTCCCGGTACTATTTTCTGCCCTCATGTTCTTTAAGAATTCCGGGTAGGAGGAATCGAATTTTAATGTATTAAGCCTATACATAAGTTCTTTGACCTCCTCTACATCCGGTTTTTTATCGCTAAAAAACACCTTCTTGATTTTTTCGACCAGATAAGCGGGAACACCGGGCCAACGATATTCAGCAGTACCTTCGGCTGCTTTTACAGGAGTCGGCAGGAATGCCGTAGTGGCTATTGTAGCCGCTGCTAATCCTAAGGCTTCCCGCCTTGTCAACACAGTGTCCAATTGCATTGTTAAACCGAGTAGGCCTGTTTTATTGTTCGGAGGAGTCGCGGTTGCTGTGATGGCCGGATCCAATAAGGTCACGCCGCCGGAGAAATATTGCCTCGGGACGAGCTGCTGTGTTATGGGGTCTTGTTCTTCTTTAATGTAGTTATAAGCGCCTTTTTTGAAGGCTTGGAGGTAGCGTTGGTAAATGACTTGGGGGGTAAAACTTTTATACCCTATTCCTACCACCTTACTTTTGTTTTCGTATACTTGTGCCAGGATGCTTGCTTTGATTTTCTTTTTGTACCAGGTGGCGAGGATGAGAGAATTATAGACCTGCCGTAGTTGGGCGAAATTTTTGTCCTGGTTGACTTCTTTGGTGAGTTCGGGGATGACTACTTCACGGACGACCTGGGAGCCGAGGGAACTGATACTGTTAAAAGATTGCTTCGCTGCGCTCGCAATGACACTGCTTTGCAATGACGAAGGAATTGGGCCTTTTGACACATTCTTGCTAAACGCTAAATAATCCTGCTCAAGCATGACTTTTAATTTGCTTTCGATGATATAGGCGGTGCCGGCTTGGGCATTTTCGTAGACTACGGCTTTTTCGGGGACTATCCAGACTTTGTTAAAAGTGTTGACCGGAATATTTGTTGTGCCGAATTTCTTTTGGGCTTCCTCATAAATCCGTTTCCAGAATTTCCTGCCTATTTCTCCTTCAGGATAAATTAAGCTGGCGGTGATTTGTTTGAGCATATAATCTTCAGCCAACAGGTCACGGCCCATTTCGGTTAGGCCGAAGCTTTGCGGAATGATGCGATTTTTTTCGTAGGGGCTTAAGTTTACCCAGAGATCTTTTTCAGGGATGGTGAGGCTGGCGAGGAAGTATTTTATTAGTTTGGTGGATTCTTCTTTGATAAAAGATTGCTTCGTCGCTTCGGCTCCTCGCAATGACACCGAGGACAAATCACCTTTGTCTAAAATAAAATCGAAACGGAAAGGATTGTCGGGATGGATTTTGAGGCCTTTTAGTATGGGAGGATTGAATTCCGGGCTTAGGGGGACCATTATCCCTGGTTTTGGCAATAGGAATTCACCTGCCTGGGCCGTTGGTATAGGGCCAAACGTATTAGCTAAAAAAGCAATAATTAGCCCAAGAGCTATATTAGTTCTTAAATTTAGATACTTTCTCATATAGACAAAGTATGCCCTATTTTCTCATATTTTGCCACTTTTGGGGGGCAGGAGACGCGAGGATGTATAGGGACGTGCCAAAGGGGTATTGGTGCTTTAGGACGTGGCTGGCTTCCCATTGCAGGAGCTTGAATAGCCATTCATTGATCTTAGCTGAAGGCTTATCAAAGGTATCACACTGGGGTTTGTCATTTTTAGCAAATACTTTTCGAACCAATCGTATAATAGCCACGGGAAAAAATATCAACACAAATAAATAGCCGCTGCGCTTTATTTCAAAACCACTGTCTTTGACTAAATCCTCAAAATCCCGCCTGCTATAGCGGCGCATATGGGAAAGGGCCTCATCATGAGGGCTCCATAGAAAACGGAACGCGGGAACAGCCAGGACCAGCATCCCATCGTCTTTAAGGACACGTTTAAATTCAGCCATGGCCGCCACCGGGTCTGCCACATGCTCAAGCACATCCAGGGAAATAATCACATCGAAAGCTTGGGAACGGAAACCCAGGTTATGCAAATTCCCCTGGACCAGGCGCTGAACACCGTTGGTGCGGCAGAATTCCAGGGCCTCAAGCACCACATCATAGCCCACATAAAACACCCTTGAACGCAAAAATTCCATGTTATGCCCTGTGCCGCAACCGGCATCCAGGACAAATTTATTATCAAAGTTAAATCCGGACAATATTTCTTTAAAAAAATGGCCTTTGGCCTTAAACCACCAATGTTCTTTTTCCTGGTTATACATATTGGTCAGTTCTTTCACCGACATATGCTCGGCATGGGTATTGATAGCCACGTAGTGCCAGTTTTTAATCTGGATAATGTTCCAAAACATCCGTATGGAGTCCTTCACGAGATCGACCTTGCTGCCATCCACATGCGACCAGTTGACAGCCACTTCCTTGATGCGTAAATCCATTTTTTGGGCCAGGTACAATACCTCTAAATCAAAGCCATACCCCTCCAGATAAAGGCGGCCGAAAAGGTCCGGAATCACTGACGCGCGGAACATTTTAAAACCGCATTGGGTGTCTTTGATGCCCTTAATAAGCATCCGAGAAACAAGAAAATTGAAAATGGTCCCCATCCATTTCCGGTAAGACAAGGTCTTGACCTGGGATTTTCCGTCGGTCAAGACCCTGGAACCTATGACGATATCATAACCCTTTTCAAAGCAATTTAAATGGCGCTCGATCTCTTCCGGTCCGGTGGAGCCGTCAGCGTCCAAAAACAATACGATCTCACCCCGGGCCGCGAAGAAACCCTGTTTGACGGCATAACCCTTGCCGTGGTTACGGCCGAGGCTCATCACTTTCAAGGCAGGGAATTCTTTTTGAAAAGATAAAGCCACGTCAGCTGTTTTGTCTTTACTCCCGTCATCAACCACCATAATTTCGTAAGAATGCGCTGACCGGCGGCAAAAACCAATAACAGTCTTTAAAAAACGGGGTAAGCGTTCTTGTTCATCTTTGGATGGGATTATAATTGAGATATTCACTGCGGAATTAAATTTCCTGGCCTATGGTATCTTTGACGACGCGGCGTATATCGTCGACCTCAAATGGTTTCTTTAAACATTCCACCGCCCCCAGGGAACGGGCCTGTTTGCGTTTTTCATCCAGGCTATAACCGCTCATCATCACCACCGGCAATCCCGGGCTGACAGCCCTTATTTTCTTGAGGACTTCCACACCATCATTGTCCGGCATTACCATATCCATAAACGCGATATCAAATTGATGGTTTTTAACAGCTTCCATTGCCTCCGGAAGGTCATGGACGACCGTAATATGATGGCCGTAATAGCCCATGGTCAGGTTGAAAAAATCCCCGATGACTTTTTTATCGTCGACAACTAAAATATGAAGATGCTTCATGCAGCACTCTCCTGATTAATTTTATCAAGATGGACACAGGGCAGCTTGACCGTAAAAATGGTGCCTTCCTGATTGCTTTGGACACTGATATTCCCCCCGTGTTCGTTGACCAAATCCTGGCACAAGGCCAAACCGATGCCTGATCCCTGGGGTTTGGTGGAAAAAAACGGGTCAAAGATCCTGGCCTGGTGTTCGCGGGTAATGCCGGGCCCGTTATCTTTAAAAATGACAACAGCCTGGTTATTTTCAACGTCATATTTCGAAGTCACCAGCAGGGTGCGCAGGGCCCCGTGAGGCATTTCACTTAAGGCCTCCATGGCATTGACGACGAGATTCATAAATACCTGCTGCAGGTGCAAGGCATCCCCGAAAATCAACGGTACGGAATCGTCTAATTGCAGGTCCCATCCGATGCGGCGGATGCGCAGCTCATCGAGCAGTAAATGAAAAGACTTATGGACGACAGTATTGATATTGATGTCTGTTTTCTGGATTTTCCGGTGGCGGATCAATTCCATCAGGTTGGCCAGCATGTCCTTGATGTAAAAAGACTGCTCATCCATCACACAGACAGGCTTATAAAAAGGGGAGTTGATGTCCATTTCTTTTTTCATAAAACGCACAAAACCATGGATGGCCGTGATGGGCTGGCTGATTTGATGCAAAAGCCCGGCGCTCAGGGCCGCGACCGCCCCTTTTTTGCCGCTATCCATCAATTTGACCTGGGCTGTTTTTAATTCCTTGATCGTGGTTTCCAGCTGCCGGTTTTTTTCTTTAAGGGCATGGTTAAGCCTGATGTTCTGGATAAAAAACCAGGCCAGGACAGCCAGCAGGATACAAACAATGGAAAGATAAATGATGTGCAGCATTAGATTCCTTTAAAATCAAGCTTGTCCCCCACCTTCCAGTTATGAGAGGTGGTGTAACCGCTGTTAATTTCCAAAACATAACGGGCTTTTCTGTCAGGCGTGTAAACCGGGCAAGGGTCACTCGTGCAAGCAGGGATATCATGGCCTATAAAGACAATATGGCCGTCGAGGCTTATCCACAACATGTCCAGATTAAATTGCATATTTTTCATCCAGAATGACTGAAAGTCATCAAAAGTAAAAATAAAAAGCATGCCCTTGTCCCGGCCTAAACCTGTGCGGTACATCAACCCGCGGTCCATGTCCGCCTGTTTAGAAACCACCTCGACGCTCACGCAATCGTCCAGATGACAGACCTGCGGAGGCACTGCACCGGCATGGCAAACGCCGGAAAGCAAAAATATAAAAAAGAGCGCACTCACTCCAAATTTTTTCAGCATTGCTGCCAGCTTGGCCAAAGGCAGGCCTACCACGTTAAAATAACAACCCTCGATGCGCGGGATAAAAAGGGCGCCTTTGCCCTCGATATCAAAACCGCCTGCTTTATCCAGGGGAGAAACAAGCTGATGATAACGGTCGATCGCCTGATCAGTCAGTTTGGTCATAAACACCTTTGTTTTTTCCCAACCCATCTCGCGGCGTCCGGTCCCTGCATCGATGACAGCCACGCCTGAATACACCCAATGCGGCCGGGCCATCAATTCTTTAAGATTCTTTTTCGCTTCCTGCATATTGCGAGGTTTAAGAATAAGCCTGCCCTTAGAAGAAAGCACCACCGTATCTGAGCCGATGATTATCCCCTCGCCCAGGCGCTGGGCCACTTCCCTGGCTTTTCTCAAAGCATTGACCTGGACAAGATGGGCACAGCCATGGGTCAAACGCGTGATTTCCCGGGCCCGGCTTGGGGTGACTGTAAAAGGCAGCCCCAATATTTTCATAAGCTTTCGACGCTGAGGGCTAGCCGAAGCCAGGACGATCTTTTTCATTGAAGGAATTCAGCAATAGTAAAAATGGATTTCAAAGGCACATGATACTTGGCCAAGGCCTCCTGGGCGCCTTCACCCCGGTCGATGATACAGATGGCTTGTTTAATTTTGATATTCATCTTCTGCAGCACTTCAATCGATTCCACAAAAGCCTTGCCGGTGGTTGCCACATCATCAATGATCACCACAGACCCGGCTTCCGGAAGTAACGGGCCTTCGACCTGCTGCTGCTTGCCGTGCGCTTTGGGCTGCTTGCGGATGATAAAGGTGTTGATAGGACGGCCTGCCTGGTGGCTTAAAGAGGCAATGGCCCCCACCATAGGGTCAGCGCCCAGGGTAGGGCCGCCGATGGCATCGGGCATATCTTTGCTGATCATATCCAGCATAATGCGCGCGGTCAAATACGCTCCCGGGGCAGAAAGGGTCACGAGACGGGCATCGAGGTAAAAGTTACTCTCTTTTCCCGATGATAAAATAAATTTACCCTTGGAGAAAGCCTGTGTCTTCAGGAGGCGGAATAATTCTTTTCTGTCATTGTCTATAGGTGTGTGCATTAAAATTGAGGGAGCTCCAGGTTGCGGCCATGGATCTCGACTAAGAGCAACATGCGGAATTTTAACAGGGCTTTGTAGTCTTTGTATTCTTTAGGACTGAAACCGGATGTGGTATGAAAGGAAGAGCTCGCCTGGATTTCCACCAGCGTATTTTCATAGGTATCAATGAGCTCATCATCGGTGAGCTTGGTGATAGCCGATTTATCTAAAATGATCACGTCTGATGGGTACTCAGCCATGACCAGGGGTGTGAAAGATAAAACCATCATCATCGCTAAAGCAAATTTTTTATGCATATGCCCCCTGGTTAATTGGTCCTTTAAAATCTCTCCTGAGTCGATTAATTATATGGTAACACTATGTTGTCTGTCAAGTTATGTGGAGCTATCTTTGAAAATCATCTTTTGAATACAAAAACGCCCTTTAAGTTACTGTTTAGGTAGAAATTCGCTATAAAAACTTAATCTTATTTAAGTGTAGTACTTTGGGTCAAACCAAGAAATTGGGAAAGACTCTTAAGTGGCTGGATATTAATAATCACCGGCACAAAACCTGGAGCATTTTGAAGTTGCTGAAGCATGGCTGGGTCTAAATGAAATCTAATTTCACTTCCACTGTTTTGTGTCTGTAAATTCATATTGGCAGGGGTTAGGTCGATACCCCCTTTAGCAGTCATGGCTCCATCTGTTAGCTCTTTCCAAGCATCGTGACTTGTTACCTCAATCCTCGGAAATTTAACCATTGCATCTATTCGATTGGCCAGTTGATCAATAGGTTCGGTATCTACCTTATTATCTAAAAAAGGCTTAATAACGTAAGAAGAAGCACCACCAAAAATATCGCTTTTATCATCGACAAGCAGTCGATATTTAAACAAACCAATCGGTTTATACTCATTGTACTTCTCACTATACTTTTTGAATAAACTTTGATAATACTCCTTTCTAACGCTATTTGATACTCCTGGATTCCAGGCTGATAGTCCATTATCTCCTGTAATAATCAATTCAAATAAACCATACATTTCACTGTTGGATAATAAATATTTTCTGACAGCTTTTTTGGGTGAACGGGTCCACAAAACAAGCCGATATCCCATTGTCTTCAATTTATTCAATTCATCAATGATGCCGGGTCTTATAATTGATACGGAACCAAGAAACGTCCTTCTCTTATCGAGAATTGTATGATCCATATCAAAAACGACGGTAGGCCTCTCTCTAGACATAGTCCGTTCATTCTTAATAAACTGTTCTTCATAAACACTCCCATCGATGAAGCCATTTTGATCAATGACATTTTTCTTGCCTTGGGTTGAACTATCCGTGCCGGCCTCTTCATTAATTGAATCTACTTTAAGAAGTTCTAAATCACGGCCATGTATCAAGACTACCGTGGAAACACTCGGGTACCTTTCAAAATAATAACCATCAAAATGATGCATCATAAGATATACAGGCAAAAGATCTTCATGAGCTCCGCCAAAATTCAACTGAACCCACTTTTCATATTCTTTTTCACCAACGCCGTTAAGATGAAAGAGTCTTTGCTGTCTTTGAATCCCCAAGGTTAAGACGTAGCTACCTGAATTCCTCATTGTTTTTATGGTAGCGTAATTAAAGGCTTTACGGTAAGAAGTTGTCAAAAACACACCCATGTGAGTATAAATATTGTTTTTGGCGCCAAATATTGAAGGCATTAATTCGCCCCTATCATTTATACGTTCAAGCTCTTCTCCGTCAACGCCTCTATAAAGTACTTCTGTGGCCTCATGAAATTCTTTTAAATCAAATCCAAAGAGTTTTTTTATAAAACGTGATGCCTTCCCTATAAGAAAAAAATACCATCTAACAGTGGTCTCTGAAAAGTCAGTTAAATAAAGATCAATAAAAGTATTGGCTCTTTGTATTTTTCTTGAAAACCAATTTATAAAATAACTGGTGATTTTTTCTTGAATGTTTCCGTCACGATTCTCAGCAACACCCCAATCCTCTATGAATATCTTGGAAAAATACTCCGCCAACTGAGAATTCTCTAGCCTGATTCCCAATTCCTGATTACCATAATACGCCCTGGGTGTCAAATCTGAACTCCCTGTAATTACTGTATTATCAGCTATAAGCAACTTACGATGATCAAAAAGACCTTTGGGGTTGCTCCATCTAACAGGCACACTGGAACTCTGTAATTTATCGTAGGCTGGCAAACTTCTAACGTAGGGAATATATAATGGAAACAACTGAAATTTTTTCTCTACCCCATTTAGCAAAACCCTAATATCTATTTTGGGATCATTCCTGAGTTTCATCTTAAGAACTTGGACGATAAGATCATCGTTCAAATGCCATTGTGAAATATATATCCTCTTTTTTGCTTTAAGAATTTCCTGGATATAAGCAAAACGTGTATTATCTTCAATAGAACGTTCTCGCAATATTTGTCCCCAAGGATTCTTGGTTGCTCTAAAAGCATATCTTTGACCATGTGCCCAATACCAATTCTCCCAGAATATGTCCTCAAATTCTTTCAGGCCATGAATAGAATGAACGATTAATCCTGCTGTTCTTCCTCTAAAGAAGCTTAAATTATCACAACCTATATAAACATATTGTCCATCGATTATTATCAATTTTTTATGATCATCTGGAGAAGGTGCTGCCATCACAAATTGACGGTTTCTTTCTGGCCGATAAAAAATAATCTGCAGATTATTGATTTCTTCTTTTTGTATCGATTGAATTAATTCTGATTGTTTCTTAGTGAGTCTTTTGACATTCTTACCTATAATGACTTTAACCTCTATTCCTTCTATAGCCTTTTGTTTTAATAAATCCCATACGGAATTATCATGGAATGAATACATATCTATGAGTATGGACCTACGCGCGTCGGTCACCAATTGTCTAAGTATGCGCCCCCCATCAAAAGTCTCACCTATGGGCAATATGTGCACACCTTGATGCTCAATCCACCTAAGCCGATATTCTTCTTGTGCAGGGCTTTTATCATTAGACACCATTGCTTCATCAGGTTTTAAGTTCTGAACTGAGATGGCTGAAGTTTCATCAAAAAAATAAAATCGTGAACGGGAATTCATATTAGCTCTTGCTTCTTCCCTACCAAGTATTCTGCCGTCCGTTGAATCATAAATATTCCCAGAAAAATGATCTAACAAAGCATTGGCCTCAAAAAACATCAATCCGTCTGAGATGTCTTGTCCCTTTTCGTGTAAAATCTGGTTTAATGGTTTTTGGGATATTAATTCTTTGATGAGTTCTTTATTCTCTTCAGTTTTAGCCTGCCCTTTAATTACGGCCCCCAACATACTTTCCGCCATTATTAATATCAACCGTTGGACCCTTCTTCCCAAATCTGATTGGGTAATAAGGCCTTCTCTTAACAATAAAGCCCATTCTTCAACAACATTATTCGCAAATATACTATCCAAAATAGTTTTGTTTATATCGTTTAAAACCGCTGTCTCAAAATGTGCTTTCTTTGTGGAAGAATAGATAAATACTGCATGACGAACCCATTTATTTACCAACGGTGGTCTCATTAGCCTTTGAACAATTCCTATCTCTCTAAAAAGTGTTTCACTTGTTTCATTAATCCTCACTTCCAGTTCCGTATCTTTTTTAGGCACAGATTCCGATAACGTCACAATGATCACTTCCTTGGCTCCAGCATCCAATAATTTTCTCCGGATTTCCGTGGAAGTAAAACCCGTCCCCCAATGATCGTCCACAAGCAGTATCGTTTTCCCTCTTATTTGATCTAAATCTTTAATTTCATAAGCATCAATCACATTTAAAGCCTTGTTTAACAGACCTTTAACTAACTTCTGTTCTCTTCTCCGATCTATTTTTACAACAGATGAATTACCAACTGAAATATGGGATTTTTCTGATAAAACCATTAACAAAGGATCTAATTGATTTTGCTGACCGTTTAATCGCGGGACACCAATAATTAAGTCTGGTTTAAGATTTTGAACACTCAAAGCTCGAATCACTTTTTCTGAAAATTTATCAGCCAATTGAAGCATTGCTTCAACATTCTTTTTAGTTTCAAAATATTGTATTGAAAAATTATCATAAATAAAGTTTGGATGGCTATGTGGAAACAAAACATTGAAGGTAATTACTGGGTGTTTGTAAGAAGTCAGTGACAAATTACTTTCAGCGGTGTTCAAATTCGCTATGCCATATTTCAACAATTCCGTAACCCAATAATATCCAACGTCAGCTGAAACACTTTTCCCGGTAAACATAAAAGAAGGGCTTTCTTCATAACTGCTTTTGGCAGCCGACGAAAGATAATTAAAAACACCTGTTTTGACCAAGTCATCCTGTGTCTCAAAATATATTCTCTGGATCAACGTTCGGATAACTTCTAATACTTCTTCATGTTTTTGCGTTTCTACTTCATATTGTTTTAAAAGACTTGCTAAGGTATCAAGCTTTGATTCCACCGGCTCCGTTCCTGGCATCACACTATTTAAAATGGCTTGATACCTTTGCGCTGTCTCACTTAAACCTCTTATACGTAACCTAAAAACTTCAAAAGCAACTTTTAAAGCCAAATATTCTCTATTAAAAAGACCCTGCCCACGATTTTGAGCGATCTTGTAAGCTTCTTTGGAAATATAATCAATACGTCCCTTACTAACAATCCAATAAAATGAATCACTTGCCGGATTTAAAACAAACTCAGCTGGGACAACCCCTCTCCCTCTATCTGTAGCGATATAATCTGTGAAAAAAATGGGCTGATAATAAATTTTATCTCCCGATTTTTTAATTCTTATTAAACCAAACTCTTTACTAATAACTAACTGTCCATTTTGTAATTGACTATATAAAACAATACCATCTCTATACTCCAATGATGCACTCATCGCTGGGTCAATTCTGACATTAACTATTTCACTATCATTACCGGAAGGCATGTTCCATTGATGCAAAATTATCATGGCCGAATCAATTTTCAAGATTGTCATATTAAGCAATACCCCACCCGAAAAATATTTCCTTGGAATAGTCTCTTGAGTCACAGGGTCTTGTTCTTCTTTAATATAGTTATAAACACCTTTTTTAAACGCCTGTAAATACCGTTGATAAATTTTTTGCGTTTCTTGCGGGTCATCAATATTCACTCCAGCCACCTTCTTCTTATCGGCATACACCTGCTCTAGAATACAGTCCTTAATTTTATTTTTGTACCAAGTGGCTAAGATGAGACTGTTATAAATTTGGCGTAATTGAGAGAAATTTTTGTTCTCGTTAACTTCTTTTGTTAATTCGGGGATGACGATTTCGCGGACGATTTGGGAGCCTAAAGCACTCGTGTTCTGGATTCCCGCTTTCGCAGGAATGACATTGTGAGAGAGTGCTAGGTAATCTTGCTCAAGCATTACCTTCAATTTACTTTCAACAACATACGCCGTACCAGCCTTAGCATTCTCATATACCACAGCTTTTTCTGGCACAATCCAAACTTTATTAAATGTGTTGACGGGGATATTCGTTGTACCAAATCTTTTCGTAACTTCTTCGTAAATACGTTTCCAAAATTTCTTACCAATCTCCCCTTCAGGATAGATTAGGCTGGCCGTTACCTGCTTGAGCATATAATCTTCGGCCAGTAAATCCCTGCCCATCTCAGTCTGGCCAAATGATTCTGGGACTATGCGGTTTTTTTCGTAAGGACTTAGATTGACCCAGAGGTCTTTTTCAGGAATGGTTAAAGAGGCAAGGAAATACTTAATCAACCTACTAGATTCATCTTTGAGAGCGTCATTAGATAATTGGCTGTCACCTTTATCTAAGATAAAATCAAAACGAAATGGATTGTCAGGATGGACTTTGATTCCTTTAAGGACTGGCGGATTAAATACAGGACTCAAATACACCATTACCCCAGGCGCAGGCAGACGAAATTCATCTGCCTTGACTTGAGGTATAGGACCAATTGTATTAGCAAAAAATACCAATAAAATGATAAAAGATTGCCCCGGCCTAAAAAACAGGCCTCGCAATGACATATAACTCCGCATAAGTGAAGTATAAACTATCTATATACTTTCTGCCACTTTTAGACCTTTTGAACCTTAAAAACTGACTAGAAGGAAGGCTGGTTTGTTTGGTTGTAGTTTTATAATTATGTGATGTACAATATAAATATGGTAACATACGTCATGCTTCAAGCCTTTTTACAGGGAGCTTTTGAACTTATTTTCCCTGACAATTGCCTGCTCTGCCGGCAATTCCTTAATAGCCGCCACCAGCGACAGCTATGCCCTCATTGCCTGGGCTCCCTGGCCTTTAATCCAAACCCCTTTAGCCGGCAATCAACATCCGGCTCATTTGCTTTTGACCAGGCATGGTCGGTTTGTCTTTATAATGAACCAGCCCAAAAGCTGCTCCATGCTTTTAAATACAATTCCAAAACATCCCTCAGTAAAACCTTTGTCCCTTTAATGATTGATTTCATCGACCGCCATCATGTTCCCGTGCAGCTGTTTGACTTGATCGCTCCCATCCCCCTGCATCCGGTGAGACTGCGGGAACGGGGGTACAATCAATCTGCTCTTTTGAGTCTTGCCTTAAGCCGGCACTACGGAATTTCACATTCAGAGGACCTGTTGATACGCCAGAAAATGACATCTAGCCAGACGGAATTAGGGGCAAAACAACGCTGGACAAATATGGAAGGGGCTTTTAGAATAAAAAATCCGTCGGAAGTTGAAGGTAAAAGTGTCGTGCTTGTTGATGACCTTTTTACCACAGGCGCTACCGTGCACAGCGCCGCGGAAACCTTAAAATCAGCCGGTGCTGCCAGGGTTGGAGCGTTGACTTTCAGTATAACTATTTAATATGCGTATCTTACGGAATTATATATTAAGGGAATGCCTTCAGCCTTTTACGCTGTCGCTCAGTGTATTGACCAGCGTTTTTCTGCTGGGGTATTTACCGCAATTGGCCAATAAGGTCATCAATGACGGCGTGTCCCTGACAGCGATGAGCCAAGTCTTTCTATATTATATTCCCATCCTCTTAGGCTATACCATGCCCATTGCCTGCCTAATCACGGTGATCCTGGCGTTGGGGCATATGTCCGCGGAAAATGAAATTCTGGCCATGCGCGCCTCAGGCATTCACCTGCTGCGTCTTTTGGTCCCCTTGACCGTCGTAGGCATTGCCTTATGCCTGGTGGTGTATCTCCTCAATGACCGTATCATCCCTGAAGCTTATGACGCCCAAACACGCATCCTGCAGGAAACCGGCAGCCAGGACCCTTCAGCCATGCTTGAGCCCGGCAGTTTTATCAATGCCTTTGATAAATACATCATCTTTATTTACCGGATGGACAATGATCTTTTATACGGGGTCAGGATCTATGAGCCGGCACCCGGCAAACCCACCAAGACCATCATTGCCGAACAAGGTGAATTTGTCCATGTCCCGGGCAAGGACGAGCTGATGCTCAAGCTCATTGATGGCACATCCGATGAGCCTGACTTAAGCAATCCCAATAATTTTTATAAACTCAATTTCCAGACGTCTTTTATCAGGATGGATCTTTCCAAAAAGAAAGCAAGCACTGAGAAAAAATCGAAAGCCATGACATTGCGGGAACTGCACAATAAGATCAAAACCCTGCGCAGGATGTCCATTGATCCCTCTCCCCTGATCGCCGAATATCACCGCCGCCTGGCATGGTCATTGTCGCCGCTGATATTTATATTCCTGGGCTTTCCTTTTGCAGCCATCACCAACCGTCGCGCCAAATCCGCCAATCTTTTGTATGCCTTGTTATTCGCCGCCCCTTATTACATTTTATCGTTGGCCTGCCAGGGCATGGCCTCTCAAAATGTTTTAAACCCCATTTTATTAATGTGGGTGCCCAATGGCGTTGCACTCGCCGTGGCCATTTTCTTTAACTGGAAATTATGCACCCGTTAGGCATGAGATTATGCGCATCCTAGACCGCTATATTCTGAAATCTATCCTGGTAATATTCGCGGGGACCGTCTTTACCTTTGCTTTTTTGTTTATCATGATCGATCTGTTCAGCAATCTGCAGGATTTTATCGCCAGAAAAGTGGGGATGGAGGTGATCGCGCAATATTATATTTCATTCCTGCCGTCGATCATTGTGCAAACCTCTCCCATGGCAGGGCTCATCTCCACGCTGTGGACCTATAGCAGCCTCAACGCGCACAATGAGATCATCGCCATCCGTGCCTCCGGCATGAATTTCTGGCAGATCACCCGTCCGGCACTGGTCTTTGCCATGCTCGTCTCGGTCTTTGTATTCTTAGTCAATGAAGAATTCGTGCCGCAATCCTCAATGGTCAACCAGCAGATACGCGACACTGAAATTAAAGTCGTGCCTTCCCAAAAAGGCCGCGGCCTGCCGCCGATCCACAATCTTACTTTCTACGGACTTAGAAACCGGCTGTTTTTTATCGATACTTTTGACCCCAACACCAGTGAGTTAGACGGCATTACCATCATCGGCCATGACCGCCATCAAAACCTGATCGAGAAGATCATAGCCCTCAAAGGCAAATGGACAGGCATTGACTGGAAATTCTTTAACTGCCAGATAACAACCTATACCAGCACTTTGCCCAATGCCCCTCCCAGCGATATCCGGATGTACGCGGAAAAATTGATGGACATCAGGGAAACCCCTAAGGATTTCTTAAGGCAAAGGATGGACATCTCGTCGATGAACCTGCGGCAACTGCATGCTTATATCAAACGCTTTGCCGGCAGCGGGGCGCTTAAGACGGTCAATAACCTGCGGGTTGATATGCATGAGAAGATCACCTTCCCCTTACGCAATTTTATCATTGTTTTGATCGGACTGCCTTTTGCCCTGATGTCCGTGGGCAAACGCAAAGCAATGACCTTTACCTCCATTGCCATTGCCCTGGTCATCGGATTTCTTTATTACGTCTCCGACGCGGTGGGACTGGCCCTGGCCAAAGGCGAAGCCCTGCTGCCTTGGGAAGGCGCATGGCTCACACCCATCCTCTTTACCCTCATGGCCCTCTTTATTATTTTCAGGAATTTTTAAACGCGGCTGGGGCCGGAAGCCTGTTACAGGAAAGTTATTATTGGATAAAATTCAGAAGATCGGCAATGGGGGTAATGCCGACAATAACTCCACGCAGGCCCCGTGAGTTTAAAACCATGTCTTCGAGGGCCTTATCGCTGACAACATCCGTCATGACGCGACCTTGACGGTCCATAGGAATGTTGCTGAGCTTGATACCGCCGGGAATATTCATGGCTGTATCAGAAACCCCCACTACTAAAGATTGACCGGTCTTTTCAACTTTCTCGAGCTCTTGGACAAAATCAAACAGCTTGTCCATTGCTCTCTTAGTTAGCTTTATTTTGCCTCGTGTCTCAGGCTCCTGTTTAAGCGCATTAAGTTCTTCTCTCAAACTTTCTTTCAAGGGAGCTAATACGGGACTTTCACCATAAAGATAATTAAGATGAGATAATATGTCTGCACTCCCCGGACGATTGTGAAATTCCAAGGGGGTGATGTCACCGAATGCCTCAAGGAAAGGACTTAACCCATTGCCATTCTTATATACTTCTTCACCCTTATTATCCTTCCAAACAAATGGCCCTCCAATTTCATTTAGCAAATACAATGCTTCATCACGGTCAATTGATAGTGGCGGGGTTTCCCCAGCTTTAATCTCTATTGGTGGGGGTTCATGTTCCCAATTTTCTTCTTTATCCCACTGTTCTTCAAAATGGGCACGTCTTTTTTCAAACTCTGCAATGGGATTGGCACTGCCTCCATTTAAAACGTCGAAAGCAATACCATATTCATTAATCATACGATAAATGGATACCTTTTGATGAGCGGCCCGAAAAGCCTCTTCCATCACTTGATATCGTTGTCCATTTCCAGGATTTCGATACATGTCAACGAATTCTTGCATATATGCGGCAAACTGCCGCCGACCTTCTTCATAAAATCGGGTCAGTGCCCATTGTTCCTTGTGTTGAAACGCCCATATAATTCTGCGAAATTCAGCACTATGTTCACCATTGCGTTTCGCATGTTCAAAATCAAAAGGATTTACTAACCATCCACTAACTCCGGGCTTGATCCATTCCAATGGGCCTCCAGTCGCCGTAGCAATAGATGGGTGGCCATTTAAAGCCGCTCGTTCATCACTTGTACCAGATGCCTCCCGGGTCAGCCATGGCATGACCAACCAGCAATCAGTTGCTGATGTTGCAAATTTCATGAATTCTGTTCCTGTTGTTCTTTCAATGATTACAAATTTTCCTTTAATATCAGGTTCCAGGGACAGCTGTGTTAATGCACTCACCCACTCAGGGGCTACACCATCAAGAGCTTCGCCAGCCAATAAAAGGTTTGCTCCGAGCCCCTTCCTTGGCCCTAATGGCGAGTCGTACACTTTATTTGGGTCTCCCACAATCCACCTGACCATAGGAATGAACAGGGCCTGAGATTTATATTCTACCATCCTTCGAACAGCGCCAAATAATGGCCGCTTGTGAATGTCAGCAAAACCCTCCAATCCCATACCTCTCAAATATTCATTTAGCTTGTATTTCTGGTTTGATCCTATATCAAACAGATCCTTCCCGGTAATATTTGCTATCCCTTTTCTTGAAATGAGTCTGTTAAGATCATCAGAGCGCCACAGGGACGGCAAAGATCCATTTTGGATACCGGTTGTTTTGTCCGCAAAACCGGGCAAAACTGCTTCACGGGTAACATCAGCATGCTCCAACGAAACACCATTGATCATATGCGCATGATGGCCCATAGCTCCAGCTGCATTCACTTGCCCGTTATATATAATATCGTCTCGCACAAGATCAGCACCTACCAAGTCTTTTAGCTTACCAACGTCCTTCCAAACAGGTAATGCCGCTGCTTCAGGTGTATGAGTTGTCATTAAAAACTTGGTTTCAGCAAAAATGCTCCGTTCACCTTTTTGTCTTTTTGCATCAATATCGTTCAATACGGCCGTCATGACAAAAATTAATTGTGGCTCGCTTAATCGTAATATGCGAGGAGCAATGCCTAAAGCATAACAAAGTTCAACATAAGCCTTACCCATAAAACCATATTGTATGACTTGTTCGTCGCCTCCCGGGTACAACCTTTTAAACAGGTTGCGTTGTTTGATACCAAATACAGGAGTCCCATTAGCATCGACCCAGTAGATATAAGCACGTTCTTTTTTCCCTTTGAAATCCACATCAATGGAAAGCGCATGGTTATTTCCTTTTCCATCTTGAACAATAACAGGATGGACCCCTTCTTGGTGGTCCCAATCAACTTCGACACCATTCTTGTCATAGCTATAAAGCGGCATAGCGCCTGCGGCATTCCAATTTGGCAATAACTCGCTATAGGCTTGGTAGGTTTCTCCCGCCAGAAAACCAAGCCCTCCTTTGCCTAACGCTAATTGAGCCGTCCCCTTAATAGCAGATAAGAAAGCTTCAAGAGTTACATCAGTGACAACCCCGCTCCCTTCTGGATTTTGTAAATTGGCAATAACCCCCTCAGGGCCGTTTATAATCCGCAATCGTTTCCCGTGATAAAGCGCCTTGGGTGGCTCACTTGAAGTAACGCTTCGAATATCAACCCGCATATCATATATTTGTTCATCTCCTAAGACATCTAAACTCGTAACCATTGCGGGTTCACGTAGAATTTGTTGATCTACAAAACCGCCGGAGAAATATTTCCTGGGAACAGGCTGCTGGCCTGACCGGGTCATCTCTTCTTTAATATAGCTGAAGACACCCTTCTTATAGGCAGACAGGTATTGATGGTAGATACGGTCTTTATTCTTTGGATCGCTGAGATCAATACCCGCGACTTTATTACGCCCGGAATAAACTTTATTGAGGACCGATTTTTTAAAAACGTCCTGATACCATTGGGCCAGGATGAGGGCGTACAATATTTGCCTTAACGGCGCAAAATTCTTGCCTTCATTGACTTCATTCTCTATGGCAGGGAGAACAACTTCACGTAAGACCTGCTTGGATAGATTCCTGACAGTATTATTTTTCTGCGCATTGATGTTCTCGCCCAATTTGTTTAGGGCCAAATAATCCTCTTCAAGCATGACCTTAAGATGCGCATTGACAATGTAAACCGTATTGCCCTTTTCAAATACCGACGCTTTCTCAGGAAGGATCCATACCTTATTAAATACATTGACCGGGACCTGGGTAACGCCGAATTTCCGGTAAGCTTGCGTATACACTTTGTTCCAAAATGTTTTACCTAAATTGCTCTCCGGATAAATAAGGGAAGCCGTGATTTGTTTGAGCATGTAGTCTTCTGCCAAAAGGTCACGGCCAAGTTCTGTTTTGATCAAGGTATCCGGGATAATGTGGTTTTTCTCGACCGGGGAAAGATTGACCCAAAGATCCTTTTCAGGTGTCGCCAAAGAAGCCAGGAAATAATTAACCATGCGCTGGGACACTTTCTTAAAATTGTCAGCGCTTAATCTTTCATCGCCGGGATCTACGATAAAATCAAACATGAAGGGATTTTCAGGATGGACTTTCAGGCCCTTGATCAAAACAGGCTTAAAAGCCGGACTTAAACTTACTCTGGTTCCCGGTTTCGGTAAGAAAAATGACAAGCCGGATATATCAACAGATTGGGCATGGGCAGGCGGCAGGAATATTGATGTTCCCAAAAAACTGATTGAGACCCAAAGGGCCAAAAAGCGTCGGAAAATGATGATCGGTCTCACAAATAAAATTTTAATTGTAAAAAAGGATTAATAAAGGATAACATGTGCAGGGAAAAAATCAAATAATCATGCTTTGATGGGGATCGCACAAGCTGTTTATATTCAATGCTTTATAAATGTAACAAAAAATAGTTTATATTTTAAAATTAAATATTCTAAGAATGATACACACGGGGCAGGCGGTTGCCTAGGGAGCAGAGGATTTCGTAGCTGATGGTGTCGGCCCAATGGGCGACTTCGTCCACTGAAATGGTCTCGCCTTTTTGGTCGCCCATGATGACAGCTTCGTCGCCGATTTTGGGGATACGGCCTGAAAGAGTGACTGCAGTGACATCCACGATGATCTGGTCCATGGTCACGCGCCCTACCACCGGGCAGCGCACGCCTGCCACCAGCACAAAAGCTTTGTTGGACAGGGAGCGCAAATAACCGTTGCTGTAGCCAATGGACAAAACAGCGACCGTGATATCTTCCTTGGCCTTGAAAGTATGTCCGTAGCTGATGCCTCTTCCTTTGGCTATCGTCTGCACAAATATAATGCGGGCCTTGACCGACATCACGGGCTTTAAAGGGACTTTCTTTTTTAAATCCTCAAGGGGATAAACGCCGTAAAGCATGATGCCGGGGCGGGCCAGATTAAAAAGATCAGACTTATAATCCCCCAGCCCCATGCTGTTGCCGGCATGCACAAATGAAAAAGTAATGAACTGGTTTTCCAGGGAATAAACCATATCACGGAAACGGCGCATCTGGCCCAAGGTAAAGTCACGGTCTGAGTCAGCGACAGGAAAATGGGTATAGATGCCTTCCAGCACCAAATTAGGGCACTGCTGGCGTAAGGTGTCCACAAACACAAGCGCCTGATCTTCATTGACCCCCAAACGCCCCATACCTGTGTCTATTTTAATATGCACGGGGATCTGGATGCCGGCATGATGCGCAATATGGTCCAAGGCATGGGCCATTTCCAAAGCGCAGACAGTGGGAGTCAGTTTATACTCGACAATGTCCTTGGCCTCTGCGACCAGGGTGGATTCGAACAATAAAATCTTCTGCTTGAAACCGGCCGCGCGCAGGGTCACGCCTTCGTTGACGTTGGAAACACCCCAATACTTGCAGCCGCAAGCGTCCAAACATTCGGCAACCTGTATCATCCCGTGGCCATAAGCATCTGCTTTAATGACCGGCATAATGCCTAAGGAATGCGACATGTTTTTGGTGGCGAGCTTCTGCAATTGTTCAAAATTATAGGCGAGCGCTTTAAGGTCTATGTCGCACCAGGTCGGCGGATGGGTGACTGTTTCGAAATTGAGGATTTTAACGTCCAAAATGCCCTATTCCTTTGTTGTCGCTACGTTAGGGTTCACTTGACAGTCCTGTGAGTATAAATACAAGGGTTGAAGGCTTGCGGCATCATCGTATTGCTTATGGCGAAGGCGCTCGTAAGCCAATGCCGCCATCACACGGCTTTGAGGATACCACCATTTTTCTTCGGCGAAAAGACATTTACAGGCGCTGTTCTTTTTAGAAGAATATTTTTGATACGCTTCTTCTATATTTTTACGATAAAGTGCCAACGCGTCCCCCACAAAAAGCGTCTTGCCATGCACTTTCTCCAGGACTTCTTCAAGTGTGGCCAGCAAATAATCGCTCGAACGGCCATGGGGGCCGTAAAGACAGGCATAGACCTTGCCTCGACGTGCATCATTGATGACGCAAATTTCGTCACAGGTTTCCATTGTGACACCATTAGCAATAATGTCCAGGGTCGGGATACCGACAACAGGCAGGCCGGTGGCCATGGCAAAGGCCTTGACCGTGGAGAGCCCCACCCGAAGGCTCGTAAAAGAACCAGGCCCCAAGGCAATGGCAAAGCCGCCAAGCTGATCGAATTTTATCCCCGCAGAATCCAGCATACGGTCCATGGTCGGTAAAATGGAGTCTTCCAGCGTAGCAGCGGATTTTAAATTCCGGTAGCGTAAAACCTTCTCATCCTGATTCAGGGCTAACGAGAAGGTCTTGGTTGAGGTTTCGAAGGACAAGAAATACATATTGTTCTCTGGTGTTCACTTTTATGTTTGAATTCCACTAAATAATATTGCTTGGGCATGTTTTTGCCCAAACGTTCCGGCCATTCGATGAGGCTGACACCCTCTCCGTAAAAATAATCGTCAAAATCAAGGGTATCAAGTTCCGCGGCCTTTTCCAGACGGTAAAGGTCAAAATGATAAATCGGCAGCTTGGCCTTATAGTAATTCATCAGCACAAAGGTCGGGCTGTTGACTTTTTTAGACGAAAATTTAAGTGCCTGGGCCAACCCTTTGACAAAGGTGGTTTTACCGGCACCCAAATCGCCCTGTAAAAGAACAATGTCCCCCTGCTTTAGCTGCCCTGCCAGACGCTGGGCGCAGAGTTTGGTTTCTTCTTCGCTGTTAGAAATGAGTGAAACTTTTGGATTTAATTGTTTCTTTAACATCAGCGGTGATTGTACCTATCGGATAAAAATAAAATGATTTGGCCCGGGCCTGCCAATCCATGAGTGATCGTGCTTTGACGGGCGACAGCGTAAACAAAAGTTCAAAATCTTCTCCGTCATTTAACGCCTGGGATAAACCAGCCCCCTTGTGCCGCGGGATGGAGGCATAATCCAGGCGCGCTCCCACCCTGCCGGCTTTGAGGATATGGTTCAAGTCTCCGGCCAGGCCGTCAGATATGTCCATCATAGCGCCAGGTTTAAATTTCTCAACCAAAAATCTTGCCTGGGGCAAACGCGGGGTGAAATTCAAATGGCGATCGCTTTTAAAAGAACCCCCCAAAGGCCCTGTCACAAAAATCCAGTCGCCGGCTTTGGCGCCGTCGCGGGTGACTAAACATTTTTTCTCCACCAAACCCAATAATGCAATATTGATCACTACTTTATCTGTCTTTATGGTGTCACCGCCGACGATGCTGATATTAAACTGCCGGGCCGTGCGTTCTATTCCTTTGTAAACATCTTTGATAAACTTCACAGATAATTTCTTTGGGATCCCGATGGAGACCACGGCAAAGGTAGGCCAACCGCCCATGGCTGCTATATCACTGATATTGCAGGCCAGGGCTTTATGCCCGATGGATTCAGGCGGCATGCGGCGGGTGAAATGCGTGCCTTCGGCCAGCATGTCCGTTGTTAAAAGCAGGTACTCGCTTTTACTATAAGGCAAAACAGCCGTATCATCGCCGATGCCTTTGATCACTGCTTTAGACACGGGGGCGTACTTTTTAAGGGTATCAATTAAACCGAATTCACCGATTTGAGAGAGTTTCATAAATATTTTTCATATATGGCGGACGAATAACGCCGTATTCCGTCACAATGCCTGTGATCAAATTAGCCGGGGTCACGTCGAAAGCGGGATTGTAGACCTTAACGCCTTTGGGAGCGGTGGCCACACCCGCAAAATGCGTGACCTCTTCGCTTTTGCGCTCTTCGATAGGGATTTGCTTGCCGGATTTGATCGCCAGATCAAAGGTTGAACGCGGGGCCACGATATAAAAAGGAATGCCGTGGTGTTTGGCCAACACGGCCAGCATGTAGGTGCCGATTTTATTGGCGGTGTCACCGTTAGAAGCGATACGGTCTGCCCCTGTAAAAATGATATCCACTTTCTTTTTAGCCATCAATGAAGCTGCCATATTGTCGCAGATAAGAGTGGTGTCGATTTTCTGGCGGCAAAGCTCCCAGCAGGTCAGTCTCGCCCCCTGCAGTAAAGGACGGGTCTCGAGAGAATAAACGCTGAATTTCCTGGCCTTTTTCCTGGCGCTGTAAAAAACGCCTAAGGCCGTACCATAATCTACTGTGGCCAGGGCTCCGGCATTGCATACGGTCATGCACCGCATCCCGTTCTTGATGAGCTTTGCTCCATGGTCTCCCATGCGGCGGCAAACTTCCTGGTCAGCTTTAAAGATGGCCATGGCCTCTTTGAAAAGTAATTTCTTTAAAGTAGCCACATTGGCCTGCGGATTTTGATTGACCACCTCACGCATGGCGTTGAGCATGTTAAAAAGATTAACTGCTGTCGGACGGGAAGTCGCCAGATAGTCGCAAGTCTTATGAAAAAGTTTCAGGAATTTAGGCTTGTCCTGGCCTTTAAATTTCTGGATCCCCAAAAGCACGCCGAAAGCCGCAGCCACACCAATGGCCGGCGCCCCACGCACAGACAATCGCTTGATCGCCCGCCACATTGTCTCTACATCGCGGCAATAAATATACTCAAATTTATTGGGAAGCAGAGTTTGGTCAATAATACGTGCAGAACCCTTTATCCACTTGATAGTTTCGATAGACATATCAGGTTTTCTCCACTTCGATCCGGGGAAATAGCGGCGAGTGAGGCCTTAGGACCAGACCAGGCATAAGCTTTCCCCACACTGGCGGAGCATCTTTAGCACCTAAAATATCCAATACTTCGGCTGTTTTTTCCGGCATGACAGGAGCTAACATGATCGTTGCTATGCGCAAACCTTCGGCCGCGGTATATAAAACACGATTTGCCGCCTTCATATCTGTTTTGGCCAACTTCCACGGCGCTTGGGACTCCATATACTTATTAAGCGTCTGCACAAAAACCATAATTAAGCTCACCGCTTCCTGGACTTTAAACCCATTGATCAAATCTTTGACACGGCGCGGTAATTCATCGGCTTGCGTTTTAATAATTTCTTCTACCGGGGCCAATGGACCGGGTTCCGGGACCATGCCGTCATGGTTCTTATGGATCAGTCCGCTGACGCGATTGAGCAAATTGCCATAATCATTGGCCAGATCGCTGTTATAACATTTGACAAATGAATCCGGCGTGAAATTAGCATCCAGCCCCAGGACCATCTCGCGCATCAAATAAAAACGCACGGCGTCAACCCCGTAGGTCTCAATCAAATCCAGAGGATTGACGACGTTCCCTAAGGACTTGCTCATCTTGGTCTCTCCGATAAGCCACCAGCCGTGGGCAAAAATGGTGTTGGGAAGCTCTAATCCTAAAGAAAAAAGCATGGTGGTCCAGTAAACGCAATGCGTAGTCAGAATGTCCTTGCCGATCAAATGCACATCTGCGGGCCACCATTTCTTGAACTTTTTCTCGTCACTGCCATAGCCCGGGACAGAAATATAATTGACCAGGGCGTCAAACCAGACATAGGTCACATAATCACGGTCAAAAGGAATTTCAATGCCCCAATCCATGCGGGCTTTAGGACGGGAAATGCATAAATCACCAAGCGGCTGGCGCAGGAAACCCAGCATTTCATTTTTGCGGTGTTCAGGGCGGATAAAATCCGGATGGGCCTGGATATAATCAATGAGCTTCTGCTGGTACTTGCTCATCTTAAAGAAATAATTCTTTTCTTTGATCTTTTTGACATCGCGGAACTGGCCTGATCCGTATTCAGCATCGGTGATGAAGCGCTCTTCGGCCACGGAATACCAGCCTTCGTATTCATCCGTATAAATGTCCCCGCGCTCATTGACCTGCTGCAAGACCAACTGGACAATTTTTTTATGCCGCTCCTGGGTGGTGCGGATAAAATCATCGTATTGAATGTCTAAGGTCTTCCACAAATTGATAAAACGCGGCGCCAAATCATCACTATGCGCCTGGGGTGTCATCCCCCTTTTTTCGGCCGCCTGCTTGACCTTTTGGCCATGCTCATCAAGGCCCGTCAAAAAAAACACTTCGTCACCGGCGGTGCGGTGATAACGGCTCAGGACATCGGCAAGGATCGTCGTATACGCATGCCCGATATGCGGGGCATCGTTGACATAATAGATGGGGGTCGTGACAAAAAATTTGCTCATATATGGTCTGGATTCCTGCTTTCGCGGGAATGACAATATCTATTAGTTTGGGTTTCCCAGCGGATAGTTGACTTTGACCATTTTGCCTTCGCCTAAATCAACGGTCACATAATGCTTGAGAATGTCCATGGCAATGACCCGGCCCTGTTCGCCTTCAGGCGTGTTGACCTTGGCCCCTATTTTAGGAAGGGTCCTGGCAAATTCACGGTAGACCTGGTACTCATACGCCATGCAGCACTTGACCCGGCCGCAGACTCCGGAAATTTTCTGGGGGTTGAGCGGCAGGCCCTGGTCCTTGGCCATTTTAATGGACAAGGGATGGAAATCTTTCATATAAGAAGAGCAGCACAGTTCCCGGCCGCAAACACCATAACCGCCGACGATCTTGGCCTTGTCGCGCACGCCGATCTGCTTGAGCTCAATGCGCACGCGCAGCATCTTGGCCAAATCCTTGACCAGGCTGCGGAAATCCACCCGGCCTTCCGCGGTAAAAAAAATGATGATCTTGGTGGCATCAAAAGAATATTCCGCCTGGACTAATTGCATGTCCATTTTACTTTCTTCAACCTTGATTTTGCAGGTTTTCAAAGTTTCAACGGATTTTATTTCATTATTGACCACCTGGCGCAGGTCCCCGTCACTGGCCAAACGGATGATTTTGCCAGCAGCAGCCTCGGTCTTGCCGGTACAGGCCTTGTCAGGGTCTGAGATGACTTTGCCGAATTCTAAATTCCGTTCCACTTCCAAAATCACTAAATCATGGCGGTGTATCGCCACGCCATTGGCATCCATCCAAACAACCGGACGGTATTCTCCTAATTTAATTTGCACTAATTGGCCCATATATGCTCCCTTAAGAGGCTCAAGGACATTTTGACATTCAGTTTTTCGTCCACGAGCTCTTTTGTTTGTACGATTTGGCGGATGATCAAGGTCAAATCCCCGAAGCTCCGCGCGGCAAATTTTTCAATTTCTTTTAAATTGCCCTGGTGCACGATGGCTGCTTTGGCCACGCCGCTTTTAAGCAGGATAACATCCCTAAAAAAACTTAATAAAAGCCGCAACGCCCGGGCCGTCTCTTGCGGGTCTGCTGAAAGCTCTTTTAGAAAATTATCATTATTACGGTTCAAAAGCATTTCATCTAAAACCTTAGGGTTGTCCGGAATGATTTCCTTTTTAAGAAAAAATTTGACGACATGGCAGCGGGACTTGATCGTATCCAGGCTGTCCTCGGGCACGCTCGTCGTCAGGACCATCAAGGTATTGGGTGCCGGCTCCTCTAAAGTTTTGAGCAGCGCATTGGCTGCCTCCAGGGTCATCAGCTCAATATTGCGGATAATAAAGACCTTTGTCTTTCCTTCATACGCCATCAGCTGGGCCCGGCCTAAGAGAAAACGGATGTCTTCAATTTTGATACTGTCTCTTTCATCATTGCCTATCACATGCACGTCGGGATGATTGCCGGAATCGATCTTCCTGCAGGATGGGCATTCTCCGCAAGGTTGATGCGCCGCATTTTCACAATTGACCAATTGGGCCAAGCTCATAGCTGTCTGGGTCTTGCCCGTACCCTGCGGACCTACCAGCAAATAGGCATGCGCCAGGCGATGATTGGCTGCAAGGCGGCTAAAACGCTGCATGACAGCAGGGTTGATTTGTGTCGTGTTTATCATAATCCCAACAAAGCATCGATATAGATTTTTACCCTTTTGAAAATTACTTCCTTGTCCGCGTCAACCTTCACGACCTTGATGCGCGCAGGGTATTGCTTGCTTAAATCCAAATACCCGTTACGGACCCGCTTGTGGTATTCCAAAGGACGCGATTCAATGCGGTCCTTGGTGGCTCCGGCACGGCTTAAGCCTTTTTCAGGCTGGATATCAAAAAGGATCGTGAGATCCGGAACAATGCCTTTTGTTGCAAAAAGGCCTAATTGCTCAATGGTTTTAATGTCAATCCCGTTGCCATAACCCTGATAGGCAATGGTTGAGTCTAAAAAACGATCGCACAAGACGATCTTTGAAGCTTTTAACTGCGGTTCTAAAACTTCCTTGACCATCTGGGCGCGTGCCGCCATATAAAGCAGGGTCTCGCACTCATCCCCCATGCCGGTATTATTCACATCGAGCAGGAGTTTACGGATATTTTCCGAAATCTTGACCCCGCCCGGCTCGCGTAAGAGCATCACCGGCATTTTCTTCGACTTCAGATACTCCACGACCAAGGCCGCCTGCGTGCTTTTGCCGGAGCCTTCGGAGCCTTCAAATGTAATAAATTTGCCGTTCATCATTTAAACCATAAAAAATAAATATTGATTAATAATCAAATTATAATTATACTATTTATCAATTAACGCCCCGGTAGCATAATTGGATAATGCTTTCCCTTCACTAAGGAAATGATGCGGGTTCGAATCCCGCCTGGGGCGTTAAAGGCCTTAAGAATGAACGTAAGGGACTTTCTTAAGACCATATTTCTCTTGAAAAGAGCACCACTTCTGATATACTTTAATTACCTTAGTGAGGGAAGTGCATTATCCATTGGGCCGCGTTCATCGCGGCCTTTTTTATTCTAACTTATACGTCTCCAAAGCTTACAGGAAATTCTGCATCATTTCTTTTTTCAAGTCGTAGTTCTCCATATGTAGGGAATCTTCCAATTTTACGAATAAGACTGATCATTTTCTTGATAAGAAAATCATCAGTATATGCAATAGTCAATTGATTTGGAGCAAACCCTGCTTCTTTTTGAGCATCTCCAAATCGAGCCCAATATTTTTGCCAATCGTAAGGCCTTATTCCTGTTTCATCTAAAACTTTATTCTTACCTAATGGCTTCCCATCATTTTCCTTTGCCGTTTTACGAATTGCTTCAATAATATCTTGTTTGGTTACTACACTCATTACTTCAACTCCCCGATCCCCTTTTTACAAAAAAGAGGAAAAAAACGTTGGCAGGCTGATGCCGATATGTTCTTTTTGCGTATAAAAAATCTGACTATTCGCTTTCGGCTCAACTATATGCGTGACCAAGTTATTGGGAAACAACGTTTCCAGCATGAGCTAAGATTTTTAGCAATAAGAATATATCGGTGTCAGCCGTCCATGCGTGTCTGGATTCCCGACAAAAGCATTCGGGAATGACAATGGAACATCAAATCCAGCGCCAGGTTTGGCCGGTTTTGCCGTCTTCGACGGCCAGGCCTTTTTCTTTTAAAAGCACGCGCAGTTCATCGGAACGCTTAAAATTCTTGAGCTCACGGGCCTGGGCGCGTTCCTCAAGCAGGGCTTTCAGGTCTGCTGATAATTCTTTATCTTTCTCCTGCAGGAACAAGCCGAATATATTGCGGGCCAGATTTTCCAATATGTCCACCGCGTGATAAATGACGCCTAAATAATTGGGGTCATCACTGTTTTGATCTATGTATAAATTAGTATCATTGATCAGATTAAACAAGGCCGCCAAAGCTTTGGGCGTATTGAAATCATCATCCATGGCCTCGATGAATTCATGCTTGTATTTGCTGATAAAGCCTGCCTGGACCGGTTCGATATTTTTTTCCTTCAGGAGGCCCGAAGCCCTGTAAAAAAGCACATCAAATTTCCCCAGCGCTTTGCGGGCCTCGAGTACCTTTTCCTCGGAGAAATCGATATTGCTGGCGTAATGCGAAAACAGGAAAAACATTTTGATCTCATCGGCGCTGTATTTGGCCAGGGCTTGGGCAATGGTGATAAAATTACCCGATGATTTGGACATTTTCTGGCCATTGATGGTCAGCAGGCCGTGATGGATCCAGTAATTGGCAAAATGCACATTCGTCAAAGCTTCAGACTGGGCGATCTCGTTTTCATGGTGCGGAAAGATCAGATCGCGGCCGCCGGCGTGAATATCCAGGGTTTTCGTATGCAAATGCTTCATGCTCATGCACGAGCATTCAATGTGCCAGCCCGGACGCCCGCCGCCCCAGGGACTCTCCCAAGCGGGCTCACCGGGTTTGGACGATTTC
The DNA here is from genome assembly GCA_013286575.1 of Candidatus Omnitrophota bacterium. Taxonomy (GTDB): domain Bacteria; phylum Omnitrophota; class Gorgyraeia; order Zapsychrales; family Fredricksoniimonadaceae; genus JABDGZ01. Next base: position 46,198 of record JABDFL010000004.1, read on the forward strand.
CATAAAACAAAATCCAGTGGATCTTTTTTTTGGGAATCTTTCTCGATGCGCACGGCCTCATGCATCTTGTCAATGCTCTGGCCGGAAAGCTTGCCGTAATCCTTGAAGGCGCGCACATCAAAATACACATCCCCACCCGGAATTGAGTACGCAAAGCCTTTGTCAATGAGCCCCTGGATATGGGTGATCATGTCCGGGATATTATCAGTGGCCTTAGGCTCGGCATCACCCGGTGCCACTCCCAGGGCTTTTAAATCTTCGTAATAAAAACGGATCTGCTCTTCACTGACATCATGGGCAGAGCGCTTGGTTTCGATGGCGCGGTCGATGATCTTATCGTCGATATCCGTGATATTGCGGACAAAGATGACATTATAGCCGCGGAATTTCAAATAACGGCGGATCACGTCAAACACATACAAACTGCGCGCATGCCCGATGTGCGAGCGGTCATAGACAGTGATGCCGCAGGTGTACATCCTGACATCATTGCCCGAAAGAGGGATGAAATCCTCTTTCTTGCCGCTTAAAGAATTATATATTTGTACCGGCATAAATTTGATTCAACTTAAATGGTGAAATCTACGTCATTCTCGCCCTTAGGCGCTTCACAGCCTGTTTTTGCTTCCAGGGTCTTGATGCGTCCGAGCAATTTTGACATGTTTTCCATGACCGGATCGCTGACTTGCATATGGGCCAATTCCATGTCAATGCGACGGCCGTCTTGTTTAGTAATGCGCCCCGGGATCCCGACAACAGTGGAATTGGCCGGCACATTTTTGATGACCACCGCATTGGCCCCGATATAAGAATTATCCCCGATCGTGATGTTCCCCAGGATTTTGGCCCCGGCCCCCACCACCACATTATTGCCCAGGGTCGGATGGCGCTTGCCTGTTTCCTTGCCTGTGCCGCCTAAAGTCACGCCCTGATATAAAAGCACATTGTCCCCGATAATGGCTGTTTCACCGACGACAACACCTGTCCCGTGGTCGATAAAAAAACTTTTCCCGATCTGCGCTCCCGGATGGATTTCTATACCTGTCCAAAAACGACCCACCTGGGAAAGCCAACGGGGTAAAAACGGGACCTTCCATGCCCATAATTGATGGCTCATCCGATAAACGACCAGGGCATGCAAACCGGTATAAAGCAAAACCACTTCCAGGGCAGATTTCGCCGCCGGATCACGTTCTTTGATCGTCTTGATATCGTCAGCAAAAATAATATAAATCGTCAAAATTTTAATGACGGCGATCAATATTAGGATAATCAATATGGCTGTAATCATACATCACTCCGATTTTATTTTTTTAAAAGCACCACTGCGTAAGCGGCAATGCCCTCTTTGGCACCGATATAGCCCAAACCTTCATTAGTACCGGCTTTGATATTGACTTGGGACTGGTCAAGCCCCAACTCAAGCGCAATATGATACTTCATTTTCGGTTTAAATTCCTTTAATTTCGGTGCCTCAGCCAAAATCACCACATCCACATTCTCAACAGCCCAGCCTGCACCGTAGACTTTCTGGACGACCTTCTTTAATAATATAGAACTTTTAACTCCCTTATATTGAGGATCCGTATTCGGAAAATGCTCCCCGATATCACCCATGCCGGCCGCACCTAAAATGGCATCGCAAATGGCGTGTAAAACCACATCCGCATCCGAGTGGCCGCTGAGCCCATGGGTGTGCGGCACTTCAATGCCGCCGAGCATTAACTTGGCCCCGAGTTCCAGCCGATGCACATCATGCCCTATGCCTACCCTGTAATTCATTTTTGGCCCTGTCAGTAATTGCCCGGCTAAAATGATGTCTTCCGGTGTGGTGACCTTGATGTTGCAATAATTTCCCATGACCATCTTCACACGGCCGGCCATGCGCTCGACCATCATGGCGTCGTCGGTGGCCTCTTCTTTAAACTTCTTCGCATGCGCTTTGACCAAAACGTCTTTATGAAAACCCTGCGGCGTTTGCGCTTCCCATAATAAATCCCGCGCCGGGGTTTCCTTAATATTTAATGTTTTACGATCAACTTTCTTAACAGTAAATTTAACCGGCACGCCGACAATGGCTGCCTTATTCTTCTTAAGCGCGGCCGACAAACGGTCGATCATCGCACGGTCGACAAAAGGCCTGGCGGCATCATGCACCAAGACGATCTTTGTATCGGACGATACGGACTGCAGGCCGCACTTGACTGAATCCGAACGCAAAGCACCACCCGCCACCACCGCGCGCACCTTTTTAAAGCCCCGCGTCAAATGAATGAATCGGGCCAAAGAACCACCGGTTCCGACGATCACCACCCCGTCAATGCCCGGGTGCTTTTCAAAAACACCCAGCGAATAAGCAATCAAGGGCCTGCCTTTAAGCAGGACCAATGCCTTAGGGGCCTTAGCATTTAACCGCTTGCCTGCTCCTGCCGCTACAATGATAACCTCTGTCTTCATTCTATTCATTTCAAGATGCATGCGTTAGATCCGGACAAGGAAATACAATGGCCGAATAAAATACAGGCTTATTGTCGTTCCATCTTTGCAAAGATCATGCGGCCGGCCTGGGTTTGCAGGGCGGATGTCACATAGACCTTGACTGTTTGCCCCAAACCTCTGCGTCCGTCGCTGACAACCACCATGGTCCCGTCTTCCAGATAGCCGATGGCCTGATTGGCTTCCTTGCCTTCCTTCAACAGCTTAATCTCCAGTTCCTCACCGGAAAAAACCACCGGCTTGACCGCATTGACCAGATCATTGATATTAAGCATTTCAATGCCCTGGATGGACGCAATGCGGCTTAAATTAAAATCCGTCGTGCAGATACGGGCGTCCATGACCTTGGCAAGCTTGACTAATTTCAAATCAACGGCATCGTTGCCGGTCAAATCATCTTCATGGATGCGCACATCCGCTGCCGGATCTTTCTGCATTGATTTTAAGATCTCCATGCCGCGGCGGCCGCGCTGGCGTTTGGTATCATCCTCGGAATCCGCCAGGCGCTGCAATTCATGCAGGATAAAACGGGGCACCACCAGGCGGCCGGCCAAAAAACCGGCCTTGAAAATATCACTGACGCGCCCGTCGATAATGGCACTGCTGTCCAAAAGTATCACGCCGTCTTTTAAATCCTGCCGTTTAAAACGCACATAAGGGATAATAAGGTTGAACTCATCCTTGCCGCGCAGCGCCATCACCGCGCCCAGATAAGAAAAGACCAGGGTCAAAACCACCCTCAGGATGGGCTTGAGCACATCCCCCAAAGGCATTAAGGAAAGGATGTCTGAAACCAAATTCGCCATAAAAATCCCGAGCAGAAGGCCGAAAACCATGCTGGTAAGCCCGCGCACCGACACCTGCTTTAGATTGGCTTCAATCACGATCAACAGCGCCCCACCCACCACACAGGCAATAACACCGGCGATAGGTGCCTGATTGATAATACCGATCTGATAACCGATAATGGCGCTGATAAATATGAAGAATATACGGATGAATAATAATGTCATGGCTCTCCTAACTGGACCCCGCCGCTTGGCCAACTGGCCAGGCGGGGTCATATTTATAACTTATCTAATGCTTCCCTGACCGTTGCCACCGGAATTAACCGGATATTCGATGGTTTAAAATCATTTTTATTCTTCAAATTATTTTTAGGGACAATGCAGCGGGTGAACCCCAGCTTCTGCGCTTCATTGACCCTTGTGGCTATTTGGGCCACACTGCGCACCTCCGCGGAAAGCCCGACCTCTCCCAAGATGGCCGTGTCATGGGGCACCACCTTGTCCAATAACGCCGAGGCAACCGCCAGGGTGACGCCCAAATCCGCGGCCGGGTCCATCACCTTGACCCCACCGACGACGTTTAAAAAAATATCTTTGTCCCCCAGATTCATCCCAAGCCTTTTTTCCAAAACCGCGGCGAGTAAGGCCAGGCGATTGGCATCAAACCCCTGCGCTTTTTGGCGCACCATGCCAAAAGCACTGCGGCTGACCAGGCCCTGGATCTCCACTAAAAAAGGCCTTGTCCCCTCGAGGATAGGCACGACCACCGAACCGGAAGAGCCTTCAGGCCGCTCGCAAAGGAAAATTTCCGAAGGGTTCAGCACTTCCTGCAAACCGGAGGCCGTCATCTCAAAGACACCGATCTCATTGGTGGAACCAAAACGGTTCTTGTTGGCGCGAAGCACCCGATAGGACGAATAACGTTCACCTTCAAAATAAAGAACCCCATCCACCATATGCTCCAGGACGCGCGGGCCTGCCAGCATGCCTTCCTTGGTCACATGCCCGACGAAGAAAAGGGCCACCCCGCGCGATTTGGCCAGCTGTGTAAGGACTGATGCACTTTCCCTGACCTGGGCCACAGACCCGGGCGACGAAGAAAGTTCCGCTAAATGCACCACCTGGATCGAGTCAATGATCACGACTTGCGGCGTTAATTGATGGATATAGCCGGTGATCGTTTCCACATCAATTTCATTGACGATATAAAAATTCCCGTTGGCTGCCTGGGCGACCCTGTCCGCGCGCATCTTGGCTTGTTTGACAGATTCCTCGCCGCTGATGTATAAAACTTTCAGACCCGTGCGGGCGAGCGCACAGCCGGCCTGCAACACAATGGTTGATTTGCCGATACCGGGATCGCCGCCGATCAAGGTCACGGAACCCGGGACAATGCCGCCGCCCATGACCCTGTCAAATTCGCCTATCCCCGTCAGGTAACGCTTGTCATTATAAACATCTATCTCTTTTAAAAGAACGGGGGCGATGACTGAACCCGCCGCGATCTTGTTCACATCGATCCGGGGAGTTGAAACCTCCTCGACATACGAATTCCACTCCTCACAATTGGGGCATTTGCCCACCCAACGCGCGGATTGGGAACCGCAGTTCTGGCAAACGAAGACTGTCTTTGTTTTCATTATTATCTGGGTTTGGGGCGGTAGAGCAGTTTCCAGGGGTTGCTTTTTAAATCCGAAGAGAGATCATCAAGATTATTATAAATAGACTCATCGGTCAAGAGCTTGCCCAAGGTACCGCGCCCTTCTTTTAAATCCGTACCCACCGCACCGAAGCCTGCCAAGGCCTCCTGCAGGGATTGTTTATTTTTGTCAGTCAAGATGCCGGTATTGACGCTGTCCACCGTTGTTTGCAGCTTGATCATCAGGGAAGACACCTGCTCGGCGATCTTTTCAATCGGCACAGGGTCCTGCCCGACGGTCACGCTATCATCCTTGATATTGTCCATCGAATTGCCCGGGATGATCTCCAGGTATTTCTCGCCCAAAATCCCCAGCTGATTGATGGTAATTTTGGAATCCGCGGGAATGGCGATATCATCCTTGATCCAGACACTCACCCGCACCTTTGTTTTCCTGCCGTCATTCTCATCGGTAAAGACCTGCAGTTTCTTGACCAGGCCCACCTCAACCCCCGCCAAACGCACGGGCGCTGCCTCACGCAAACCGCTGGCAAAACCGAAAACGACCTGGATATGTCGGCCTTTCTCAAAAATAGAAAGATCGCTGATCGAAATGATAAAAAAAGTAAACGCCAAAGCCGCCATCAACACAAATGAGCCGACCTTCAATTCCAGTCCGTTATCTCGAGACATACCTTGCTCTCCTCCTCATTTTACATGGCCGAAAATCAAACTCTCATCATCGGTGATGGGCCCATGCGCATCACCATGGATAAATTGCTGGACCACCGGATGCTTGGAATTCTTGATCTCGTCCGGCTTGCCGTCGGCAATGACCTGCCCCCTGTAAAACATGGCGATCGAATCCGCCACCTGATAAGCGGAATTCATGTCATGCGTGACCATAATGGAAGTGACTTTAAGCTTGTCGCGCAGTTCAATGATCAAATGATTGATGGCAGCCGCAGTAATAGGGTCAACTTCGCTGGTCGGCTCGTCGTACAAAATGATATGGGGTTCCATGCACAGCACCCGTGCCAGGCTCACCCGCTTTTTCATGCCGCCGGAAAGCTGGGAAGGCATCAGATCTTCCACATCCTTGAGGCCGACAAGGCCCAGGGCATCGTGGACTTTATCTTTGACCGTCTTTTTATCAAGATTCATGAACTCATTAAGGACAAAGCCCACATTTTCTCCGACGCTCATGGAATCGAACAAGGCCCCGCCCTGAAACACATACCCGATCTCCATGCGGATGCGGTCATATTCTTTTTCTTTAAGATTAGTGACTTCCGTGCCGTTGATCTTGATCGAACCGCTGTCCGGATGGATCAAGCCCACGATATTCTTTAAAAGAACGCTTTTGCCCACACCGGAGCGGCCGATAATGACCTTGGTCTCCCCGCGGCGCACCGTCAGGCTCATATTATTGAGGATCATCTGCGCGCCGAAGACCTTGTATAAGTTGCGTATTTCGATCATTTATTTATTCCATCAAAAATTAAGTAAAAAGTAAAAGATGAACGTGATGAAGCAGTCCATCATGATGATGAGGATAAAAGACCTCACCACCGCGGTCGTTGTTGCTTTGCCCACCCCATCGGCACCGCCCCTGACGGTCAGGCCCTGATGGCAGCCGACAATGGCGATGATCATGCCGAAGAAAATTGTTTTGGTCAGTCCCGTTATGATGTCCTTCATGCTCAACGCCCTGAAGGTCATCTTCCAGAACATCTCGTGGCTGATATGCAATTTAAACACACAGATCACATAACCGCCCCAGATGCCGATAATGTCCGACATCACGGTCAAAACCGGAAGCATGATGATAAGCCCCAAAAACCGCGGGACCACCAGGTATTTGACCGGATTAACGGCAAAGGCCTTGAGCGCATCCACCTGTTCGGTGACCACCATGGAGCCTATTTCCGCGGCGATGCCCGCCCCGATGCGGCCGGCAACGATCAGGGCCGTGAGTACCGGCGTCAATTCACGGGTCAGGGCCACGGCAATGACGTTGGGGATATAAAGCTCGGCGGAAAGCTGCACCATCTGATAGGCCATCTGCAAAGCAATGATCATCCCCACGAAAAAAGCGACCAGGGCTGAGATGATAAAACTGCCCGGCCCGATGCGCTGGGCCTGTATCAAAGAACGGTACCCCTTAAACGGGGGCGTCACGGCACAGGCCACGGTCTGTGCCAATAATAGCGTCAGCTGCCCGACATAACGGAGCCATTCCTTGGCAGACGATGCAATTTTGGAAGCCAAAAAACTCATGGTTTTAAGTTAGCACCAAATTGTCATTCTGACGGACAACAGTGACCTTGCTGCCTTCTTTAAAACGTCCGGAAATAATTTCTTCGGAAAGCATATCTTCCACGTACCGCTGGATCGTCCTTTTTAAAGGCCTGGCCCCGTATAAGGGGTCAAAACCTTTTTCCATCAGGAAATCCATGGCCTCGGAAGACAGGCTGATATCAATCCCCCTGCCTTTAAGGCGCAGGATGACTTCGTTGATCTCAAGCTTGATGATCTCTGCCAGGTCTGCCTTGGTCAGGTTCCTGAACACAATAATGTCGTCGATACGATTCAGGAATTCAGGTTTGAATGCTTTTTTGACTTCATTAAGCAAGCGGTCCTTGACGGCGTTGTACGATGTGTCTTCCGCCTGGGCGACAAAGCCCAAAGAACCGGCATTGCGGATATGCTCTGCCCCGACATTCGAGGTCATGATAATGATGGTGTTGCGAAAATCCACCTTACGCCCCAAACTATCGGTCAATTGCCCGTCTTCAAAGACCTGCAGCAGTAAATTAAAGACATCCGGATGGGCCTTTTCGATCTCATCCAAAAGCACCACGGAATAGGGACGGCGGCGGACTTTCTCCGTCAGCTGGCCGCCTTCTTCATATCCCACATAACCCGGCGGGGCCCCGATCAGACGGGAGACATTGAACTTGTCCATATATTCGGACATGTCGATCTGGATCAAGGCTTCCCGGTCGCCGAACATGAATTCCGACAAAATGCGGGCCAATAAAGTTTTACCGACACCTGTCGGTCCTAAGAAAATAAATGAACCGATGGGACGCCTCGGGCTTTTGATGCCTGCCCTGGAACGCCGCACCGCCCGTGAAATGGCTGAGACCGCCTCATCCTGGCCGATCACTGCTTTTTTCATCTGCTCTTCCATCTTGAGCAGGCGGTCGCTTTCTTTCTGCTCCAGGCGGACTAACGGAATTCTGGTCCACTGGGAAACCACACGGGCGATGTCATCTTCGCTAATGGTCAAGGAGACGTCATCGCGTTTTTGCATCCATTCCGCGCGTTTGCGCTCTTCACGAACTTCGCGCTCCTGGTCGCGCATCTTGGCCGCGCGCTCAAAATCCTGGATCTTGATGTAGGATTCCTTCTCTTTTTTTAACTGTTCAATTTTTTCTTCCAGCTCTTTGATATCATTGGGAACGACCATGGCCTGTAAACGGGCCTTGGCGCCGGCTTCGTCCAGAATATCCACAGCCTTGTCCGGTAGAAATCTGTTGGAAATATAACGGTCTGAAAGACGCGCGGCGGCTTCCAGCGACTCGTCGGAATATTTGACCCTGTGATGGGCTTCGTATTTGTCACGCAGTCCTTTTAGGATCTGGATGGTTTCATCCACCGATGGCGGCTCCACGATGATCGTCTGAAAACGGCGCTCTAAGGCCGCGTCTTTTTCGATATTTTTGCGGTATTCGTCCATGGTGGTTGCCCCGATGCACTGGATCTCGCCGCGGGCCAGGGCCGGCTTTAAAATATTGGCCGCGTCAATGGCCCCTTCGGCCGCACCAGCACCGACGAGGGTATGGATCTCATCGATAAAAAGGACTATCTTTCCGGAACGCTTGAGCTCATCCATCACCGCCTTGATACGCTCCTCAAACTGGCCGCGGTATTTGGTGCCCGCGATCATCATGGCCAAATCCAGAACAACAATTGTTTTATCGCGCAGCAATTCCGGCACGTCCCCGGAAACGATCTGCTGGGCCAGGCCCTCGACGATGGCGGTTTTACCGATACCTGCTTCGCCTAAAAGCACCGGATTATTTTTGGTGCGGCGGGACAGGATCTGGATAACGCGCTCGATCTCATTTTTACGGCCGATCACCGGGTCAAGTTTGCTTTCGCGGGCCAATTTATTCAAATTGCGTCCATAGGCGTCAATCGCCGGGGTCTTGCCGGTCTTGACAGTTTCCTGCTGCTGGCCGTAACCGGGAATGCCGGAGCCTAATAATTCCATGACTTCATTGCGTAATTTCCCTAAATCCAGCCCTAAGTTTAAAAGGACACGGTAGGCCATGCCTTCGCCTT